>JACMOV010000108.1 GCA_014377845.1 Herminiimonas sp.
GACACCGGCGGGGAGAAGAAATAGCCCTGACCGATGAAGCAGCCCATGCGCCGCAGCTCTTCCACGTGGGCTGCCGTCTCGATGCCTTCGGCGACGGTTTCCAGGTTGAGGGTGCGGGCCAGCGCAATCACCAGCCGCACGATGGCGGCATCGCTGTCGTTGCGGCCGAGTCCGCTGACGAATGCCTGGTCGATCTTGAGTACGTCGATCGGCAGTTTCTGCAGATACGCCAGCGACGAATAGCCGGTGCCGAAATCGTCAAGCGCGAGGCGGAAGCCGCGCTGTTTCAGAAGTGTCAGGTTTTCGATCGTCTGGATCGGACTGGCCATGGCCGAGGTTTCGGTCAGTTCCAGTTCGATCGACTGCGGTGCGATGCCAGTGCGCTCGAGAATGCGGCTGACTTCCGACAGAAAGGTCGAATGCAGCAACTGCCGCATCGATACGTTGACGGCAATGGTCAGGCCGGCCTTGTCGGGGAATTGCTCCTGCCAGATCTTCAACTGACGGCACGCCTGCTGCAGCGCCCACAGGCCGATCGGCGCCACCAGCCCCGAAGCCTCAGCGATCGGAATGAATTCGGTCGGCGAGATCATGCCGTACTGCGGGCTGTTCCAGCGCAGCAGGAGTTCGAAACCGGTGACCCTGCCGTCATGCAGCGAAACCTTCGGCTGGTAGGCGATTGCCAGCTCGTTGCGTTCCTGGGCGAAGCGCAGCGCGACATCCATCTGTGCCCGCTTGGTGGTGCTGTCCTGCAGCGTGGCGTCGTAGATTTCGATCCGGTTGCGGCCGTGCTCCTTGGCCTGGTACATCGCGGCGTCGGCATCGCGGATCACCTCGGATGGCGTCTTGTGGTCGCGATGGAGCAGGGCAATGCCGATGCTGACGGCGATCTTCACGCCAACGGCATCGATCACCACCGGCTGCGACATGGTCTGCAGCAGCAGGTTTGCCTTGGCGATGGCTTCAAGCAGCGTGGCCTCGGCCAGGATCACGAATTCATCACCGCCGAAGCGCGCAATGAAATCGCTGGCCGGCAGCGCCGCCACGACGCGCCGGGTCAACTCAAGCAGGCACTTGTCGCCGAAATCATGACCGTGCGTATCGTTGATGCTCTTGAAGAAGTCGAGATCGCAAAACAGCAGTACCTGGCGCGATGGGTCCGCACTGTCCTGCGCATCGCGGCGCGCATCCGGCAGCGGTGCGAAGTGGGCAATCGCCGCCGCCAGGGTCTGCGACAGGAAGCGCCGGTTCGGCAGTCCCGTCAAGGCATCGTGCAGCGCCTGGTGCTCGAGACGGATTTCATATTCCTTGCGCTCGGTGATGTCGCGGGCGATTCCCAGAACGCCGATCGGTGCACCTTGCTCGTTGCGCAAGGGGTACTTGTTACTCGAAAACCAGTTGCCAGGATCACTGCCCCACAGGCCATGCAGCTCCTGATCCTCGAGTGCCACACCGGAAGCCATCACTGCCAGATCCTGCTGGTGCAAGTGTTCCGCCATATGGAATGCATCGCGCTGCCGGCCGGTCACGGCGAGGCTCGAAAACACTTCGTAGGAGGTCTTGCCGCGGATTTCTTCTTCCGAGCCGTAGCCGAATCGGTGCTGGAAGCTGCGGTTGCTGATCGTGAAGCGGCCCTCATTGTCCTTGGCATAGATGATCGCCGGGTTCAGGTCGAGCACGGCGCGCAGCAGCGCGTGCTCTTCCTGCAGCTTGCGCTCGGCATCGCGGCGCGGGGAGACGTCCTCGATGCTGAATACCAGCCCATTGATGGCGGTGTCGTGCAGCAGGTTGAAGCCGCGCGTTTCCAGCCAGACCCAATGTCCATCGCGATGCCGGGTGCGGTGCCGCGAAAACATCTGGCTCATCGGCGTGGCCTGCAACACCGCCATCTTGCGGCGGTGGCGCGTCACGTCATCCGGATGCACCACCGGGTCGAGCGGGCCGCGCGCCAGTTCTTCGGGTGCGAATCCGATCACGTCCTGCAGCGCCGGATTGGCGTACTTCAGCCGGAAATCGGCATCCGTGATCAGGAATACATGGCGCGTGGCGCGGGCGATCGCATCGAAGCGCCGGTTGTTCATGCGGGCTTCCGCAATGGCGGCATCGTTGTCGCGCAATGCCCGCGAAAGCAGGATCGACAGCATCCCGACGAACACCGTCGTCAGCATTTGGGGCAGCGAGGTGTCGAGCATCGAGCCGGCGCCGATGTTCAAGGCAAAGCCGATCGCGGCGACCACCAGGACCACGAGCAGGGCGGTCCTGCCGCGCAACATCAGCGGAAACACGCCCGCCACGCCGATCAGCCAAGGCAACGGCTGCACCGGCAGGGCATGCTGCAACGTCAGCCCGACGACTGCCAGCAGCATCACCGTGACCTCCAGCAGTACATGGCGCGGGGTGGACGGAATTCGTGCCGGCCAGCGGGACCGTACCAAGGCGACGCACACCAGTACGATGACGGCGCCGAGCGCCACCAGGCTCTTGGCCGACAGCGAAGCGCGCGGTCCGAAACCGGCCAGTGCGAGATGCAGGAGCAGGGTGGTGTACAGGAACAGCGTCACCAATCGAAAGATCGGATAGCCGTTATCGAAATCCCTGCTGCGAAAGACCATATCGGTTACATGCCCCTCACTTCCGGTCCGAGCGTGGTGGCTGGCAATTTCACGATGCGTCCCGCACTGGCCGTACGCATGCCGCAGCCTGCTTTGCAAGCGCGCGCGCCTCTTCCACCGTATCGGCCGCGGCCAGCGCCACGCCCATGCGGCGGCGGGCGAAGGATTCAGGTTTGCCGAACAGGCGGATGTCGACGCCCGGCAGGGACAGGGCTTGCGCCACGCCTTCGAAGGCAATCCCGCGCGCATCGTGCTGGCCATAGATCACTGCCGAGGCGCCCGGCCCGCGCAGGCGGACGTCGACCGGCAGGCCGAGAATCGCCTTGGCATGCAGTTCGAATTCGCTCTGCATCTGGGTGGCCATGGTGACCATGCCGGTATCGTGCGGCCGCGGGCTGACTTCGGAAAACCAGACCATGTCGTCGCGCACGAACAGTTCGACGCCGAACAGGCCGAGACCGCCGAGGTTGTCGGTCACCTTTCTGGCGATGTCGCGCGCCCGTTCCAGCGCCTGCGGATGCATCGGATGCGGCTGCCAGGATTCGACGTAATCACCGTGTACCTGCAGATGCCCCACCGGTTCGCAAAAATGCGTGGCCGGCTTGCCGTTGGCATCCAGTGCTCGCACGGTCAACAGGGTGATTTCGTAATCGAAGTCGATGAAACCTTCGACGATCACGCGGCCGGCATTGGCGCGCGCGCCGGCGGCGGCGTAGGACCAGGCAGCATCGACATCGGCGACGCTGTCGAGCTTGGACTGGCCCTTGCCCGATGAGGACATGACCGGCTTGACCACGCAGGGAAAGCCGATCTCGGTACACGCGGCCTGCAACTCGGCCAGGCTGTTGGCGAAGCGATAGGGCGAAGTGGCGATTCCGAGCTCTTCGGCGGCGAGACGGCGGATGCCTTCCCGGTTCATCGTCAGCCAGGCGGCGCGGGCGGTAGGAATCACGGTGACGCGGCCGGCTTGTTCGAGGGTCATCAGGGTTTCGGTGGCGATCGCCTCGATTTCAGGAACGACCAGGTGCGGTTGCTCCAAATCGATCAAGGCGGTCAGCGCAGCGCCGTCGGTCATGTCGATCACATGCGCACGGTGCGCGACCTGGTGACCCGGCGCATCGGCGTAGCGATCGACCGCGATGACCTCGATCCCGAGTCGCTGCAGCGAGATGATGACTTCCTTGCCGAGTTCGCCGGAGCCCAGCAGCATGATCCGCGTCGCGGAGGGAGACAATGGCGTGCCGAGCCTGCGCGCGGAGGGATTTGATGGGGCCTGCTGGCCGTCCTGCGGTGCGCTCATGTTCGTCATTTTTGAATGGATTACCGTATCGAAAAAAATAATTGACTAGACGCAAGTCTTATCGCCTCGACAATATCAAATTGTCTGCTCTTTGGACAGCATCGCCAACTGGTATTTAAAGGGAATGCGCGAATTATCTGCCAGGCAGAACCGCATCGCTGGAATTTCACTGCGTGACATGAAAAAGCCGCCAGCAAACTGCCTGGCGGCTTTCGTGAACCGTGGAGCGCATGTGCGCCGCACGGGGTCAATACAGGTCAGACATGGAAATCGGCGGCATAGATGTCGTTGTCCTTCGTCTCCTTGACGAACAACATGCCGATGACGAAGGTGCCGAGGGCAATCACGATCGGATACCACAGACCGTAGTAGATGTCGCCCTTGTAGGCCACCAGAGCAAAGGCGGTGGTTGGCAGCAAGCCGCCGAACCAGCCGTTACCGATGTGATACGGCAGCGACATCGAGGTGTAGCGGATACGGGTCGGGAACATCTCGACAAGCATGGCCGCGATCGGACCGTAGACCATGGTCACGTAGATCACCAGGATGACCAGCAGCAGCAGGACCATCGGCTTGTTCATCTGTTCAGGATCGGCCTTCGTCGGATAGCCGGCCGCCTTGATCGCGTCGCCCAGTTCCTTCTTGAATGCCTTGTCCTTTGCAGCCGCATCGTCCTTCGCCAGGCCGGTTGCATCATAGCCTGCGATGACCTTGTCGCCGATCTTGATCGAGGCAACCGTCCCGGCAGGCGCCGCTTCGTTGGAATAGTTCACCGAAGCGTTTGCCAGCACGGTACGGGCGATGTCGCACGACGACGTGAACTTCTTGGTGCCGGTCGGGTTGAACAGGAACTGGCACTTTGCCGGATCTGCGGTGACCACCACCGGCGCGCTGATCAGGGCTTTTTCAAGCGCCGGATTGGCGAAGTGAGTCAGGCCCTGGAAGATCGGGAAGTAAGTCAGTGCCGCGATCAGGCAACCGGCCATGATGATCATCTTGCGGCCGATCCTGTCGGACAGGCTGCCGAAGACCAGGAAGAACGGCGTGCCGATCAGGAGCCCCAGGGCGATCAGGATGTTGGCAGTGGCGCCGTCGACCTTGAGGGTCTGGGTCAGGAAGAACAGCGCGTAGAACTGACCGGTATACCAGACCACGGCCTGGCCGGCGGTCAGGCC
>JACMOV010000109.1 GCA_014377845.1 Herminiimonas sp.
AAAAAATATTTCTAACGGGAATTATGGAGGGGGTCAGCAACGCTCTTGGGGGAGGCGATAATTGACGACGCTGTTCAGGCATGCGCCAGACCGGCGCGTCAATGATAGATGTCGTTATCGGCGGGATAGGTACCATCCCGTTTCGAGCGAATCACTTCGGCGGCAACTTGCTCGCGGGTCTTGGCGTGGCTGGCAGGCCTGTTCACGCCCATCGGGCGGCGCGTTGCCGGGTGGCGTGGGGCGGTAGTCGCGGCGAGATGGGGTGCGGTACGACGCTGGACGGTCGCGGCCTGCGCAGTACTGGCAGGCTCGATCGTCTCGGGCGGTACGACGTCCACAGGCGGTCGAGCATTCGGGCTTGCATCGGGTCGGGATTGCGCTGCGACCACGGACGGCGAGAACGGCAAGGCGGCAGGCCTCACGAGCGGTACAGCGGCGTCCCGCCGCAAGCCCGGGGGCAGATCCAGCAGTCCGGTCAACACCGCCAACGCGGCGCCGCACACCACGATCACTGCCATCGCTGCCGCAGTCGCGAGTGCGCCGAGGCGCTGGTGCACTTGCGCATTTGGGGCGTTGGCTGGCATTGCTAGCTTGGCTTGCCGAGTCGGTCGATCAATTGCCGCGTGCGCTCCAGGCGCGCCAGGCGGTTGCGGTACGCCGCATCGGCTTGCAGGATGATGGCATCGAGCTCGTCCAGCGAGAGATTGTCGGAATGCTCGAGACGCAGCAACAGCGCGTTGAGCATGTCATGTTCGTCCGAAGCATCCAGGCGTGCGCGGCTGATTGCCGATGCGGTCTGATCATTCATTTGTTTTTCCGAGAGTGATGGGTTGGGCTGCAATACGGTTGCCTAACGAAGCATAGATTGCGCTCAGCAGGACCAGGGCGCAGCCGCTGCAGAACACGCTCACGGCCGGCGTCGTGAAATACCATGACAGCCCGAGCACGCAAAGCAATACGCACAGGACCCCCAGCCGCAACCGCCACAGGGCGCCAGCAATTTTTCGGTTGCGCCGGTGCGCGAGAGTCGCCAATCCTGCGCCGATCCTTTGCTGCGCTGTCGCTGCCGAAACGATCTCGCAGTGCATCCGTCTGCGCAACGTTTCGGCGATGTGTTCCAGCTTGCGGCGCGATTCCGCACCTTGCACGGCGTATGCGGCGAAATGCCGCTCGACGGCCGGGCGCATGACCGATGCCATCAGAATTTTTGCTTCGACGATATGTTCCGTTACCAAAAACTGCGCGAGCGACCGGATTTCGGCGATCACTGTTTCGCATGCAGCGCGCTTGCCGCGCACCGCCTCCGATATCCACGTTGCCAGGCTGCAGGGATCGGCAAACACACGGAAGGCAACATCGCCGAGCAGGGTGGCGGCATCGTCAGGGCCAAGCGCCGTCAGTACCGGGATCGTTGTGCCGGCAATGCATGGCGCGAGAACGCGATGCATCAGGTCGGGCCCGATTTCGACGTGGGGACCACCGATGATCAATACGGCATCGAAGCGATCGATGTCCGATTGCCGCTCGATGCCGCCGAAGGCCGCGGTAATCTGGTTGCCGGCAGTCTCGCTCGCGTAGGCAATCGGAAAATAGACGAAGTGCACCAGAGCGTCGGACTGCAGTGCCGCAGCGACGGCTGCGGCCGCGCCGGTACCCCACGGGCCGGGCTGCGCCTCCGCGGGGCACATTACCGCCACGTGGGCAAATTCCGGCGCCTGCACGGATCGTGGTCCGCCATTGCGCATGTCGACTTGCATGTCCTGCACCATCTTGAACTTTCAATCTGAGGAGTCTCGGGAATTCAGGATAGGGGCGACCTCGCGAGAGTTTCTCGCAGTCTAGAGATGCGGGAAATGTATTTCTGTGCGCTCCCCCACACACCAGCACGATTGCCCGTCGGACGCCATGTCATCTTGATCATGCCCAAGTCGCGTCGCATGGGTGCACTGCGGCAGAGCAAATTCACCTAACCTGAAATGATACTCCGTCAGTCTCGGCAAACCCGGCTCCGACGAGCGGGAAACCAATTACGCTATCTGGAAAGGAAATGCCATGTCTGGAAATCAGCTGACGGTCGAATGTTTTCGCGGGCAGATCCCGCCATTCGCGGCAACCGAGTTGCAGCGGCTTTACCATAACCTGTATGCATCGCTGCCGAAGTTACGGGTAGCCGGCCAGCTTCAGCAAGCGGTGAGCACCTACGTGCGGCGGGTCGATGGCGTCGCCGTTGCGGTGCTGCTGTTCCGGCTCGAAGCAGATCAGGTGCACGTCCTCAATGAAGTGGTCGCACTTGAGCCCGAAGAAATCCGGACATTCACGGCGTATATATTCCAGGAATTTCCGGCAGCGCAAGTGGTGAATTTCCATGTGATCGATCTTGGCACCCAGCGCGTCGCGCTGCCCAAGGGTTTGCCTGTGCAGCAATACCACCGTTCGGAGGATATTGTCCTGACGCTGCCGGCGACCGTCGCCGCCTACAATGCATTGCTCGGCAAGGCGACCCGGACCTACATCAATCGCTACCTGAAAAAACTCCAGCGTCGCTTTCCCGGGTTTGCGTGCACCGTCTACGAGGGCGACCAGATTACCTGCGAGCAGATAGAAGTCCTGGCCGGCCTGAATCGCGAACGCATGGCCGGCAAGCGCAAGAAATCCAGCAACGATGCGACCCGCACTGCGCAGCTGTTCAGCCTGGCGCGCGAACTTGGTTTCGTGGTCGTCTCCACCATCGACGGCAGGATCTGCGCCGGTACGGTCAATTACCGGGTCGGCGACGACTACTTCATGGAAGTCATCGCGCATGATGCGCAATACGATACGTACCGGCTCGGCACCCTGTGCTGTTATCTGACGATCTGCAAGTGCATCGAGCGCCATGGCCTCGCCTACCACTTCCTGTGGGGGCGCTACGCGTACAAATACCGGCTGCTGGGCACCCATCATGACCTCGACCAGATCGTCCTGTACCGCTCGTACCGGCAATTTCTGCTGCATGCGCACGTGGCGGTCAGGCACGCGCTGACCGATTGCAGCCATAGCCTGCACCATCGGCTGCTGGCGGTGGCACGCCGCAAACACGGCTGGACGTCGCATGTCCTGACGCGCGCGATGGGGGTGGTGCGCCACGCACGGCATCATTGAGGCCAGTACCAAATGACTTGACGTTAAAGCAAACGGTGCGTTAGCGTCGGGGGCGAAAGGACGTGCCGAGGGCGCTGCCCCTTCCGCTTCCTCCACCCGTAAAAGGACACAACATGCGCTGGCAGAACCGCCCTCCCGGATCGACCTGGGGCGACTTCGGTCCCGACGATCAGCTGGGCCGCATCAACCTGATCGGCCGGGAGCAGGTGCGCAAGGGCGCCGCCGAAATCCGCGACGGCAGCAGCTTTTGCCTGTCGCTGCCGCTCGATCTGCCAGGCGGGAACCTGCTCAATCCCCGACGCAACCCGCCGCGCCTGAAGCCGACCTACCGCGACGACCAGCCGATGCTGAATTTTCCGATGTCGCGGCTCGACGCCGACAGCATCGACATCATCTCCGACGACCAGGTGCTGCTGTCACTGCAGTACTCGACGCAATGGGATGCGCTGGCGCACGTCGGCGCGCGCTTCGATGCCGACGGCGATGGGGTGGCGGAGATGGTCTACTACAACGGCTATCGCGCCGGACCCGACATCAGCGGGCCGCTCGAATACGGCGACGACGGCCACGACCATGATTGCGATGGCGTCGGCCCGCACCTGTCGTTTGCCAGCGCGCTCGGTATCGAACACATGGCCGCGCACGGCGTGCAGGGCCGTGGCGTGCTGGTGGACCTGCACCGGCATTTCGGTAATGCGCGCCAGCTGGTGGGTTTCGACGAACTGCAGAGCGTCATGGCGGCCGATCACGTGATGATCGAAGAGGGTGACATGCTGGTGCTGCGCACCGGCTTTGCCGAACTGGTGGTGGCGATGAACGGCACGCCGGATCCCAAGGTGCTGCACGGCGCCTGCGCGGTCCTCGACGGGCGCGATGCGCGCCTGCTGCAGTGGATTACCGACAGCGGCATCAGTGCGCTGGTAGCTGACAACTACGCGGTGGAAGCCTATCCGGCGGTCGCGATGACCGGCAAGAAATCCGTGCTGCCATTGCACCACCACTGCCTGTTCAAGCTCGGCGTGCCGCTCGGCGAACTCTGGTATCTGCGTGATCTGGCCGACTGGCTGCATGCGCATGGCCGCAGCCGCTTCATGCTGACCGCGCCGCCGCTGCGCCTGCCGGGCGCGGTCGGCTCACCGGTGACACCGGTGGCGACCGTATGAAGAACCTCAGTTGGTCGGCGTCGCCGTGGCTGCTGCGACGCTGGCGGCGTTCTCGCATTCCTGCAGTTCGCGCCACATGACTTTTCCGGAGGGCGATTTCGGCAGCGACTCGACGAACACAATGATGCGCGGCGCCTTGTAGGCCGCCATGTTGGCATGCGCCCAGTCGAGGACCTGGGCTGTCGTCACCTGGTCCTGCATGCCGTCCTTGAGCACCACCAGGGCCTTGACCGTCTCGCCGCGCCTGGCGTCGCTGGCGGCGATCACGCAGGCTTCGCGAATCGCCGGATGCGCATACAGAAGCGACTCGACTTCCGCCGGCCAGACTTTGTAGCCGGAGGCATTGATCATCCGCTTGAGCCGGTCGACCATGAAATAGTAGCCATCCTGGTCGACCATCGCCAGGTCGCCGGTGCGCAGGAAGCGCTTGCCGTCGATGTCGATGAAGGCAGCGGCATCGGCTTGCGGGTTGTTCCAGTAGCCGCGCATGACGTTGGGGGCATTGACCACCACTTCGCCGGTTTCTCCTTGCGCCACTTCGGCGAGGGTCACCGGATCAACCACCCGCGCATCGACATCGTAGAGCGGCATGCCGAGACATTGCTTTTTGGGGCGCGCGGTCGGATTGATGTGGGTCGCGGCCATGGTCTCTGACATGCCGTAGCCCTCGACGTATTGGAGGCCGAGCAGGTCGCGCATCTTCTGGGCGACGGCTTCCGGCATCGCCGCGCCGCCGCCGCGGATGCAGGTGAGACTGGATAGATCGAAGTCGCCGATCTGCGGATGCGACAGCAGGTCGACCACCATTGCTGCAATCAATTGCACGCTGGTGACGCGGTGGCGCGTGATCGCCTGCGCGGCCGCCTCGCGGTCCCAGCGCGGCAGGATCACCATGGTGCTGCCGGTGTAGAGCGGGCCGTTCATGCTGCCCTGCATGCCAGTGACATGAAAGAACGGCAGTGTCGACAGGATCACCGCATCCTGCTGCGTGCCGAACCACTGCATGCTGGCGACGATGCTGTACATGACGCCGCGATGGGTGTGCATGCAGCCTTTCGGATTGCCAGTCGTGCCGGATGTGTAGGGCATCACGCAAAGGTCGTCCGGTCCGGCGGTCAGCGGCCCGGGCGCCAGTGACTGCGCCAGCATCGTGCTCCACAGCGTCACGCCGGGACCGGCAATGTCGGCGCGTGGCGCGGCGACGGTCTCCGGCAAGCGGTGCGCCCCGGTCGCCTCCACGTCCCTCACGTAATCCGAATAGGCCGCCACGATGAGGTGCTTCAGGCCATCCTGCAGCAGCGGCGCTACCTGCGCGTACAGGTCCTGCGCCACCAGTGCGGTGGTCGCGCCCGTGTCGCGGACGTAGTGCCGCAGCTCGGTCGTCATGTTCATCGGGTTGACCGGCACCACCACGGCATTGGCGCGCAGGATGCCGTAATACGCCAGTACGAATTGCGGGCTGTTCTGCATGTACAGCAGTACCCGGTCGCCCGCCTTGACCTGGCATTGCTGCTGCAGGAAGCCGGCGATCTTTTCTGCTTCGGCCTTGAAGGACGCGAAGCTGATCACCGTGTCGTAGAAAACGATCGCCGGTTTGTCCGGATAGCGCGCTGCTGACACCTCGACGTTGTAGAACACATTCGTCTCGGGCACTGAAAGGTTTTTCGGATGACTCGCCGGCCAGAATGCGTGATGGCGCGCCACCGTCGCCATCGGTGTCGCTTCGCTCACCGTGCCACCGTGCTCAGTACCTTGCGGATGGTCTCGGCGAGTTCAGCCGCGACAAACTTGGCGACATAGGCATCCGCGCCGACGCTGCGCACATGTTCCTCGTTGGTCGAGCCGGTCAGGGAGGAGTGAATCACCACCGGAATCGCCTTGAAGCGCGGATCGTTCTTGATGTTGCGGGTGAGGGTGAAGCCGTCCATTTCCGGCATTTCCAGGTCGGTCAGCACCAGGGCGATCTTGTCCTTCGCGGTCAGGCCTTCGGCGATGGCCGCATCGGCGATCTTCTGCAGCGTCTCCCAGGCTTCCTTGCCAGTCTTGGTCATCGTGAAGGGCAGGCCCATCGCGCTGAGTCCTTCCTCGATCAGCCGGCGCGCGAGGTTGGAGTCGTCGGCCGCCAGGATCTGGGTGCCAGGCGGCAGCATCACCGGCGCACCGATGGTGGCGGCATCGACGTCCGGCTGGCTCGATGGCATCACGTCGCGCAGGATCTGCTCGACATCGAGTACCTGCGCCAGGCGGCTGCTGTCACGGTCGCCGTCGAGCCGGGCGATGCTGGTGACCATCCCCGCGCCGCCGGCAGACCCTTCCGCCGAGAGCACCTGGCTCCAGTCCAGGCGCACGATCTCGTCCACATCCTCGACCGCGAAGGCCTGGGTCGAGCGAGCGTATTCGGTAATCATCAGTATCCGGTGGCCGTTGACCGGCTTGCATCCGACCGCCGCGGCGAGATCGATCACCGGCACGATCTGGCCACGCACGTTGGTCACGCCGAGCATCGGCGACTTGATGCCGGCGACCTCGGTGATCTTCGGCATTTCGAGCAGCTCCCGCACCTTGAAGACATTGATGCCATACAGCTCCCGCACCGACGAATGGGCGCTCTCACCGAGGCGGAACAAGAGCAGCTCGAACATGTTGCTGCTGGTGAGATTGGAGCGTTCGTCGATTTCCTGCTGCACTGTTTTCATTGTTTTGGATTCCCACGCTGATCGGGTGGCGCGCCGCGTTTGCTACCGTGGCGCGAAAAGATTGTCGGCGACAGACACCGACTGGTTCGCCAGTTTTCAGTAATGCCTAGAAGCATCGTAAGGCAGCCGGTGGCTGCTGCACAAGCAGTTTGAACAACTTGTACACCTTGCGTTGTAATCGGGATGGCTGGAACGGGCGTCCGTCCAGCGGGGCAAGGCAGGGATCTGGAATCGTCAAAAATCCGCCGCCGGGTGGGCTCGAACCGAGGGGATCGGCGAATGCGCCCTCAGGCGGCTTGTTCGACTTCTGGAATACTGACTGAAAACGTGCTCCCCTGGCCGTAGTCACTGGTGACGGTCAGTGTCGCGCCGATCAGATCCGCATATTTCTTGCTGACGTTCAGGCCAAGACCGGTGCCCTCGAAGCGGCGCGACAGGCCGGTTTCGATTTGCGAGAACGGCAGGAACAGCTTGTCCAGGTCTTCTTCACGGATGCCGATGCCGGTGTCGATCACATCGATCGTCGTGAGACCACCGACCAGGTCCGTCAAATGGCGCAGCCTGACGGTGACGTGGCCGTTTTCGGTGAACTTGATGGCGTTTCCGATCAGGTTGATCAGTATCTTTTTCAGGAGACCGTCGTCGGTGCGGATTTCGATCGGCGCTTCCTGCATCTCGAGGTCGATCGCGATCTGCTTCTGGGTCGCGAGCGGCATGAGCGATTTCGTCACATCGGCGATCACGTCCTGGCAGCAAGTCGCACGGAACGCGATATCGGAGGCGCCGGCTTCGATCTTCGCGAGGTCGAGAATCTCGTTGATCAGCGCCAGCAGGTGATTGGCGCTCGAGCGCACGATCTGCAACTGATTTTTCTGGGCGGTGTTGAGCGGACCGGGAAGCTCCATCAGGATGGTGCCGGTAAAGCCCAATACGGCGTTGAGCGGTGTGCGCAATTCATGCGACATGTTGGCCAGGAATTCCGATTTGAACCGGCTGGCCTGCAACAGCTGCGCGTTCTGTTTCATGACCAGCGCGTTCTGTTCGTTCAGGCGCTGTTCGATCGATTTCAGATGTGAAATATCGCTTTGGGTGCCGATGATCCTTAACGATTTTCCCGCCGCGTCCCGGCTGACCACCAGGCCACGGGCGAGCATCCACTTCATGGAGCCGTCCTTGCATCGCATGCGGTGCTCGCAGGAGTAATAGGGTGTCCGGCCCTGGCGGTGGTCGTCGAGCGCGGCCTGCACGCGGGGCAGATCATCCCGGTTGATCCCGTTAATCCACGGTATCGGGCCGGCGGGCATTTCCGCGTCGCCGTAGCCCAGCATGACCATCAGGTTCCGCGAAACCTGAATCGTTCCTTCCTGATCATTGAGATCCCAGACGCCGCCACCCGCACCTTCAATCGCGTTTTTCCAGAGGAATTCACTGGCCGTCATTTCGGCGGCCAGCTGTTTGCTGGCCGTGATGTCGCGCAGGATCTTCAGGTAGCCGTAGAGTACGCCGCTGCTGTCGTAGAGCGGCGTGGTGATCGCGTGGACCAGGAAGCGCCGGCCATCCTTGCGTACGCGCCACCCTTCGTGTTCCGCGCGGCCGTCCTGTTTCGCGATCGCCATGGCGGTCTTGTAATCCGACATGGCGGCCTCCTTGTCGCAGTAGAAGGCGGCTCCGGCGGTGCCGATGATCTCATCCGCAGAAAATCCCGTCATGCGCTGCGCACCGGAATTCCATGTCTTGATCAGACCATCCGGATCGCGCATGAAGATCGCGTAATCCTCGAGGCCGTCGATCATCAGGCCGAAGCGGGTTTCGCTTTCCTGCATCGCGCTTTCCACCGACTGCCGGCTGCGCACTTCATTGAACAGGATCAGGCCAAGGATGCCCAGCAGGATTGCCGTGATTGCCGCCGAAATCAGCGCCACCCGGCCCGATGCCCTTCGCTCGGACAGTACCAGGGTGAGCGGCATGGAGGCAATGGCGATCTGGTTGTAACGTTCTGTCCGGGAAAAGGCATGCAGCCGGGGCACTGCGGTTCCGGTGGCATCGATCGTGCTCCACGTCCGTTGGGATTGGTCAGGCACGGCTTCTGTCATCAGACGATTGGGCATATCAGACGAAGCGCCTTTCGGCCGGTTCTCGGCGAGCGGCGTGCCGTCGGCGTAATAGAGCCCGACGCTGTCCTCGCCACCCCGCGTGAGGTCCTGATAGAACTGCTCGAAGTAATGCAGGTCGACCGACGCTGCGACGACACCGGCAAAGCTGCCATCGGCGCGACTGATGCGACGCGACACCGTGACCAGCCAACGCCCCTGGGAAATCATCCGGATCGGACGCGAGATGTGGATTGCGCGATCCGCATTGTCGCGATGAAAAGTAAAAAATTCGCGGGTGAGCAATTGCGCCTGTAGGGCCGCACTCGGCCGAATGCTAAACAGCGGCGCTGCTTGTGCATCGATCGCAACGACGTTCAAGACCATCGGCAGATCGGCCATGCGCAACGCTGCAATGCGGGCAAGCCGCAACACCATCTCCGGTGTGGTGCCGTAGGTTTCGAATTCCTGCGCAAGCGACGTCGCAAGCGTGTCACAAAGATAAAGCGTGTCGCTGGCATGGGCGGCAACCGATTGTGCGACGTTGACAAGCGATGCCTGCGCTGCGGTGATGGCCTGCTCGCGCGCCGTGTTGGCATGGTCCAGGTTGATGCCGATGAGGCCGATACAAAGTGCCAGCACCAGCGCTCCTATTAGATATGCTGGCTCGGCCAACGGGAGTCGCTGCCGCAAACGGGATACGAGTCGGTAAAAGATAGTTTTCACCAAGTAATTATGCGCGAACTATACTAATAGTCATAAAAATTTTGAATCTTTTCGTCAATGCGCGTGGCCACTGCGCTGGATGGCCATTTCTCCGTGCCCGAAAGGACAGATTATTTTTGCAAAGAATGTTGGTTTTGAAAAACGTTTGCCTGACAATAGCCCGCTGGATTTGAACATTCGGGCCGCGGCAGACGCCGCGTACCGCAGTCTGAAAGACACACCATGCTGGTAGTACGTGCGGTAAGACAATCCGATCTGGATGGCCTCATGGATCTGGCTGCATTGGTCGGCGACGGCATGACCACGCTCAAGGCCGATCTGCGCATGCTCGGCGGCCGGATCGACACCGCGTGCGCCTCGTTTGCCGGCACCATTGCGCCGGACGAGCGGGACTACCTGTTCGTCATGGAAGACACCGGCAATGGCCGCATCGTCGGTGTCTGCGCGATCAAGGGCGCGGTCGGCCTGCACGAGCCTTTCTACAATTACCGGATTGGCGCGCTGGTCCATTCGAGCATCGAGCTCGGGATCTTCTCGCGCATGGAAACCCTGTACCTGTCGAATGATCTGACCGGTACCGCCGAATTGTGCTCGCTGTTCCTGCATCCGGCCTACCGCAACGGCGCCAACGGCAAGCTGCTTTCGAAAAGCCGGTTGCTGTTCATGGCGCAGTTTCCCGAACTGTTCCCGCAGACGGTGATCGCCGAGATGCGTGGGTACCAGCGCGAGGACGGCGTATCGCCTTTCTGGGAGAACCTCGGACGGCATTTTTTCCAGATGGATTTCAAGCGCGCCGACGACCTCAGCAGCCTCGGCAAGAAATCCTTCATCGCCGAACTGATGCCGCGCCATCCGCTCTATGTCGCCTATCTGCCGCGCGAGGCGCAGGAGGTCATCGGCCGGGTCCATGTCGACACCGCACCAGCGCGCCACTTGCTGGAGCAGGAAGGCATGTATTACGCCGGCTATGTGGATATTTTCGACGCCGGTCCGGTGCTGCAGGCGCGGGTTGCCGACTTGCGGGCGGCGCGGGAGAGCGTGCTGTCGATGCTGGCGCCGGGCGATGTGGTTGCAATGCCGGCGACGATCGCCAATCCCTTGCTGGTGTCGACCACTTCGCTGGAAAACTTTCGCGTGATCGTCGCGGCTGGCCCTCCGGAAAATACAGCGGTGCACTGCACGCCCGCCCAATGCCAGTCCCTGTCGTCTGCACCAGGCGACCAGGTCCGCATCATGTCACTGAGCCCAAAAAAACATGTCAGTCCATAATCATTTCATCGCTGGAAAATGGCTCCTGGGCCAGGGCGCGCCATTGCGGGTCGTCGACCCCGCCAGCGGCAGCGTCACCTGGCGCGGCGTGACCGCTGGCCGCGCCGAGATCGAGGGTGCCTGCCAGGCTGCGCGCGATGCCTTTCCCGCTTGGGCCGCCACGCCACTGTCGGAGCGAATCGCCATCGCCGAGCGCTTTCGCCAGCTTCTGATCGACAACACCGAACACCTGGCTCAGACCATCAGCGGCGAAGTCGGCAAGCCCCTCTGGGAGGCGCGCGGCGAGGTCGGCTCGATGGCAGCCAAGATCGCGATCTCGGTCCAGGCGCAGGCGGCACGCGCCGCGCAATCGCAGGCGCCGGCAGCGGACGGCGCCAGCGTCCTGCGCCACCGGCCGCACGGCGTGATGGCCGTGTTCGGACCGTACAACTTTCCGGGCCACCTGCCGAACGGGCATATCGTGCCGGCGCTTTTGGCGGGCAATACGATCGTCTTCAAGCCGAGCGAGTACGCGCCCGGCACGGCGATTTCGACTGTCGCATTGTGGGAGCGCGCGGGTCTGCCGCCCGGCGTGATAAACCTGGTCAACGGTGGTCGCGATACCGGCGCGACTCTCGCGGCCAGTCGCCAGCTTGACGGCATCCTGTTCACCGGCAGTTACCGCACCGGCGTCATCCTGCACCGGCAGTTCGCGGGGCAACCCGGCAAGCTGCTGGCGCTCGAAATGGGTGGCAACAACGCCCTGGTCGTCTGGAACGTCGCCAATATCGATGCGGCGGTGCATCACACGATTCTTTCGGCGTTCGTCAGCGCCGGCCAGCGCTGCACTTGCGCGCGCCGCCTGATCGTTGAAAACAGTGCGCAGGGCATGGCCTTCCTGACGCGGCTTACTGCAACGACCCGTACACTGCTGGTTGGTCCGGGAAACCAGACGCCGGCGCCCTTCATGGGGCCGGTGGTCTCGGCGGCGATCGCCCGTTCGCTGCTGGAGGCGCAATCGGACCTGATCGCACGTGGCGGCAGGCCGGTCCTGCCGATGCGCCACCTGGCGCCCGCCACCGGACTGCTGAGCCCCGGCCTGATCGACGTCACCGGCCTGTGCG
The DNA here is from genome assembly GCA_014377845.1 of Herminiimonas sp. Lineage (GTDB taxonomy): Bacteria > Pseudomonadota > Gammaproteobacteria > Burkholderiales > Burkholderiaceae_D > JANXSS01. The sequence continues at coordinate 12,189 of JACMOV010000109.1, forward strand.
ACCTGCCCGACGACGAACTCTTCGGGCCGCTGCTGCAGATCGTTCGGGTGGCCGATTTCGCCGCTGCGATCGCGGCCGCCAACGCCACCGAATATGGCCTGGCCGCCGGCCTGCTGTGCGACGACCCTGCGCTCTGGCAGCAGTTCCAGGAAAAAGCGCGGGCCGGTGTCGTCAACTGGAACCGGCCGACCACGGGCGCCGCCAGCAGCGCGCCTTTTGGCGGCATCGGCAAGTCCGGCAACCACCGGCCGAGCGCCTATTACGCCGCCGATTATTGCGCCTATCCGGTGGCGTCGATTGAATCGGCGGTGCTGGCGATGCCGGCGCAGTTGTCTCCAGGGTTCACATTCCCGTCCGCGGCCACGGCGGCCTCGTGAGCGCGCGCGAATTCAACTTCGACGGCCTGGTCGGGCCAACGCACAACCACGCCGGCCTGTCGTTCGGAAACGTGGCCTCGGCCTCCAACAGCAACAGCATCGCCAATCCACGCGCCGCCGCGCTGCAGGGACTGGCGAAGATGCATGCACTGGCGCAGCGCGGCTTTGCGCAGGCACTGCTGCCGCCGCAGAAGCGTCCTGACTTCGGACTGCTGCGCGCTGCCGGCTTTTACGGTACCGATGCCGACCTGCTGGCAAAGGCGCAACGCGAAGCGCCGGTGCTGCTGGCCGCTGCCTGGTCCGCTTCGCCGATGTGGACGGCAAATGCAGCCACCGTCAGTCCGGCTGCCGACACTGCCGACGGCCGCACGCACTTCACGGTTGCCAACCTCAACAGCAAGCTGCATCGCTCGCGAGAACACCGGCAGACCCTGCGCACCCTGCAAGCGATCTTTTCCGACCCGGCGCACTTCGCGGTGCATGCGGCCTTGCCCGGCACGCCCGCATTCGGCGACGAGGGCGCCGCCAACCACGGCCGCCTGTGCGCCGATCACGGCACGCCCGGCGTCGAGCTGTTCGTCTACGGCCGCTCGGAATTCGACGCCAGCGTCGGTGCGCCGTCGCGCTTCCCGGCGCGGCAAACCTTAGAGGCCGGACAGGCGATCGCCCGCCGTCATCTGCTGGCCCCCGAACGGGTAGTGCACCTGCATCAGAATCCGGAGGTGATCGACCAGGGCGTGTTTCACAACGACGTGATTTCGGTGACCAACGGCCGCGTGCTGTTCTATCACGAGGCGGCGTTCGCCGACGAGGCCGGCAGCCTGGCCCGCCTGCACGCGGCGATCGCGCCGCTCGGCGCCGCGCTGCAGCCGGTACGGGTGCCGGCCAGCGCGGTATCGGTTGCCGATGCGGTCGGCAGCTACTTGTTCAACAGCCAGTTGCTGTCGCGCGCCGACGGCGGCATGACGCTGGTGATACCGCGCGAATGTGAAGAGAACGCGGCGGTCGCCGCTTACCTCAGGACGCTGCTCGACAGCGGCGGGCCGATCGACGAACTGCTGTCCTTCGACCTGCGCCAGAGCATGCGCAACGGCGGCGGCCCGGCCTGCCTGCGCCTGCGGGTGGTGCTTACCGATGCGCAGGCGGCGGCGATGCACCAGGGCGTTCTCCTGACCGCTGCGCTGCATGCCCGGCTGGTGGCGTGGGTGGAACGGCATTATCGCGACCGGCTGTCGCCCGCCGACCTGGCTGATCCGGCATTGGTGGCCGAGGTTGACGCCGCGCTCGACGCGCTTGCCGATATCCTCGGCTTGCCATCGCTGTATCATCTAGCCCCGGATGAAGAGACGGGGCCGCCGTCGCCGCCATGAGCGGTTCGGACGGTAACGCACGGTTCGCTGGCGCCACCCACCAACGATGATTCGACATGATTTGGAGCAGACATGCCTTACCTGAAAACCATCCTCGCATTGAGCCTCGCCCTCCTGGCCGGCGCGACCGCGAGCATGGCGCAAGCGCGCAGCCTGGAAGAGATCAAGGCCAGCGGCAAGATGATCGTCGCCACCGAAGGCGGCTATCCGCCCTTCAATTACTTCCAGGGGTCGAAACTGACGGGCTTCGAGGTCGAGCTGGCCGAGGCCATCGTCAAGAAGATGGGCCTGGCGATCGAGTGGAAATCGCTGTCCTTCGACGCGCTGCTGGCTGGGCTGAAGCAGGATCGGTGGGACATGGTGATCGCATCCTTCGGCATCACCGACGAGCGGGCCAAGGCGGTCACCTTCAACAGTCCTGAATATTGCAGTGGCGGCGTGATCGTCTCGCGTGACCCGGCGATCCGCACGGCGGCCTCGCTGGCCGGCAAGACAGTCGCGGTGCAAACCGGCACCACCTATCTCGAGAACGTGAAGAAGGTCCCCGGCATCAAGGAAGTGAAGAACTTCCCACAGGATACCGACGCCCGTTCCGCACTGGTCAACGGCCGGGTAGACGCCTGGGTCAGCGACCGCTTCGTGGTCAAGACCGCGATCGAAACCAGTCCGAAGTCGGGCCTGAAAAGCGGTGATTTCCTCTACGTGGAAAAGATCGCCAGCGCCGTCAAGAAAGGCAACCTGCCGCTGGCCGCCGCCATCGACCGCGCACTGGCCGAGGTCATGGCCGACGGCACCTACAAGGCGATTTCCGAGAAGTACCTGAAGGAAGACGTGCGCTGCAAGTGATGCGAACCGAACCTTTTACCCTGCTGCCCGCGGGCTGGTCGCGCGAGCGGCGCAGCGCCGTTTCCATCGCCATCGTCCTGGTCGGACTGATCGGCTTCCTGTGGCTGATGGCGATCCCGCTGAGCTGGATGCCGGAGCCGATCGGCTCCAGCGCGGTGCAGTTCGCCGAGGGCGCGCGCGTGACGGTTGCGCTGACCCTGGTCTCGGGTGCAATCGGCCTGGTGCTGGGTGTACTGGCAGCCCTTGGCAAGCTGTCGCCTTACCGGGTGCCGCGCCATGTCGCCGGCTTCTACATCTGGGTGATCCGCGGCACGCCGCTGCTGGTGCAGGTGCTGTTCGTCTTCCTCGCCCTGCCGGCGATGGTGCCGAGCCTGCAGCTGTCGGACTTCTATTCCGCTGTCGTGGCGCTGGCTTTCAATTCCGGCGCCTACAACGCCGAAGCGATTCGCGGCGGCATACTCGCGGTGCCGCACGGCCAGACCAATGCCGCCAGATCGCTCGGACTGACGCCGATGCAGACCTTTCGTTACATCGTCTTTCCGCAAAGCCTGCGCATCGCGCTGCCGCCGCTGGTCAACAACGTCGTCTCGCTGCTCAAGGACTCCAGCCTGGCTTATGTCATCGGCGTGGTCGAACTCTCCAACATCGGCAACCGCATCCAGGCCGCGACCTTCGAGCCGATCCCGGTCTTCATCACGGTTGCCCTGATCTACCTGGTCCTGACCACGGTGATGACGCAGATCTCCGGCGCCATCGAACGACGGCTCGACGTCGACCAGCGGTGCTGACACCCGTCGATTCGCAGGCCTTGCTGGTCGCGCTGGCAGCGGGCGATTTCACGCAGATGGCGCAGCGATTCGCGCAAGGTGGCTTGCAGGCAGCCTTGCCGGCGCCAGGCATGTTGCGCCTGACGCCGGCTGCGGCGGCTCCCCTACGCCTGCTGATTTCGGTCGGCGTGCATGGCAATGAAACCGCACCCATCGAAATGATGGCGGCGGTGCTCGACGCGCTTCGGCAATCGCCAGACTCGCTCGCGGTGGATCTGCTGATCGTGGTTGGCAACCCAGCGGCGGTGGCGCGTGGCACCCGTTTCATCGATGCCGACCTGAACCGGTTGTTCACCACCGAGCGCGGTGCATTGCGGGGCGCGGCAGAGGCGGCGCGCGCCGATGTGATCATGCAGGCGAGCGCCGATTTTCTGGCGGGTGGCGCCTCGCAGAAATGGCATCTCGACCTGCATTCGGCGATTCGGCCTTCGCGCTATGCACGCTTCGCCGTCGTGCCGGCGCAGGCCGACGATGCGACGCAGGTGCCGATGATCGCCTGGC
>JACMOV010000110.1 GCA_014377845.1 Herminiimonas sp.
AAGTATGACGAGGTCAATACCTTCAGGATCATGCTGGCCCGCCGGCTCGACTGGTCAAAGGCAAAAGATGTCGAAGAGGGCATCAACATGCAGACCACGGTCGGCACCGATCTCGCTGCGGCCTACCTGAAATCGAAAGAGGTCGACCCCGATGTGGCGCTCCGGGTGCTTGCCCATCCGCACGAGCGTCGGCAGTACAGTTTCCAGTAACGTCCCCTGCGTCAGTTTGCCGGTGCGCAACTTGCGCGCCGGTGCGCCAGTTTGGTCGTGCGCTGCGCCACGCGCATTGCCGCCTCGATCGCCCATCTCGCTATTTCCTTCGCTCTGCATGCGGTGCCGATCTTACGGGGCCAGCCGCCCACGTTGCACAGAGCTTGCAGTCGAAAATCCAAGTGTTAAATATTGTTATACAGCAACAATAATTGTTGAGTTCATGCCACCATTGACGCTCTTTATATGCCTTGGAGCAATATCATGCTGGAAGAACTGCGCTGGTTGATTGGCTTGAACCTGGTTCTGGCAATCTGGCTCGGCATGCTTGCGGATTCCTGGAAAGGGCGCGGGATGTATCGGTGGATGGCGATCGGGATGCTGACCTCGGTGGTGGGCCTGATCGCGCTGATTTTCATGCCAGCCTTGCCGCGTGCGCACCGGGAGCAGCGCGACACCCACTTCGCGCGGCGCGATTCGTTCGGTCATTGATTCGGCGGCGCCGGTGGACCCGCGCGCCCATCGGGGCCACAGACATTCACAATTTATTCTGGGCGGGTACTTGATCGTCCGCCGCTGTCCTGTCGGCATCACCCTCTTTGTTTATCTGCATCATCATGGTGCGCTCCCGTGCGAACAAATCGTGTTTCTGCACTGAATGGAGGGGCCCGATCTGCCGACGAGCAAACTGATGAGCCTGTTCATCAGCATGGACAACATGATCGGCAAGGATTTTGAAAAAGGCTTGGCCAATCTGAAGGCGGCGCTCGACGGCGCATCCGGCGCCTGATGGCGGGCAATCGACCAAACTGGTCGAGATAAGACACGTAATCTCGACTGCCTGCGACAAAACGTCATTGGAATGACGCTTTTATGACGTAATAATCCTGCTTATTTCGTGCGCTGCCCGCCGCGACAAAGACGGACGCCTATGTGGTACCGCATTGTCCGTCCTTGCCTCCTGCACCTATAATCCTCGCTTCTCCGGAAAATGTGGCGTTGCCGCATTCCGAACCGTCGTCAAGCAAGCCCGACCCTGGCCCGAATCTGGCTCTTGTTGCCTTCGGATCCGGCACGCCGTGCAAACCATTCCCCTGAAGAACAAATAACGCCCATGAAGCCTTGTCGTTTAGCCACGCCTTTCTTGCAAACGCTCGCCCGCACCTGGTTGCTCCTGCTGTTGCTGCCGGCCTGCGTCCACGCATTCGACTTCAACGATATCGCGCTGCGCGCCCATCGCCTCGCCACGGGCCCCTACGTCCGTCCCGTCAAGAACCTGTCCGGTCCAATGGCCAACCTCGATTACGATCAATACCGCGATATCCGTTTCGATCCGGCCAAGTCGACCTGGCGCGACCAGAAGCTGCCGTTCGAGCTGGCCTATTTTCACCAGGGCCGGACCTTCGACAACCCGGTGCGGCTGCATGAAATCACCGGCAAGGTGGTGCGCGACATCCGCTTCGATCCGGCTGCGTTCAATTACGGGGCCAATACCCTGACCAGGAACGATCTTGCCGGCCTGGGTTTCGCAGGCTTCCGGGTGCACTATCCGATCAACACGCCGCGCTACAAGGACGAAGTGCTGGCCTTTCTGGGCGCCAGTTATTTCCGCGCCGTCGGCAAGGGGCAGCTCTATGGACTGTCAGCGCGCGGGCTGGCGATCGATACTGCCCTGAGCTCGGGCGAGGAGTTCCCGTATTTCACCGACTTCTGGGTCGAACGGCCGAGCGCCACCGACAAGACGCTCACCATCTATGCGCTGCTCGATTCGCCGCGCGTGGCCGGCGCGTACCGCTTCGTCGTCAAGCCCGGTGTCGAGACGGCGATCGACGTCAAGATGCAGCTCCATGTGCGCGCCAATGTCACCAAGTTCGGCATCGCGCCGCTGACCAGCATGTATTTTTTCGGCGAGAACCAGCGCTCGCAGGTCGAGAACTATCGGCCGGAAGTGCATGATTCCGATGGCCTGTCGATTCACTCCGGCACCGGCGAATGGATCTGGCGGCCGCTGGTCGATCCCAAGCGCTTGCTGGTAACCTCCTACGGCCTGAACAACCCGGCCGGTTTCGGCCTGATGCAGCGCGACCGCGCCTTCAGCAGCTATGAAGATCTCGAAGCGCACTACGAGAAACGTCCGAGCCTGTGGGTCGAGCCCAAGGGGAACTGGGGAGCAGGGCGGGTCGAGCTGATCCAGATCCCGACACCCGACGAAACCAACGACAACATCGTCGCCTTCTGGGTGCCGGCCGCGCCGCCGCGCATGGGTGTGCCGTTCGACATCGAATACCGCCTTTTGTGGCAGAAGGAGGCCGAACAGCGCCCGCCCTTGTCGTGGGTCGCCCAGACGCGGCGCGGACACGGCTGGCTGAAGAAACCCGACGACAGCATTGCATTGCTGGTCGATTTCGAAGGCCCGGCATTGAAGGCGCTCGGTCCGGACGAAAAGGTCAAGGCGGTCGTCACCAGCGACCCCAACGGCACCATCCTCGAGACCAACATGATCCGCAATGAGCCCGGCAACGGCTGGCGCATGACGGTGCGCTTGCGCCGGGTCGATGACAAGCTGCCGGTGGAATTGCGCGGCTACCTGAACAACAGCACTACCACATTGTCCGAAACCTGGAGTTACATCCTGCCGCCGGAGTGAGCCGCATGCATCCTCGCCAGGTAACGCAACGCCTGCACACGGACCGACCACCCGAGGTCGGTCCAGCCGACACGACGCCTGCCGTACCGGGAGAGCCGCCATCGGGCCGGCCGCCATTGCCGCTGACGCCGCCGTTGCGGCGCGGCTCGATGGTGCCGACCGCGTGGGGCAATCTCAATCCGTTCAAGCGGGCGGTCGAGGCGCTGCTGCGGCGCCGTCGCGACTGGGTCGAACGCGCGGACCGGCCGGGTCGCGATCCGTGGCCGGCGCAATTGCCGCCGGCCGATCCCGTGGCCGATGCAGCCGCTGGCGTGATCGACGCCCCGGCGCCGGTCGAGGGCTGGCAGGGCCTGGGCAGTGTGCGGCGGCTGTCGCTGCTGATCCTCATGCTGGCCCAGACCGGCCTGGCGACCTACTTCATGAAGAGCGTGCTGCCATATCAGGGCGGAGCCAAGCTCGAAATGCTGCTGCTGCTGATGTTCGCCGTCCTGTTCTGCTGGATCTCGGCCGGCTTCTGGACGGCGATGGCCGGCTTCCTGGTGCTGGCGCGCGGCCGCGACCGGTTTTCGGTCGCGCGCAGCCTGGCCGATGCGCCACCGCTGCCGGCCGATGCGCGCACCGCGATCGTCATGCCGATCTGTAATGAAGACGTCGACCGTGTGATCGCGGGGTTGCGCGCAACGATCGAATCGATCGATGCGGCCGGCGCCGGCGATCATGTCGATTTCTTCATCCTCAGCGACAGCAACCAGGCCGATGTGCGCGCCGCCGAGCTCGCGGCGTGGCAACGGCTGTGCCGCGCCATCGGCGGTTTCGGCCGCATCTTCTATCGCCATCGCAAACGGCGCGTCAAGCGCAAGAGCGGCAACCTCGATGATTTCTGCCGCCGCTGGGGTCGCAATTACCGGTACATGATCGTGCTCGATGCCGACAGCGTCATGAGTGGCGCGTGCGTCTCGAACCTGGTGCGCCTGATGGAAGGCAACCCGAGCGCGGGCATCATCCAGACCTCGCCGGTGGCCGCCGGGCGCGACACGCTGTATGCGCGCATCCAGCAATTTTCGACCCGGGTCTACGGCCCCCTGTTTACCGCCGGCCTGCATTACTGGCAGCTCGGCGAGTCCCATTACTGGGGGCATAACGCAATCATCCGCATGGCCCCGTTCATGCGGCATTGTGCGCTGTCGGCGTTGCCGGGCCGCGGCTCCCTGGCCGGCGAGATCCTCTCTCATGATTTCGTCGAAGCGGCGCTCATGCGGCGCGCCGGCTGGGCAGTGTGGATCGCCTACGACCTCGAAGGCAGCTACGAGGAAATGCCCTCGAGCCTGCTGGAAGAACTCAAGCGCGACCGCCGCTGGTGCCACGGCAACCTGATGAACTTCCGGCTGTTCATGGCGCGCGGCATGCACCGCGTGCACCGCGCCGTGTTCGCCACCGGCGTCATGGCCTATCTGTCGGCGCCACTGTGGCTGGCGTTCCTGGTGGTCTCGACCGCGTTGCTGGCGGTGCAGTCGCTGACCGATCCAACCTATTTCGTGCAGCCGCGCCAGCTGTTCCCGATCTGGCCGCAATGGCATCCGGAGAAGGCGCTTGCGCTCTTTTCAGCGACGGCGACGTTGCTGTTCCTGCCGAAGATTCTCGCGGTGCTGCTCATCTGCATCAGGGGGGCACGCCAGTTCGGCGGTACCCTGCGCGTGATCCTGAGCATGCTGCTCGAGATGCTGTTTTCGATGTTCCTGGCGCCGGTGCGGATGATGTTCCATACCCGCTTCGTCGCTGCGGCCTTTCTCGGCTGGGCATTGCACTGGAAATCGCCACCGCGCGGCGACGCCGAGACCCACCTGCGGGAGGCGCTCGGCAAGCATGGCGCCGACATGCTGCTGGGCCTGGCATGGGCGGTCGGCGTCTATCTGCTCGATCCTGCCTTCCTGCCGTGGCTGACGCCGATCGCCGGCGGCCTGATGCTGTCGGCCCCTATCTCGATCCTGTCGAGCCGGGTTGCGCTCGGACGCTGGTGCAGAAAAGTATCCTTGTTCGTGATCCCGGAAGAGGTCGCCCCGCCAATCGAATTGCAGCAGACCGCCCGCTATCACCGCGAGGCCGCACCGGCGCCGGATTTTGCCGCTGCGGTGACCGACCCCGGCCTCAATCTGCTGGCCTGCGCGGCCGGCCGCACCGGCAGTTTCGAGCGACCGATCGCGCCGCAGACCCAGGTCGCTGCAACCAGCGGCCCGGCCGAGCTGGCCGAAGCGGAGAAGAACGCATTGCTCGACGACGCGACGCAACTCTCGCATCTGCACGCGTACGTCTGGTCGTCGCCGGCGTTGCTGGCACGATGGAACAGTCAGGCCTAACCACAACCATCGGGAATCGGGACTACCGGCGGTTGCATGGCCGGGATGCCTGAATTGGAATCAGTGCCCTCCGTGCAGGAAAGTGCTTGATTGAGGCGAATAGTTCAGCTTTTTTCGCCCTAAACTGCAGATCAACCGCAATTTTTACGACGCCATGCACTAGCAGATACATTGCGGTGAAGCGTTGACTGTTCACCAACATGTCTTGAGCGGCATGGAACAGGCGGGCGGCAATGAAATCACGAGGGTCATCCGTCAATTCTGCTGCAGTGATGCCTTGCACCAAATCAATCCAATATTGTTTGGTGACGAAACAGGCAAATATGCTGGCAGCGATTTCCGCAATGGCAAATGCACCTTTGAAAAATAGACTGACCTCGAAGGCCGCATGCACTGCTTTTCTTGGAAGCATTCGTCGATCTCCGCTAGTCTTTATTAGACGCCAAGCGGCGTCAAAAGCCACTTGCTATCTTCCGGCAAAGACCAACGCCGGCTGCAATTTTAGGACGGGCCACGCGCTCAGGGCTGCAGCCACGGCGCTGACAATCAGCACCATCGCGCCACCTACCAGGGGCGTAAACCACATGACGCGGAATGGATAGCCACCACGCTCCGCGAGTTGCCCGGCAATTCCGCACAACCCCAAGCCCAAACCGGTCCCCACCAGCGCGCAAAGCCCCGCTTGCGCAAATATCATCATCAGCAGCATCTTTCGCGTTGCGCCCATCGCGCTGAGCACTGCGTATTGGCTCAGGTTTTCATTGGTAAACATATACAGCATCACGCCGGTCACGCCGAAGCCAACCGACATTGCGAGGATGATCATCGAGGCAATGTCGCCGACGTCTTCGGAATTGACAAGCAACCAGTGCACCGTATCGGATTTAAAGTTGGCTGCAGTTCGTGCACGCATATGCGTTTTGGCGGTAATCCGGTCGGCCAATTCAGCCGGCGAGATACCAGCGCGCGCAGTCGCGAGAATAAATGTGTGCGGGCGGCTTACTGGCATCAACATGGCTAACGCATGTGAAGCGGTCATGTACAGAAGCGGTCGCGGTGGGAACCGTGGCAGCGCGTCTGCTTGTCCTGTGACCCTGACCGTATGATCGTTGACGAGCAGTTCGTCACCCCTATTCAAATCACGCAAGGGCACGCCGAGATGCGGTTGATCATGCGTCCACTGATCCGATCCGAACTGGGGCGTGGCGAGCTTTCCGCTGGTGCCACCTGACGACACCGCAACGGTATTTGGCGCGCGCAGACCGGCAATCGCCCGACCGCCACGAAGTGCCGGGGCTCCCGCTAGAGTGGCATCGTCAAGTCCGATTATTTGGAACGATTGAAATCGACCATCTGGAAAACGCGCTTCTACGCTCCCAACTACCAATGGCACTGCAGAACGAACTCCGTCGACACTGCGCACCCGGTCCAGTGTCCAGCGCGGCAAGTTCGTGCTTTGGTCGACCGAACGTACGGCTGGATCCATCACCCACACGTCGGCGAACTCATTTTCAGTGATTAGAGAAAACCCTCTGGTCATGAAACCCGAGAAATAGGAACCTGCAAAGGTCACCAAAAAAGAGGTGAACGTGATGCCGAAAATGAGCCCGGCATATTTAGCCCGATCGCCCAGTAACATTTTTATGGCGATGAAGAACATGGCTGTTTCCCTTCTGCTGGCGTAGCACCGCAAGGCACGGCAGAATCGAATGGATCGGTCTGCGCGCCGAGGCTCGTTGCATTCCATCCTCCACCCACGGCCTTGTACAGCGCAACCAATGCAAGTGCGACGTCCCGATCGCTTTGTAACAGTTCGGTCTCAGACACCGAGCGTAGAATGCTGGCGTCCAACACCTCGCGGAAGTCGGCCATGCCGCCCGTGTACCGCGAGCGCGACATGCTGAGTGCTTCTGCGCTCTCGCTGACAGCAGCAGACAAAGAAACGTACCTATTTTTTTGCTGGTCGTAAGCGCCAATTGCGTTGTCGGCCTCTTCCAGCGCAACGAGGATGATTTTGCGATATTCAATCAGTGCTTCCTGTTGCTGAAGGTTGCGCACTTCAATGGTGGCGACAATCTGACCACGGCGCAAAATCGGCCAAGTCAAGGTCGGGCCTATCTTCCAAAGCAGACTGCCGGCACTGAAAAAATCACGAGCAGAAACACTAGCCAGTCCAGCAGTTCCGTTCAGCGAAAAACGCGGATATAAGTCAGCGGTAGCGACACCTAACCGGGCCGACGTCACCGCAATATTGCGCTCGGCCCGCAAAATATCGGGACGCTGACGCAGCAAGTCTGAGGGCAATCCGGCGGAAAAATCCGGCGATGCGCGCGGAATCGATGCCGGCGCCTTGAGTTCTGAAGCGAGTGCGCCAGGCCATAGACCGAGCAGTGTGCCCAGTCGGTTGACTGCGTTTTGGTAGCGCGATTCCAGTGGCGGAATTTCTGCTGCTGCCTGACGCGCCAACAACTTGGCGCGTGCGACGTCACCGTAAGGCGCCATGCCACCAGCGTAACGCGCGCTCACCAATGTGGCGAGTTCATTTCGCGTTGACATATTTTCCGAAGCCATAGCAATCGCGCGCTGCGTCGTCCGCAGTTCAATATAATTGCGTGACACCTCCGCCAGCAGCGAAATGATCACATCCTCACACTCAAAGGCGCTCACTTCGACAGCAGCGCGGGCGCCTTCAATCGCGCGGCGCTGTCCACCGAAAATATCGATTTCCCAGCTGGCGTCCAGTCCAGCCTGAAACAGGTTCTCTGATTGGCCAGGTGTTTCGATCGCGCCGGTCCGATCGACCATCAGCGGCGCTGGCGCATTTTTGCTTTCCTTGTCACGTGAGTAGGAAGCCGTTGCATTCAGCGACGGTGTAACGTTGGCAGACGCGATGCCAAACTGCTTCCTGACTTCAAGCAGTCGCGTGCGCGCAAGCTGTACATCAAGGTTCGCCCGGACGGCGCGTTCGATGAGTGAGTCAAGTTCGGCATCATGAAACATCGTCCACCATGCGATGGCCGATTGCGCTACCGGCGCCTTGTCAGCCGGGTCCACATTCCACTGCTGCGGCATTTCCACTGTGGTCGGATGATAATCCGATGTCACTGCGCAACCGACCAATGCAACGTCCAGCAGCATTAGGAGGAGGCATCTAATTGCTAAGCTCAAGACGCACCTGCTGGCAGTGTTTTGCCAGGCGATGAGGGCGCCGTTTTGATTGCCGCAGGATCGGCAGGTGTTTGTACATAGACATCCATCTGTTGGCCTACATAGACCGGAAGCGCGATCGCATCAAAACTGTAGATGACTTGCAAAACGCGCGAATCGACACGTTCGGTAACGCTGCCGGTAAGCGATGTTTTCGGCCCGACATATGGTTCAATGCGTTCGAATTTCAAGGACACCGGACGACGCGGCGCACCGCGAACAAAGGCAACAGCGGCAGCGCCTGGCGTGACCCGGAACGCATCGAATTCGTCGATATCTACCCGCACGGAAAGCCGCTGAATATTCCCAATCAGAAGTAGCGGTTTGCCTTGGGCACCACTCTGGGCGAACTCACCCGGATGAATATTAATTTGCAGAACCTTGCCGGACTGCATGGCCCGAACCGTGAAGCGATCGACGGTCAGGCCAACCTGGCTTGCGCGTGCCTTGGCTGACAGCCACGCCGCTTTTGCAATCGCCACTGCGGATCGTCGGTTGCCGATCTCATCCTTGCTGACAGCTCTTTGATCAGGTACGCTTTCGGCCAGCCGTAGTTGCTCTTTGGCTTGGGTTAGCCGGACCTTGGCTTCGCCCGCGCTGGCATTCGCAGACGTGCGCTGCGCCTGGATATCGTGGTCGTCGATTTTGAAAAGCGGGTCGCCCTCGGCGACCTGATCGCCCCATTGCACATACACGGCCGTGACGATGCCCGCGACAGGCGTGCCGATTACAATGTTGCCGTTGCTGGCTTCGACGATGCCGGCGCCGGATACGTAGGATGAAAAAGGTACTTCGGGCCACTGGATGGGTGGGGCTGCGGATTTTTTGGGTCTATTGTCGAGAACGATCGCGACGATGACGACGATCACGCCCAGCACTGCCAGGATGGGCAGAAGGTACTTTCGAATCATGCCGGAGCCTCGGTAGCGGCCTGAGTGGTTATGTCCACAATTTTTCCGTCATCCATATGCGCAATGCGGTCGGCAAATTCGAAGATACGGGGATCATGCGTGACAACGAGCACCGCGCGTTCTGCGGTGGTGGCGACGCGCCGCAGAATTTCCATGACCTGCTTGCCGGCGGCGTGGTCGAGGTTGCTGGTCGGCTCATCACAGACAATCAGTTTCGGTTGGTGGACCAGCGCACGGGCAATCGCTACTCGTTGCTTCTGGCCACCACTTAGCTGTGCGGCGGGGGCGTCCTTCCGATCGCCCAAACCGACACTTTCGAGAACCTTGCCAGCTTGCGCAATCGCAGCTTTGCGATTCACCCCGGCAATCAACAGAGGCACCGCCACATTCTCAACCACGGTCAGCGAAAGTAGTAGATTAAACGCCTGGAAAACGAAGCCGATGGATTTGCCGCGAAAGCGCGTGCGCTCGTCTAACTGCATCTTTTGCAAATCGGATCCAAGCAGAACGCACTCGCCGCCGTCTGGATCAAGAATCCCCGCAATGATTGATACGAGCGTCGTCTTGCCGCAGCCGGACGGACCCACCAGCATCAGCAACTCGCCAAAGGCAATATCAAGATCGATCCCCTGAAGCGCATTGACTTGGGAGTTCCCTTTGCCAAATGTCTTGATCAAATTGGTGCAGCGAACTGCGCGTTGTAGCTCCAACCTAAAATCCTCATAATTAACTCAGTACTGATGCAGTTATTTGCTGCGATCAAACACGTGAAACCTGAATAAAACTGTGATGGATAATACGTCCTTTCCAGTGGTGCCAGAAAACTAACAAGCTATTTAACGACGGCGACAACCTCGTTCATTGCTCTGGTTCGCAATTCAGCGGCAATCGTTAGTTTCGGTGCAATCTTGGTCCACTCTTGCTTGTAACGTATGGGTCTACCCTAACCTGACGTCAGGGTTCGTGCCGAATCTGCGGCCGGTTAGGGTCGAGTCTACGATTACTTGCCACGCGCAACTGGACTGCCCCCACATCGGTAGACAAATACCGACCTCACATTGAGGCGCGTTCGAACGCCTCGGGACTGACCCGACCCCTGAACGGTCCTGAGTGCTCCGCAGCGTCAGAAATTGGCGATCAGGTTCATCCGGAACGAACGCGATTCGATCGGATGGAAATGCTTGTCGGTCGTTCCGATGTGGTCGTCCGGCTCGTTCGGCAAGCGCGACGCGTAGTAATAGTCGATGGCAGCATCCTTGCGGTCGGTCAGGTTATAGCCTTCCAGTTCGATCCGCAGTTTCGGGCTGAATTTATAGCCGATCCGGCCATTCAGTGTCATGGTTTTGTTCGAACGTGCGCTGTTGTCTTCGATCAGCGGACGCGGTCCGAAATAGCGTAATTGCAGGCCGCCGAAATACGGCCCCAGATTGTCGACCGCCAGCGCCAGCGACGCCACACCTTCGATCGCACCGGGAATGCGGTTGCCGACCGAGTCAAAATCACGATAGCGCGCACGGGCTAAGGCGATGTCGGCATCGATCGTCAGCCATCTGTACGGTTTGTAATAATTCGAAAATTCGAAACCGACGCGACGGCTCGGACGGCCGGTATCGGCAGTGGTGCCGGCATCGCCCTGGAACAGCAGTTCGGAATCGAAGTCGAGCCGGTACACGGAAAAACTCGATTGCAGGCCGGGCACGATCTCGGTACGTACACCGGCCTCAATGCCGCGCGATGCAACCAGTACGGATTCGCGCGTGGCCGGCGTATCGGGATTTTTCGGGTCGACCGAAATCGTCGCGCCGCGCGCGTCGTTGCTGTGAAAGCCGCGACCGGCATTCAGATAAAGTTCGGTCTTCGACCACGGTCCGAAGATCAGCGACAGCTTCGGACTGGCCCGGTGATCGGTGACTTTATTGGAATTGTCCGCCAGGTTGCTGACGACCTTGTCGCGGTAAAAATCCTCCCGCACTCCTACAACGGTACGGAATTTGTCGGTCCAGCGGGTCGCATTCTCGGCATGGAAACCGACGCTGCTTTCCACCGTGTAATCTTGGCGCGTGACCGACAGCAGTGCACGCGCCCGGGTCAGAATTAGCGCATTGTGGATATTATCGTTTTGGAATTGCAGGCCGACGGTGTTTTCGGATTTGACACCCATCAACGGCATTTGCCATGTATGGCTGGCATTGATGCCGGTCGTCACCCGTCGGTCCGGCTGGTTGAACTGGTCGCCGTTGACCGGATCATCCAGAAAATACGTGAAGTTCGAATACAGGTCGAGCTGCTGGCCGATCAAGTAGGCATTAAATTTGGTTGCACTGGTTTCGTCCGTCCTTTGCCAGGCCGTCGACAGGCTGTAGCGATGCGCATTGCCGCCGTCGGTGGGGTCGATTGCGTCGAAGCGGCTGGATAACAGTCCGGAATCGATTGCCCGCTGCGGAATCTGATCGGTGGCGTTCCAGCGCGCCTTGTACGCCATCAGGCTGACATTGAACCCGTTCGGTTCCGATCCTTCACTGTAGCGCAATACGCCGTTGGCCTTGCGATAATCGTCGCCGTGGACGAAGGGGCCATCATTGTGGAACAGTTCGAGCGCGTACAACAGGTTGCCGTTGCCAAACTTCAGCGAATCCGCCAGCAAGGTACGGCGGAAACCGTTTTGACCGATTCCGATGCTGGCGATACCGGCTTCGAGCCGGTTGGCATAGACGACGCTGACGGTGCCGGCCGAGGCGAAGTCACCTTGCTCGGCATAATACGGACCCTTGCGGTATTCAAGCCGCTGCGCCAATTCGGGAATCAGGAAATTCAAATCGGTCCAGCCCTGTCCGTGTGCATGCGTGCGCTCATTGACCAGCATGCCGTCGACCGTGGTGCGCAGGTCGGTGCCATGGTCGAGATTGATGCCTCGCAGGTAGAACTGATTCGCCTTGCCTTCGCCGCTATGCTGGCTGACGATCAATCCGGGTGTTGCTTCCAGCAATTCGCCCGGACGGTACACGGTGCGCGCCTCCAGCTGCTTCTGCGTCACGAGGCCTGAACTGGCCGCATCGGCGATCCCAATCTGACTGTTGCGGGAACCCTCGATCACCACTTCCTGTAGTTTTACATCGCCGTCGGCGGCGTGAACATGGCTCGAGATTGCCCACAGTCCCAACAGAGCGGTGGCGATTCGCGTCATCGGTAATAAATGCGCTGGAAAACCTGGGAAGTATTTCATTCGAAATTCCTGAAATGTGATGATCGAGCGGGCAGCCTTCATGACTGGTGCACCAGCGAACCGCAAGGAGTAACCGGGTAGGAGAAAGATTGAAATAGTCTTACGCCGGCTGATATATTAATGCTTATTTAGAACTTTCTACGGAATCGCGAATTGCCAATTTATTACGCTCCGATGTGTATTACGGATTCAAAATTATGCTTAATTTCAGAGAAGCAAAATTCGGCAGCCTGGATGGTTCTGCTTGCGGCCAGAGCTTTTTATTCAATCGGCGTCTGCCGGGAGGATCTGAACAATTGTTCGATCCAGCTGCAGTCTTTGCGCTTGAGACGAATGAAGTTGTCTGGCAGGGCATTCGATACTGCATTTGCTATCATGTTGATTTCTTTCGGGCCACTTCCATGCGTCGCATCACGATTTCCGTAGACGATACCCTTGCAGAACAATTCGATGCATTAATCGAACGCCATGGTTATGAAAACCGGTCGGAAGCGTTCCGAGATCTTCTACGGGATCGGATTGAAAATGAACGCAAAACCCGAAATCAGGTGCGCTATTGTGTTGCCACGTTGAGTTTTGTGTATGACCATCACGAGCGTGATTTGGCCAGTCGAATGGCCGATATTCAGCATGAGCACCACGACTTGTGCGTGTCCACCATGCATGTTCATTTAGACCATGAAAGTTGCCTTGAAACGGTCGTGCTACGGGGACTGTTCAAGGATGTTCGGGCCTTTGCCGATAAAATCATCGCGCAAGCCGGCATACGTCACGGTAGCGTCAATATCGTGCCAATGGAGATGGAGACGGCTTCGCGCGCCAGCCATCGCCATCACCATCTTCATCCAATGACATAATGCTGATCTGCGACGACATGATGACGCCAGCATGCCGCATGCCGCATGCCGACGCCGACGCCGGAAAAGCGTCGCGGGCGGGATTGGCATTGCTGCCTGACTGTCGAACAAACAAGGGGTTTTTGCACGATCTCAGACATGGTGCGCTTCCGGCCCATTGGGTAAGGTCTTGGGAAGTTGGTGCGATGCGGAGGTGCCGTGCAATGCACTCGTGCGGTTTGCCCGTGCTGTTTGCGCGATTCCTGCGGCCTATGCCTGCCCGGACTGACGCCGGGTAGCAATCAGCGCCTGAACTTCCGACGGCTTCAGGCGCGGCCGGTCCGGTTCGACTGCGGACAGGGGCGTGACCTCGGCCATCGTCGCAAGGCACCGCCTGGAGAGCGCCTGGTAGGTCTGCGTACCCTCCAGCTTCCAGGCGATTTCCTGGTCGGTCACTTCCCGCAGGACCTTGCCCGGCACGCCGGCGACCAGCGAGCGCGGCGGGACTTTCATCCCGGCGCGCACGAACGCGCTGGCGGCGACGATCGATTCCTCGCCGATCTCCGCTTCATCCATCACCACCGTGTTCATGCCGACCAGGGCGTTGCGCCGCACCACGCAGCCGTGCAGGACCGCGCCGTGACCGATATGGCCGTTTTCTTCGACCACCGTATCGGATGCGGGAAAGCCATGCAGCACGCACGTGTCCTGCACGTTGACGCCACGATGCAGCACGATCCGGCCGAAGTCGCCGCGCAGCACGGCGCACGGTCCGACATAACAATCGGGACCGACGATGACATCGCCGATCAGCACGGCCGTCGGATGGACATAGGCGCTCGGGTCGACTACCGGGATGACGCCGTCGATGGAATAGTGGGGCACGGCATGACTCCTGGGCTTATGGGTGGGTTCACTGCATCGAACAGAAATGGGTCGGCCAGAAGCAGCCATGTCGCCGCGCTTCCGCAACCGCGTCGATCACCACACGCTGCAGATGGCGAGGGAAAAAATATTTCCGTGCTTGCGATTGCGCGGACTGGGTTTTCATCTACAATATAATTTAACCCGACCGGTCGGTCAATAATGTTTTGAGCGACTGATTTTGCGCCACTTGGTGTAGACCGTCGATTTCAACTGGAGAGACAAACGCATGGCACGTGGGCGCGCCCCGGGATACGGCAACCAACGCGAGGACATCCTCGCGCATGCCGCA
The DNA here is from genome assembly GCA_014377845.1 of Herminiimonas sp. Lineage (GTDB taxonomy): Bacteria > Pseudomonadota > Gammaproteobacteria > Burkholderiales > Burkholderiaceae_D > JANXSS01. The sequence goes on from JACMOV010000110.1 coordinate 14,605, forward strand.
CGCCTGTTTGCCATCCACGGCTATTGCGCCACCTCCATGAATGAAGTTGCCGCCGCCTGCGCGATGTCGAAGGCGTCGCTCTACCATTATTTCCGGGACAAGGATGCGCTGCTGGTCGATATCGCGGAAGGTCATGTCCGTCGCCTCGAGGCGGTGGTCGAAGAATTGCGGCTGCAGGCGCTCGCGCCGGCGGCCCGCCTGCAGGAATTGATCCGCCGCTTCGTGGCCGAGTATGGCGGCGCCCAGCATGCGCACCGGGTGCTGACCGAGGATGTGCGGTTTCTCGACGACGCAGATCGCGCCCGCATCCTGGACCGGGAGCGGCATGTGGTCGCCGCGTTCGCCGACGTGATTGCCGAGCTGCGGCCCGAGCTCGACCGCGCGCACCTGGTCAAACCGCTGACGATGCTGCTCTTCGGGATGATCAACTGGATGTTTACCTGGCTAAAGGATGACGGCAAGCTGGATCCGCAAGCCATGGCAGGCGTCGTTACCGATCTGTTTTTCGGCGGGTTTCCGGCGGTGCGGATACCTGCAGCCAGTCCTGCTGCAAATCCCGTCGCATCGGCACCTGCGCACTGACCCAGGCACACATTCAAATTCAATCAGGAGCGAAACCATGTACGCACAGTTGGTTGAAACCGGCAGCAAGAAGATACGCGCGCTCGACGAGATGGCGCCGCAGGAGCGCGACTTCCAGCAGCGCATCGACGGTGGCATCAAGATCGAAGCCAAGGACTGGATGCCGGACGGATACCGCAAGACGCTGGTCCGCCAGATCTCGCAGCATGCGCATTCCGAGATCGTCGGCCAGCTCCCGGAAGGCAACTGGGTGACCCGTGCCCCGAGCCTGAAGCGCAAGTCGATCCTGCTGGCGAAGATCCAGGATGAAGCCGGGCATGGCCTGTATCTTTACAGCGCAGCAGAAACGCTCGGTGTGTCGCGCGACGCGCTGCTCGGCGATCTGCATTCCGGCAAGGCCAAGTACTCCAGCATCTTCAATTATCCGACGCTCAGCTGGGCCGACATGGGCGCCATCGGCTGGCTGGTGGATGGTTCGGCGATCATCAACCAGATTCCGTTATGCCGCTGTTCCTACGGGCCCTATGCGCGCGCCATGGTTCGCGTCTGCAAGGAGGAATCCTTTCATGCGCGGCAGGGCTACGACATCATGATGGCGCTCTGTAACGGCACACCGGAACAGAAGCAGATGGCGCAGGATGCGGTGAACCGCTGGTGGTGGCCGTCGCTGATGATGTTCGGTCCGTCGGATGCCGAATCCATCAACAGCGCGCAATCGGCAGCCTGGCGCATCAAGCTGTTCTCCAACGACGAGCTGCGCCAGAAGATGGTGGACCAGACCGTGCCGCAGGCGCACTTCCTCGGCTTGACCGTGCCGGACCCGGACCTGACATTCAACGAAGCGACCGGCCATCATGAATACGGCATCATCGACTGGACAGAATTCAACAATATCCTGAAGGGCAATGGTCCGTGCAACCGCGACCGCCTGCGTACCCGCGTCAAGGCCTACGAGGACGGCGCCTGGTTTCGCGATGCACTGGTCGCGCATGCCGACAAGCAGGCAGCCCGCAGGGCCGCAACCGATCCGGCCGCCTGAATCCAAAAGGGGAATCACATGAGCAAGGAATGGCCGTTGTGGGAAGTTTTCATTCGCAGCCAGCATGGACTGTCGCACAAGCATGTGGGCAGCCTGCATGCACCGGACGCCGGAATGGCGGTCAACAATGCCCGCGACGTCTACACCCGCCGCAATGAAGGCATCAGCATCTGGGTCGTCAAGGCATCCGACATCACCGCCAGCAGCCCCGGTGACAAGGAAGCGCTGTTCGACCCGGCCAACAGCAAGGTCTATCGCCATCCGACCTTCTTCCCGATGCCGGAAGAAGTGAAGAACCTGTGAAGACGGACGCCACCCTCATGGTCGACCCGACATTCGAATTCCTGCTGCGTCTGGCCGATACCGCCCTGGTGCTGAGCCAGCGCCTGTCCGAGCTGTGCGGCAAGGGACCGGCGCTGGAAGAAGACATGGCGCTGACCAATGTCGCGCTGGACCTGATCGGCCAGTCCCGGTTCTGGCTGACCTATGCGGGTGAGATCGAAGGCGCCGGGCGCGACGAAGACCGGCTCGCCTACCACCGCGATGCGCATGACTTCCGCAATCTGCTGCTGGTCGAGCAACCCAACGGCAGCTACGCCGATACGCTGGCGCGGCAATTCTATTTCGATTGCTGGCACTACCTGCTGCTGGAAACGCTGGTGGCATCCACCGACGAACGCATTGCCGGCGTCGCCGAAAAATCATTGAAGGAAGTGCGCTACCACGCACGCCGCAGCGGCGACCTGATCGTGCGCCTGGGCGACGGCACCGAGCAGAGCCACCGGATGATCCAGAACGCCTTGAACGACCTCTGGATGTTTACCGGTGAAATGTTCATGATGGACGCGGTCGAGCAGGCGATGGCGGCGCAAGGCGTCGCACCGGACCTCGGCGCGTTGAAGGCGCCATGGCTTGACCACGTCAGCGAGATTTTCGCGGAAGCGACGTTGACATTGCCGCCGCGCGACGCCTGGATGCAGCAGGGCGGCAAGCAGGGCAGGCATACCGAACACCTGGGCTACCTGCTGGCGGAAATGCAATTCCTGCAGCGCGCCTATCCTGGTGCCGCGTGGTGAGCGACGCCGATCCGGTGGCGCCTGCTGCTGCCGTGCCGGTCACGACCGGGCAGATCTGGTCCTGGCTGGGTGAGGTGCCGGACCCCGAAATCCCCGTGATTTCGGTGGTCGACCTCGGCATCGTGCGCGACGTCACTTGGGAAGGCGACGCCTGTGTCGTCACCATCACGCCAACCTACAGCGGTTGTCCTGCGATGGCAGTGATCGCGGAATCGATCGAGGCGGCGCTGAAGCAGCACGGCATCGACCGTTTCATCATGAAGACGCAACTGTCGCCGGCCTGGACCACCGACTGGATGTCGGAAGCCGGCAAGCTCAAGTTGAAAGGCTATGGCATTGCACCGCCGGCGCAGCAGGTAATTGACATCAGCCGCCTCAGTCGCCGGCAAGGCGATGTCTTGACCGTGACCTGTCCGAATTGCGGCTCGAATCACACGCACTGCAGCAGCCAGTTCGGCTCGACCCCGTGCAAGGCACTGTATCGCTGCGACGACTGCCTCGAGCCGTTCGACTATTTCAAATGCCATTAGAAAGCCGCCTCGCATGAGCCAGTTCCAGGCACTGACGGTCGCTGCCGTGACCCATGAAACCCGCGACACGATCGCCGTCACGTTCGCCGTGCCGCCCGCATTGCGCGAGCGTTTCCAGTTCACGCAGGGGCAGCACCTGACCCTGCGTGCCATGATCGACGCCGAAGACGTGCGACGTTCCTACTCGATCTGTTCGGCGGTGCAGGACGCGCAATTGCGGGTCGCCATCAAGCGCGTGCCGGGCGGGACGTTCTCGACCTGGGCCAATGACACGCTGCGCGCTGGCGCCGTGCTCGAGGTGATGCCGCCGATGGGCCACTTCAACGTCCCGCTGTCGGCAGAGAACGAAAAGCACTACCTGGCATTCGCCGCCGGCAGCGGCATCACGCCGATGCTCTCGATTATCAAGACGACCTTGCTGGCGGAGCCGCGCAGCCGGTTCACGCTTTTCTACGGCAACCGCGCGTCCTCGTCGGTCATCTTCAAGTCTGAATTGGCCGAGTTGAAGGACCGCTACATGGAACGCTTCCAGCTGACCTACGTGATGAGCCGGGAGCAGCAGGATATCGACCTGTTCAACGGCCGCATCACCAAAGAAAAATGCGCGCAGTTCTTCCAGCACTGGATCGACCTGGCCGACATCGACCAGGCATTCATCTGCGGCCCGGAACAGATGATGCACGACGTCTCGCAGGCCCTGCAGGACAACGGACTGGCAAAAGAAAAGATCAAGATCGAACTGTTCGCCGCCAGCGTGCCCAAGCGAGCGCATGCGTCAAGCAAGCAGCCGCTTGCCGGCAGCCACGACTGCGACGTCACGGTCATCATCGACGGCGCGCACATCCGCTTCGCGATGGAAAAAGACAAGGAGTCGGTGCTCGATGCAGCGCTCAGGCAGGGCATCGACATGCGCTACGCCTGCAAGGCGGGCGTGTGCTCGACCTGTCGCTGCAAGGTCGTCGAGGGCAAGGTCGACATGGATGCCAACTATGCGCTCGAAGACTACGAAGTCGCGCGCGGTGTTGCATTGTCATGCCAGAGCTTCCCGGTGTCGGACACGCTGGTCATGGATTTCGATCAGGATCATTGAAGCGGATCCGGGGATTCAACAGCCTGGAAGCAGCAGTAACGAGCGTTATCGGGCACGAGTCCCGGCTTGACAATAACGATGGAGACCACTCGATGGCATATCAAAATATCCTGTTCGATGTCGCGGACGGTGTTGCACGCCTGACGCTCAATCGTCCGGACAAGCTCAACAGCTTCACGGTCGCGATGCACCTGGAAGTGCGTGAAGCACTCGAGCGCGTCAAGACCGATGCGGCCGTCCGGGTGCTGGTGCTGACGGGCGCGGGACGCGGTTTCTGCGCCGGCCAGGACCTCGGCGATCGTGCCGTGGCGCCCGGCGGCACCGCGGTCGACCTCGGTGATTCGGTCGAACAATACTACGCGCCGCTGGTACTGGCGTTGCGCAGCCTGCCCGTTCCCGTGATCTGTGCGATCAACGGCGTGGCCGCAGGCGCCGGCGCCAACCTGGCCCTGGCTGCCGACATCGTGATTGCCGCACGCTCGGCCACCTTCATCGAACCATTCTGCCGTCTGGGCCTGATTCCGGATACGGGCGGCACGTATTTCCTGCCACGCTTGATCGGCACGGCACGGGCAATGGGCCTGGCGATGCTGGGCGAAAAGCTGACCGCCGAGACGGCCGAGAGCTGGGGGCTGATCTGGAAATGCGTGGACGACGCCGTGCTCGCATCCGAAGTCGATGGCATGGCACGGCATTTCGCCAGTGCGCCGACCCGAGGCCTGGCGCGCACGAAGGAAGCAATCTACGCCAGCCCGGCCAACACGCTCGAACAGCAATTGATGCTGGAGCGCGATTTCATGCGGGAGCTCGGCCATACCCGTGACTATCGTGAAGGCGTCGCCGCCTTCACCGAAAAACGGCCACCGCGTTTCGAAGGTGCCTGAACGATGGACAATTCCACAACGGATCCGACAGGACTGCTCGATAAACAGGCATTGGCCGAAGCCACGGCGCAATCCATGTTCGTGCGTGACGCCGCCACCCGGTCGCTCGGGATGGCGATCGTCGCGATGGGGCCGGGCACCTCGCAACTGACGATGCGCGTGCGACCTGACATGCTCAATGGCCATCAGACCTGCCACGGGGGTTTCATCTTTGCATTGGCAGACAGCGCGTTCGCCTTCGCCTGCAACAGCCACAACCGCAACACGGTGGCGTCCGGATGCAGCATCGATTACCTGGCGCCGGGACGCGCCAATGATCTGTTGACGGCGCACGCCATGGAACAGTCGCGATCCGGCCGCACCGGCGTGTATGACGTGACCGTCACGAACCAGGAAGGCACCCGCATCGCGCTTTTCCGAGGCAAGTCGTACCAGATTTCAGGCGAGGTCATCGCCGGCGTGGCGATACCGGCACCGCCTGCCGCTGCATGAAGCATCGTTAATGACGCATCCCTGGTGAAGCATTGCTACTGATGCGTAACGCGTGCCGCATGGCTAGTGACGCGTCCCTACCGACGCTTGACTACCGACGCCTGACTACCGACGCATGATGCGGGCGCATTTTCCAACAGCAAAACAATGCAGGGAGACGAACATGGTGCAACGCACGCCGCAGCCAGGTGACCTGGAACCGATCGAACTGGCTAGCAAGGATGCGCTGCAGGCACTGCAATTGCAGCGCATGCAGTGGTCGCTGCGTCATGCCTACGACAATGTGCCGCACTACCGGGCCGCGTTCGACGCAGCCGGCGTGCATCCCGACGATCTGCGTTCGCTCACCGATCTGGCGAAGTTTCCGTTCACCGGCAAAAAGGATTTGCGCGCGAATTACCCGTTCGGCATGTTTGCGGTACCGATCGATCAGGTGGCGCGCGTCCATGCGTCGAGCGGCACGACCGGCCAACCAACGGTCGTCGGCTATACGCAGAACGATATCGATACCTGGGCGAACGTGGTCGCCCGATCGATTCGCGCGGCGGGCGGGCGCCGCGGCGACATGGTGCATATCGCCTATGGCTATGGCCTTTTCACCGGCGGACTCGGTGCGCATTACGGTGCCGAGCGAATGGGATGCACGGTGATCCCGATGTCGGGCGGCCAGACCGAAAAACAGGTGCAGCTGATTCGCGACTTCAAGCCGACGATCATCATGGTCACGCCGTCTTACATGCTCAACATTATCGAGGAATTCACGCGGCAGGGGATGGATGCCGCCGACAGTTCACTCAAGGTCGGCATCTTCGGCGCCGAGCCGTGGACCGGCGCGATGCGCACCGAGATCGAGGCGCGGGCGGGCATCGACGCCGTCGACATCTACGGCCTGTCGGAAGTCATCGGGCCGGGCGTGGCCAGCGAATGCATCGAAAGCAAGGATGGGCCGGTCATTTGGGAAGACCATTTTTATCCGGAGATCATCGACCCCGATACCGGCGAAGTGCTGCCCGACGGCGAAGAGGGCGAGCTGGTGTTTACCTCGCTGACCAAGGAAGCGATGCCGATCATCCGCTACCGCACGCGCGACCTGACGCGGCTGTTGCCGGCCACCTCGCGCTCGATGCGCCGGATCGACAAGATCACCGGACGTTCCGACGACATGCTGATCATCCGCGGCGTCAATGTCTTCCCGACCCAGATCGAGGAACTCATTTTGAAGATGCCGCATCTCGCGCCGCACTATCAGCTGATCGTCACCCGCGACGGGTATCTGGACCAGGTCGAAGTGCTGGCCGAAGTCCGGTTCGACCTTGTATCGTCGACCAGCGCCCCGACCAGCACCCCAACCAGCGATGCGCTGGCGCGCGAACTGCAGCATGCGATCAAGACCCATGTCGGCATCTCCACGATGGTCCGTGTGCTGCCGCCGGACAGCGTCGAACGTACGCTCACGGGCAAGGCCAAGCGGGTGATCGACCGCAGGCCGGAGCTGACCTAGGGCAAGTCTGCAACGAGCGGCTGACGTGGTCTTGCTGGCTGGCTGAAAATCCTTTGGCCGTACCCCGGTCACTACCGCATCGCGGTTTTAATATCTGCCGTAACGCCTTCGGCGCGAAGCTGTGGCATGGTCGTATCCATGACGCGCGGTGCCTGCAGCACAGCCTTGTTGAAGGCCGGTCTGGTCACATTGCTGGCCCGGTTTGGGCCGCGGCGCTCCGACACCGCACGGGATTCGTTGGCGCCGAGATTCTCATGCGGTTCCAGTCTGAACACGGAAACCGATTGGACGAGCGCTCTCGCCTGATCCTTCAGGTTCTCGGCCGCAGCCGCGCTTTGCTCGACCAGCGCTGCATTTTGTTGCGTCGCCTGATCCATCTGGCTTACTGCTTCGCAGACCTGTCCGACGCCGGCGCTTTGCTCCGTGCTGGCGGCGCTGATTTCAGCCATGATGTCGGTGACACGCTTGATGGAGTCGACGATTTCGATCATCGTCTCGCCGGCTTTGTCCACCAGCGTCGTGCCTTCTGAGACCCGATCGACGCTGGTACCGATCAAATCCTTGATTTCCTTGGCTGCTCCCGCGCTGCGCTGGGCGAGGTTTCGCACTTCGGATGCGACCACGGCAAACCCACGCCCTTGCTCACCCGCGCGAGCGGCCTCGACGGCCGCGTTCAGCGCAAGAATGTTGGTCTGGAAGGCGATGCCATCGATGACGCTGATGATGTCGGCAATGCGCTTGGAGGCGTCGTTGATGCCTTTCATCGTCTCGACCACCTGGCTGACTACCGCACCGCCTTCGATGGCGACCTTGGAGGCGCTCAGCGCAAGCTGGTTTGCCTGCTTCGCATTGTCGGCATTCTGGCGCACCGTCGAACCCAGTTCTTCCATCGACGATGCGGTTTCTTCCAGCCCGGAGGCTTGTTCTTCCGTGCGTTGGCTCAGATCCATGTTGCCTTCTGCAATCTGCGCGCTTCCCGTGGCGACGCGTTCTGCGTTTTCACGCACACCCGCCACCACGCGGGACAGATTCTCCTGCATGGCCTTGAGCGAGGTGAGCAGTCTTGCAGTTTCATCGTTGCCGTGGTTTTCGACCTGCATGGTCAGATCGCCCTTGGCGACGGCATCGGCAAGTTGCACGGCCGTGTTGATCGGCCGCGTGATGCTGCGCGTGACCAGCACGCCGGCTATGGCGGCAAAACCGACGGCGAACAGACACACCGCGATGAGCGCATTGCGTTGCGCCGCAAGGCTGGTCTCCGCATCCTGGATCAGCTGAACCGAGCGCACGTCGCTGACTTCGGCATATTCGGTCGACAGCTTGACGATCGCCGCCAGCAACGGCCGGCATTCGTCATTCATCATTACGATCGCTTCCGGCGTTTTCTTCTTCAGCGCCAGGTCCACGATGGCCAGCGCCACGGGCGCGTATCTGACCTCGAGCTTGTCCAGTTCGGCCACGATCGTTCGGCCTTTTTCGCTGACATCGGTGGCCTTGCCGAGCATGTCCTTCAACTTCGTCAGGTGCTCACCTACCCGGGCATGTGCGGTCGTCACCGCCTCCTTTTCCACCTCCAGATCTTTCGGTTTGGTGACCAGGACCAGATTGCGCACCGCAATTGCCCGTTCGTCCACCGCGCGACGAAATTTTTCCGCTTCCGCACCGCGCGCCTTGATTCCATGAACATATTGAACGAAGTGATCGTCCGCCTTGACCATCGACTGCAAGGCGAGGGCAGAGACCAGCGCGACCATGATCGCCAGGGATGCGAAAGTGATGGTCAATTTTGTTTGGATTTTCATGTGTGCTCCGTAATCTGGTCAGGCATGCCGACCAGCCAACCGCGAAGTCTTGGAACGAAATATTTCTCGCAAGACGCATTTTTGGAAAGGGTAGCGTCTTGAGATGATGCAATCTGGGAATAGAAAAAGTTTGATATTCACCAGCACGTCGAGCGTGGTTTTCTGGATGCAAAAAAAATGGCACCCGGAGGTGCCATTCCTGTATTCCGCGCGATTGCGCCGTTGCGGTGTCTTACATCGCTTCCTTGACCTTCAGGCGCCATGCATGCAGGAGCGGCTCGGTGTAGCCGCTTGGCTGCTCCAGGCCCTTGAAGACCAGGTCGCGTGCTGCCTTGTAGGCCGACGACGTGTCGAAATGTCCGGCCATCGGCTTGTATAGCGGATCGCCGGCATTCTGGCCATCGACCACCTTTGCCATGCGCTGCAGGGTTTCGTCAACTTGTGCCGGCGTCACGATGCCGTGCAGCAGCCAGTTGGCGATGTGCTGGCTGGAGATGCGCAACGTGGCGCGGTCTTCCATCAGGCCGATGTTGTGGATGTCCGGCACCTTCGAGCAACCGACGCCCTGGTCGATCCAGCGCACCACGTAGCCGAGGATGCCCTGGGCGTTGTTGTCGAGTTCCTGCTGCTTTTCTTCGGCCGACCAGTTGGTGTTCTTTGCTACGGGAATCTGCAGCAGGTCGTTCAGGAGACGATCGAGTTCCGGCGCGGCGTCGATCTTCTCGAGCTCTTGCTGGACTGCGGCGACGTTGACCTGGTGATAGTGCAGGGCGTGCAGCGTGGCTGCGGTCGGCGATGGCACCCAGGCGGTGTTGGCGCCAGCTTTCGGATGCGCGATCTTCTGTTCCAGCATGGCCGCCATCAGGTCCGGCATGGCCCACATCCCCTTGCCGATCTGGGCGCGTCCGCGCAGGCCGCAGGACAGGCCGACCAGCACGTTGCTCTTTTCATAGGCGGTGAGCCAGGTGCTGCTCTTCATTTCGCCCTTGCGCATCATCGCGCCGGCCTGCATCGCAGTGTGCATCTCGTCGCCGGTGCGGTCCAGAAAACCGGTGTTGATGAACGCGACCCGCGCGCCGGCGGCGGCGATGCAGGCTTTCAGGTTGACGCTGGTGCGCCGTTCTTCATCCATGATGCCGAGCTTGACGGTGTTGGCCGGCAGGCCGAGCACCGATTCGACGCGGCCGAACAGCTCGCTGGCGAAGGCGACTTCGGCCGGGCCATGCATCTTCGGCTTGACGATGTAGACCGAACCGGTGCGCGAGTTGCCGATCGTCTGGCCGGCAGGGCGCTTCAGGTCGTGCAGGGCGATGGTGACGGTGACCATGGCGTCGAGAATGCCCTCGAAAATTTCGTGGCCGTGTTCGTCGAGGATCGCCGGATTGGTCATCAGGTGCCCGACATTACGCAGGAACAGCAGCGAGCGGCCATGCAGCGTCACGATGCCGTCGACTGCATCGACGGCGCCCACGCCAGCCGTGTACTGGCGATCCGCATTGAGCGCACGCGTGAAGGTCTTGCCACCCTTGGTGACGGTTTCGACCAGTGTTGCCTTCAGGATGCCGAGCCAGTTGTCATAGGCGACGACCTTGTCTTCCGCATCCACCACGGTGACCGAATCTTCCAGGTCAAGGATCGTCGACAGAGCCGCTTCGATCACGAGGTCGGCGACACCCGCAGCATCGTCCTTGCCGATGCCCTTGGTGGCGTCAATCTGGATGTCGATGTGCAGGCCGTGGTTGCGCAGCAGGACCGAGGTCGGCGCCTTGGCCTCGCCCTGGTGGCCGACGAATTGCGCCGCATCGGCCAGGCCTGTGGTGACGCCGTCCTTCAGCGTGACGACCAGCTTGCCGCCGTCGACCCGGTAAGCGGTGGCGTCGGCATGCGAGCCGGTTGCCAGCGGCACGGCCTGATCGAGGAAGTGGCGGCCGAAGGCAACGACCTTGGCGCCACGGACGGTGTTATAGCTCTCGCCGCCTGGGCCGACGCGGGTGGCGCCATCGGTTTCCGGAATGGCGTCGGTGCCGTACAGCGCGTCATAGAGCGAACCCCAACGCGCATTGGCAGCGTTCAAGGCATAACGCGCATTAAGCACCGGCACCACCAGTTGCGGTCCGGCCTGGATCGCCAGTTCGGCATCGACGTTGGTCGTGTCGGCAGTGACATCCTTCGGTTGCGGCATCAGGTAACCGATGGCTTCCAGGTGCGCGCGGTAGGCGGGCATGTCGGTGATCGGGCCGGGATGCGCGCGGTGCCATGTGTCGAGGTCGGCCTGCAGGCGATCGCGCTCGGCCAGCAGCGCGGCGTTCTTCGGCGTCAGGTCGTGCACCAGCGCGTCGAAACCGCTCCAGAACGTGGCGCTGGCGACACCGGTGCCGGGCAGGACCTTGTCTTCGATGAAGCGGTACAGGACGGTGGCGACCTGGAGCCGGTTGCAGGTGGTGCGTGGAGTTGCAGTCATGCTGTCTAGCCTCGTGTGTTGTTTTGATCGGGACGGATCGGTCACGCCTTACAGGCGCGCTGCACAGGCGATCAGTCGGGCCGGGTCGCGGCCGGTCGATCGTCTGCGTGCATCGGAACCGTGGTGGTCGAGCGGACTGTCCGGACGGAAGGGGATGGCGCCTCCGTAGTTTTGGACATCAGTTTATCAGACGAGGCGTGCTATCGGCGACTTCCGATTGCACCTATGGCCGCATCGAGCCGTACCGATGCGTTGCGATGGCGTCGATAATCCCGCGATCAAGGCGTCGGCGGCTTGCCGGTCAGCTTGTCGAAGCGCCTGCTGTAGAGCACATCCATGCCCGTCACCGCACCACCGCGCACCACCAGGGACCAGTTCTGTGTCATCTCGTAGGTGAGCTTGACGACGCTGCTGGCTCCGGCCAGGCCTTGTTCATAACCGACGTAGAGACGGTTCGAAATTTCCTTGCCGAGATTGACGACCTGCGCGCCGGTCTTGCCGTATTCGCTGGCGCCGATCGAAAGCTGGTCGAGCCCGACCCGATTGGCGATGCTCGAGCCGCCGAATTTGTTGAGCAGGCCCAGGGCGGCGCTCTGCACCGCGCCCTGCGCCTGGCCGGAACCGGCAGTAGCGCTGCTGGCGTGGCCGAACACCAGCCAGGACAGTTTTTCTTCTTCGGGCAGGTTCGGCTCCGATGTCAGGTCCAGCCGTGGCTGGCGTACCGTGCCGGTAACCTGCACCCCGGCAGGCACCGCCTGATTACGCCGCATGGCAAGGATGTTGATGCTTGGATTCTCGAAGCCGCCCTGGAACGTGATCAGTCCGCGCTCGATCGCCAGCTTGGCGCCGAACGCTTCGTAGACGCCGCTGACCACGCGCACCGTGCCGAATGCCTGCGGCGGCTGGTTCGGACCGCTGCGCACGTCCAGTGCACCTGCCAGGAACAGATCGGCGCCGGCGCCCTTGAAGCGAAAGCTGTTGCCCAGATCGATCGTGACGTTGACACGCGGCGGCAGCAGGCTCGCCATGCTGGCGGGTTTGGGCGCCGCGGGCAGCGGCGGTGGCGCCAGCACCAGCGGCTTTTTCGGCGCTGCGCCCTGATGCACGATCACCACGTCGTCGCTCAGTTGCGGCGCCGCCTTGTCGGGCAGGGTGAAAAGCGCCCTGTCGACCGTGAACCTACCGGTCACCTGCAACTGCTGGCCGACGTTCGCCATCCGTGCCTGTCCGGACAACGTCAACTGGCGCGACGGATCGCTCAGCAGTTCGAGCCGCTCCGCCGTGATCAGGGCGGTCAGGTCCTGTCCGGTCGGCTCCAGCGGAATCCGGCCGGTCGCGCGCAACGTGCCGCTGCCGCCATGGAATACCACTTCGCGCAGATCGACAAAGTTGTTGTCCAGCGTGATGCGCGCAGTGCCGTCTTTCAACCGCACGCCCTGGTCGAACAGGGTCAGCGCCAGCCGGTCGCCATTGACGTTGCCGGAGAACCTGGGCGCGCCGACCGAGCCGGTGGCGGCCAGATTCAGGCTGATGCTGCCGTCGAGCGCGACCTGGGGCCCGGCCAGCACGCCAAGACTGCGCAATTGCGGCATCGCGCCAGTCACGGTTGCCGCCAGCGGTGACGCCGCACCCACGGTCAGACCGCCGCCAGACCGGATCAGCCCGATCGTGCCCTGTGCCGCGAGCGTGCCGATGCGCGTCGCGCCGAAGTTGGTCGTGATCGCGGCGCTCGTGCCCTGCAGATCGGCGCGCAGCCGCAGGGCATTGATGCCGAGCGCACTTTCGCCGTACGGCGTGGCGGCGACGATATCACCGCCGCGCCGCGCGATTTGCAGAAAGCCGGTGGCGGTCTCGGCCAGGCTGAACTTCCAGCTGCCGTCGAGCGCGAGGCTGGTCTTCACCGGTGCTGGCGCCGCGGTGAACTTGCGCCGCAGCTCCAGCAGGTCGGCCACCTGCAATCCGTTGAATGCGCCCTCCGAGCGGATCAGGCCGGGGCCGTATTCGAAGCCCTTCAGATCGATGTCGGCCGGGCCGAGGGTCAGGCGGGTAGCGCCCAGCGTAATCCGGCCCGGGGCAACCTTGAGCGTCAGCGGCGCGCCGATGGCAACCCGCGGCACGCCACGATTGTCGAGCGTGCGCACCGCGCCGTCCCATGCATAGCCTTGTTCCTGTAGCTTGATGCTGCCCTGCGCCGCCACGGTCAGCGCCAGCGGCTGGCCGCTCAGGCTACCCAACGCCGTGAGATCGATCGTATGCCGCGCGTAGGTGCCGTTGATGCGTGCGTCGAACCTGTCGAGGTCGACGGCGGCGGCGGCGGCATGTATGCCCTCGGCGTTGACCGTCAGGATCACCTTCGCATTCGGATTTTCGCCGGGGACGCCGTCGACATGGGCTTCGCCGCCGAGCAGGGCCAGTCGGTTCGCGCCGATCACCAAGCCGCGCGCTTTGTAGGTCGCATCGATCACCGGGTGCGCAATCGTGCCCGCCAGCCGTCCCTGCGCCTGCGCCAGTCCGGCCAGGCCGAACCCGAGCCGGTCCAGCGCTGGCGCCGCGATCCGGAAATCGAGCCGGTCGGTGGACGCGCCGAAGCTGCCCTTGATCGCGACGTCATTGCCGGCGATCGACACGCTCGCATTGCTCGACACCAGCCGCTGGCCGAGAATCTGCAGATCGCCGCCGCCGGTCATCGGCAGGTTGTTATAGACACTGTCATGAATGCCGAAGTGCAGCTTTGCCGCAAGCGCCGGCTGCAATGCGCCGCTGGCATCGAAATCCATGTTGATACGGGCATGCACCGGCGCCGCGGCCCTGGGCTTGACGGCATGCTTGCCGCTCGTGCTGGCGGGGGCGGTCTGCACCTGCTGCAACACCAGCGCCGGATCGAAGTCCTTGAGTGCGCCCTTGACCGCATAGCTGGCCGTGACATCGCGCGCCAGCGACCCGGTCAGATTCAGTTGGGATGCCGCTGCCTGCAGCCGGGCCGAACGCAACACTACTTGCTGCGCGTCGATCAGCGCATCGGCGTTGATTGCCAGTGATGTCGATGTCAGCGCCGCCACGATGGTTTGCGTGCCCTTGGTCAGACCGATGTCGATCGGGCCGGCCAACTGGGTCGGCTTGAGCGCCGAATGCAGCGCGTGCAGATCCAGCGCGGCGACCTGCAGCTTGAAGTTGCCGTCCGCGCCGCGCAACTCGCCGCTGCCGGCGACCGTCGCATTGCCGGGAAGCCGGAGCTGGAATGTCCTCAACTGCTGCCGCGTCGGGTCCAGCGTTACATCCGCTTGACCCGACACCACGGGCAGCAAGCCCTTGTCGATTGGTCCGGGTGCAGCGTTGCTGATCGTCAGCGGGCCGCTCACCACCAGCTTCGAGAGGTCGGTCAGGCGCGGTGTGCCGGGGGTGGCGGCGACCGGCGCCAGTGTGCCGCGAATCGTCAGGTCCGCATGCGGGGCGGAGGCGCTGTAGACCTTTGGATCGACATGCGCGAAGTCGATGCGCACGCGGCGAAACGGCACCGGGTCGAATGGCGTGGCATCGATATCGGCGCTGCCGGTGAGGGCGCCACCGCTGCCGCGCAGGTTCACGCCGAGCGCTGCCAGCGTTCCCTTGAACGTCGCGTCGAGGTCGTAGCGCTGCTTCTGGAACAGGGTCACCAGGCCGGCGCTGCCTTCGATGGCGAAGGGTGGCGCCCCGCCGAGGCGCACGGTCGCCTGCAAGGCGCCGAACGGCGTGATCGCATTGTCCAGTTTCAGCCGGTGGCGCAGGCCGTCCGAACCGGCGCTCAGGAGGATGTCGTCATATTGGGTGGTCGAGGCGCCCTGATGCAGGATCACCCCGGCGATGTGCGCGCGCTGTAGTTCGATCGGCAGCGGCAGGGCGATCCGCGTCGGCAGCGTCAGCGGCTTGGGTGGCGAGGGCACGAGCGTCACGTCGGCCTGACCGATTTCCAGCGTGGCGATCGTCAGGCGGCGTGGTGCAAGCGCAAGCTGCCAGCGCGCCGCGAGACGGTCGATGCGGACGGTGCGGTCATGGTCCTTGTATACGACGTCGCGCATGTCGAGACCATCTGCCAGCGTGCCGCCGGTGATGGTGCCTGACAGCGTTCCAGGCAGGACGCGGCCGACGATATGCCAGATCGATCGCGCGCCCCATTCGGTCGCAATGCCGGCGACACCGGCGGCGATGACCGACGCAATCAGGATGCCGAGCGCGATCGCGCTGGCGCGCAGCCAGCGCACGCGGCTGATCCGCGCTTCACGCGTGGCGGCAGCGCGGGGCGAGGGGGACGGGGGCGGCGGCGGCGCCATCTTCAGAACGCCACGCCTAGCGAAAGATGCGGCCGGATCTGGTGGCGCTGCAGGCCGTAGCCGAGATCGGCGTTGATCGTGCCGACCGGGCTGCGCCAGCGCGCGCCACCGCCGACGGCCTGGAAGAATTGCTTGTCGCGCCAGTTGTCGGTGGCGGTGCCGACATCGTAGAACGCCGCCGCGCCCCACTGCTCATTGAGCCAGTGCTGGTATTCGGCGCTGCCGGTGGCCAGGTAACGGGTCGGATAGACGGTACCGTTACTCTCGTTGCCGATGCTGCGATAACTGTAGCCGCGCACGGAATCGGTACCGCCGGCGCGAAACAGCAGCGACGCCGGAATCGACGAGTTGCCGCCCTTCGCGACGACTGCGCCGAGTTCGGCGCGCAGCAGTACGACATCCCGTACGCCGACCGGAAAATATTTCTGGCCGCGTCCATAGGCGCGCACGAAGGTCTGGTCGGTCAGCAGCCCCTTGAGCGCCGCGCCGAGTTCCACGGAAACCACGTTCCCATCCCGCGGAAACAGGAGATTGTCCAGCTGGCGGCGGGTCCAGGCGACGCCGGCCACCACCGCCTGGTGCGAACCGGGCTGCACGATCGTGTCCGGCGGCAGGCTCGCGCCGTCGACCTGCCGCAACTGGTCGTTGTAATACTCGACGGTGTAGGCAAAGTCGGCCTTGTCGGTGCTGCGCGATCGCCGCACGCCCGCGCGACGGCTGCGCAGGTCGACGCCTTGCAGGGTCGTGCGTTCGAAAGACGAATGAATGTTGTTGACGAACGCGCTGCCATCCGGCGGCATCGACAGGTCGAGTGCGCCGAACTGGCGGCGCTGTTCGATCCGGGCCTGGCCTTCGAACACCCAGGCCTTGCCGAACACATTGTTATGCGAGTAGACGCCGTCGACATGCGCCCCGGTGTCGGTGGTGTAACCGGCACCGCCGCGGATCTGCTGGGTCGGGAATTCCGTCACCCGCACGTTGACCGGCGCCAGCAGCGGATTGCCGCGGTCGCGTGCGATTTCGATCACGGCATTGCTGAAATAGGGCGTGCGCTGGATCAGGCGCTGCAGCTCCAGCAGGCGTGCCTCGCTGTACTGCTCGCCGGGGCGAAGCGGGTTGATGTTGCGGATGATCTGCTCCGGATAACGCAGCGTGCCGTTGATGGTCAACGGCCCCAGCGTAAAGGCAGGACCGCTGTCGTAGGCGGCTTCCAGGCTGGCTTCGCTCAGTTCCGGATTGATGCTGGCCCGCGCATTGCGCAGCTCGGCGGCGGCATAGCGGCTGGTGCGCAGGATACGCAGCGTCTCCTGCTTGCTGTCGGTCCAGTCTTCCTGGCGAAATGGCGCACCAGGCGTCAGCCGCCAGGCGGCGCGCGCACTCTCGACCTGGCGTGGCGATTCCGCCTCTGCAGCTCCGGCGATCTGCAAGTCCAGTTTTGCTACGGTGGTACGCTTGCCGGGATCGACCGTCACGTGCACGGTGGTCGCGTTCTGATCCTTGTCGACCTTCACCACCGTTTTCGGCGTGAAATACCCCTCTGTCGATGCCAGCTTCGTGACCTGGTCCGGCAGGGTCGAAATCATGAACTCGATCTGTGCATTGTCGAGGTCGGATCGGTCCTTGTAGCGCACCAGGTCCAGGAATTCCGACAACAGCGCCTTCAATGGCTTGGGCGCATCGATCTCGACCTTGTAGGCGGCATGGGCCGACACGCTCAGGGTGCACAGCAACGCGCCTGCAATTGCCTGCGTCAAGACCGATGTGCGGCTGGTGCGGGTCCGGTAATCTGATCCGGGGGGGGCAACGAGTTCGTTCGAGGCAATCGGCACTTGCGGGGATGTCCTTGTCATTGCAGGGAGGGAAGCGGCGTGCGGGCGGGTTGTGACCACCGCGTCTGGTGGCGGATGATACCAAGTCGGCGGAGCGATCGTATGTGCGTCATCCAATATTGTTCGGCCTGCCAGGACGACGCACGACCAAGCGAATTTTGCGCGCGGCCGATCACGTCGACAGCAGCGATCCCACGAGGTTTCGGCCGGCTGGCGTAAAGCACAGGGCAAGGACGCCGCAATTGAGGATCACGGTCATCCGGAATGTCCGTTGAAACGCCAGCTTCGACGACTTGTGCCGGAGCCATCGTTGCGCGAGCAGGGCGCCGGGCCAGCCACCCGCAACCCCGAGCAGGTGCAGCGTCGATTCGCGGGTGCGGAGCCGATTGGCTCGTGCGGCCACCTTGTCCGACCGATAGACCAGAAATGTGGTGCAGCCAAGAACGACGTAATAAGCCGGCACGGCATAGTGAAGCCAATGCAAGGACGCACTCGCCGCGAGGGTGCAGCAGAAAAGGATCGTGAACGTTGGGAGCAGCATGCGGAGACTGAAAATTACCGCGCAGAGTTTACGTTAAACATTGCAAGATTTCAAAAATTCAATTCCTTACGACGCATTTTTATGTTTCCATGGCAATTATCGAGGCGGCAATGACAATCAAGACTGCCTGAAGGAGACAGCATGCACAATCCTGAATTCGACCATCTGCGGCGGCGCACTTCTGAATCGACAAGGCCCGGCCCCGAGGTATTCAAATGGTGGGAAGGCCTGCCGACCGCGGACCGGCCGGTCAAACTCGCGAAGGCGTTTCCCCGCATCGTCAACAAGCTTGCCGCCTGCTGGGACAACTACGTCGAATGCGACAAATACCTGAGCGAGCTGATGATCGATACCAAGCGGTTCGATCGCAAGGGTTTTCCATTCGATATTGCAGTCGAACTGCTCGCCCTGCATAACCTGCGCTCCAGGCTGGTACCGCACGGTGCGATTCAAGATGCCGCTGGCTTCAGCGCATTGCAGCGGTCGCCCAAAAGCTGGGTCGAGACCGGCAGCATGGCGGGACTGGGAACGCGTGAGCTCGGGCTGCTTCCATTTTCGAGCTAGGAACCAATCTCGGCAGGCAGCGTGCCGCGGCAGAAAGGGGAAAAGCGCGGCCATGATCGTCTCTTCTGTGATCGTCACGTACAACGGCGCGCGCTGGGTCGACAATTCTTCACACCGACGGAAACCTACCGGCGCGAGCTGAAGCAGGCGTCCAGCCGCTTTGTACCCAGATGCAGGACCGTCGGATCGTCCGCCATCGCGGCCAAAACTGATGAGTCGAATTTTTGCTTCTCTGCCGTCTAATCGAATGCGAGATGGTCAAATACCAACCATCTGCCCAGGCAGGAGTCGCGGTATAGTTAATTTCTAGACAAGTTTTTGCGCTTACGCTATCCCGACGTGCGATTGCCCGTCTACGATGTCGCACACTCAAAAGTCAGGGATTCCATCATGCCAAGATCCGTCGTATCGTCTCCGTATCCCGATGTTGCTCGCCACGAGATGTTGAAATTCATTCCGAACGGATGCGCCTGTGTTCTCGACGTGGGCTGTCATACCGGCGCGTTCGGCAGGATGCTCAAGGACAGCGGGATCGCCACGGTGTGGGGCATCGAGGCGGATCCGGCAACGGCGGCCGAGGCAGGGCGCCATCTTGATCACGTCGTTACAGGGTATTTTGCGCAGGAGCAGGTACCGGACGGCCATTTCGACGCGATCGTCTTCAACGACGTGCTGGAACATATTCCCGATCCGTCCGTGGCATTGCGAATCGCCGCGAAAAAACTCAAGCCGGGTGGGGTGGTGGTCGCCTCGATTCCCAATCTGCGCCACATCGACAACCTCGTGCACATCGTTCGGGAGAAGGATTTTCGTTACGAAGCGGTTGGCGTGCGGGACAGGACGCATTTGCGTTTCTTTACCCAAAAAAGTATCCCGCGGCTCTTCGAGCAAAGTGGTTATGCGATCGACCGGATCGAAGGCATCAACGAATCCGCGTGGGGATATTCGCTCGCACGACGGATCTTGTTTCGGGTATTTGCCGATTACTTCGACGATACGCGGTATGAGCAGTTTGCGGTCGTGGCGCGTTGTAAATAGTCGGTCACTCGCAGATGTCGAGCGGCCCGATCAAGGCATTCGAAGGCGTACGCGGGTCTGCCGCCATTCTCGTCGCGCTTTTTCATCTCTACGACCTGAAGCTTGTTCCGACGGGCAGTCACTGGCTGACGGTTATAAGAAACGGCTATATTTTCGTCGACTTGTTCTTCGTGCTCAGTGGGTATGTCATTTTTTCGGCATACCACAATCGAAT
>JACMOV010000111.1 GCA_014377845.1 Herminiimonas sp.
AGCCCCAGGGCGATCAGGATGTTGGCAGTGGCGCCGTCGACCTTGAGGGTCTGGGTCAGGAAGAACAGCGCGTAGAACTGACCGGTATACCAGACCACGGCCTGGCCGGCGGTCAGGCCGACCAGCGCCAGGATCACGATCTTCAGGTTCTTCCACTGGCCAAATGCTTCCGACAGCGGCGCTTTCGAGGTCGTGCCTTCTGCTTTCATCTTGGCAAACGCCGGCGATTCATTCATCGACAGGCGGATCCAGACCGAGACGGCCAGCAGGAAGATCGAGACCAGGAACGGAATGCGCCATCCCCAGTCGGCAAATGCAGCTTCGCCGACGGCGGTACGCACGCCGAGAATCACCAGCAGCGACAGGAACAGGCCCATCGTCGCCGTTGTCTGGATCCACGACGTGAAGGAGCCGCGCTTGCCTTCCGGTGCATGCTCGGCCACGTAGGTAGCGGCGCCGCCGTATTCACCGCCGAGCGCGAGGCCCTGCAGGATACGCAGCGTGATCAGGATTACCGGTGCGGCGATGCCGATCGAGGCATAGCCCGGCAGCAGGCCGACGATGAAGGTGGAGGCGCCCATGATCAGGATGGTGACCAGGAAGGTGTACTTACGGCCGATCATGTCGCCGAGGCGGCCGAACACAAGTGCGCCGAACGGGCGGACGATGAAGCCGGCAGCAAACGCCAGCAGCGCGAAAATGAAACCGGTATTCGGATCGGTGCCGGCGAAGAACTGCTTGGCAATGATCGCGGCGAGCGAACCGTAGAGATAAAAGTCGTACCATTCGAACACGGTGCCGAGTGATGACGCAAAGATGACCTTGCGTTCTTCCGCGGTGATGCCGCGGTTTCCGACTGGTACTGCGGAGGGTATTGAGGCCATGCTGTCTCCTTCTTTATAGTTAAATGCAGAATGCGGTCTCTTTGGACGCATGTCCGGTGCATTGTTGCCGTGATGCTGCAACCAGCAATTTGCACAGGCTCGACCGGAATGATCCGAAACGCACTTCCGGAGTGTGCAACTCGAACCTTACGCGGGGCTTGCTGCAAACTGACGCAGCCTTACAGAAAAGCAGGGCACGCAATGCCAAGACAGCTTGGGCGGGTGGCCGAGAACCACGCAAAAAGAGCCCTCAATTTTGCGAACGACCGTACTAATCTTATGCTATTCTCACCGCTCCTCTCGTTGCCATACTCGCCGTTGCACTGCAAGATTCGCCACCCCCTATAACAACATTGTCAGACCATCAGGAGACCTTCATGACCGACGCCGTCATCGTATCTACCGCCCGCACCGCGCTTGCAAAATCATGGAAGGGCGCCTTCAACATGACCCATGGCGCAACGCTCGGCGGTCATGCAACGAAAGCGGCGATCGAGCGCGCGAAGATCGATCCGGCCGAAGTCGAAGATCTGATCATCGGCTGCGCCACGCCTGAGGGCGCGACCGGCAGCAACATCGCACGCCAGATCGCGTTGCGCGCCGGCTGCCCGGTCACCACAGCCGGCATGACGATCAACCGTTTCTGTTCGTCGGGCCTGCAGACGATCGCCACCGCCGCCCAGCGCATCATCGCCGGCGAGGGCGACATCTACGCCGCCGGCGGCGTCGAGTCGATCTCCTGCGTGCAGCAGGAAGCCAACCACCACATGATCGCCGAAGTCTGGCTCAAGCAAAACAAGCCGGAGCTGTACTGGCCGATGCTGCAGACCGCCGAGACCGTCGCCAAGCGCTACAACATCAGCCGCGAGCGCCAGGATGCCTATGGCGTGCAGAGCCAGCAGCGCGCCTTTGCCGCCATGAACGCCGGCAAATTCAACGACGAGATCGCGCCGATGACGACCATCATGGGTGTGGCCGACAAGGCGACCGGCATGCTGGTTTCGCGCGAAGTCACGATCTCGGCCGATGAAGGCATCCGTGGCGACACCACGATCGAAGCCGTCTCGAAGATCCGTTCGGCGGTGCCTGGCGGTGTCATTTCGGCCGGTAACGCCAGCCAGTTTTCCGACGGCGCATCGGTTGCCATCGTCATGAGCAGCAAGGTCGCCGAAGCCAAGGGTCTGCAGCCGCTGGGCATCTTCCGTGGTTTTGCGATCGCTGGCTGTGAACCTGACGAGATGGGCATCGGTCCGGTCTTCGCGATTCCGAAGCTGCTGAAAAAAGCCGGTCTCAAGGTCGAGGACATCGACCTGTGGGAATTGAACGAAGCGTTCGCCGTGCAGGTGCTGTATTGCGCCGACACGCTCGGCATCCCGCTGGACCGCCTGAACGTCAACGGTGGCGCGATCGCGGTCGGTCATCCGTATGGCGTATCCGGTGCGCGACTGACCGGGCACGCGCTGATCGAAGGCAAGCGCCGCGGCGCCAAGTACGTGGTCGTGACCATGTGCATCGGCGGCGGCCAGGGTGCAGCCGGTCTCTTCGAGGTTTGCCACTAACCAGCGGAAGTCGGCCATGCAATCGAAAATACTGTCCCGCCGCGATCTCGATTTCATGCTGTATGAATGGCTCGACGTGGAGCAGCTCACCAGCCGCACGCGTTACGCCGATCATTCCCGTGAAACCTTCGATGCGGCAATTGATACCTGCGAACAGATTGCCAGCGATCTGTTCGCGCCGCACAACAAGAAGAACGATCAGCACGAGCCGCATTTCGACGGCGAGCACGTGCAGATGATCCCGGAAGTGAAGGCGGCACTGGATGTGTTTTCCGCGGCCGGTCTGATGGCGGCCGGCCAGGACTACGAGCGCGGCGGCATGCAATTGCCGGTGGTGGTCGAGAAGGCCGGCTTTGCCTATTTCAAGGGCGCCAATGTCGGCACCTCGTCGTATCCGTTCCTGACGATCGGCAATTCGAATACCCTCCTCAAATGCGGCACGCCCGAGCAGATTGAAACCTTCGTCAAGCCGATGCTGGAAGGCCGGTTCTTCGGCACCATGTGCTTGTCCGAGCCGCAGGCTGGATCGAGCCTGTCGGACATCGTCACGCGCGCCGAACCGCAGGCTGATGGCACTTACCGCCTGACCGGCAACAAGATGTGGATCTCGGCCGGCGAACACGAGCTTTCCGAAAATATTGTCCACCTGGTGCTGGCCAAGGTGCCTGGTCCGGACGGCAAGCTGATCCCGGGCGTGAAGGGAATCTCGCTGTTCATCGTGCCCAAGATCCTGGTCGATGCGGATGGATCGCTGGGCGAGCGCAACGACGTCGTGCTGGCGGGCCTGAATCACAAGATGGGCTATCGCGGCACCACCAACTGCCTGCTCAATTTCGGCGAAGGCAAGTTCAAGCCGCAAGGCAAGGCCGGCGCGATCGGCTACCTGGTCGGCGAGGTGCATCGCGGCCTGGCCAACATGTTCCACATGATGAACGAGGCGCGCATCGGCGTCGGACTCGGCGCAGTCATGCTCGGCTACACCGGCTATCTGCATGCGCTCGATTACGCGCGCACCCGTCCGCAGGGCCGGCATCCGCTGAACAAGGACCCCGCCCAGCCGCAGTTGCCGATCATCGAACACACCGATGTACGGCGCATGCTGCTGGCGCAGAAATCCTATGTCGAAGGCGGCCTCGGGCTGGCACTCTACTGTTCGAAACTGGTCGACGACGAACGCACCGATCCTTCGCCCGAAGCGCGCAAGCATGCCACGCTGCTGCTCGACATCCTGACCCCGATCGCGAAATCCTGGCCCTCGCAATGGTGCCTGGAAGCGAACAACCTGGCGATCCAGGTGCATGGCGGCTACGGCTACACGCGCGAATACAACGTCGAGCAGTTCTATCGTGACAACCGCCTCAATCCGATCCATGAAGGCACCCACGGTATCCAGGGTCTGGATCTGCTGGGCCGCAAGGTCACGATGCAGAGCGGCGCGGCCTTCGCGGCGCTGAAGCTCGAAATGCACCGGACCATCGCGATGGCGCGCAAGCGGCAGCAACTGCAGGCGTATGCCGAGGCGCTGTCGGCCGCCCTTAACCGGATCGCCGAAGTCACCGCCACACTGCATGCTGTCGGCGATGCCAACCGGACGCTGGCCAACGCCTCGCTCTACCTCGAAGCATTCGGCCACATGGTGGTTGCATGGATCTGGCTGGAGCAGGCACTGAAGGCCGTCGACAAGGACAAGGAGACCGAGAAAATGAATCCGCACGACCTCGGTTTCTACCGCGGCAAGCTGCAAGCCTGCGCGTATTTCTACAAGTGGGAACTGCCGAAGATCGATTCGCAACTGGCTCTGCTGGAAAGCATCGACACCACCACGCTCGACATGCAGGATGGGTGGTTCTGATGCTGCGCCATGTCGTCATGTGGACGTTAAAGGATCATGCGGAAGGCGCCGACCACGCCACCAACATCCGGAAGGTGCAGGAGCTGCTCGAAAGCTGCTGACATCCATGTTTCACCCGCAGCGCCGATTTGCCCGCACTTAAAAAACAGATAACAGGAGACGACATGCGCACGATTCAACAACTTTTCGACCTCACCGGCCGCACTGCGCTGGTGACAGGTGGTTCACGCGGGCTCGGCCTGCAGATCGCCGAAGCGCTTGGCGAGCAGGGCGCCAAGATCGTGATCTCATCCCGCAAGCAATCGGAACTCGACGAAGCCGTCGCCCACTTGAAGGCAAAGGGAATCGTGGCCAGCGCGATCGCCGCCGACCTGTCGCAAGAGTCGAGCATCGCACCGCTGGTGGCGGAAACCATGAAGCGCCTCGGCCATATCGACATCCTGGTCAACAACGCCGGCGCCACCTGGGGCGCACCGGCCGAAGACCATCCGATCGAAGCCTGGGACAAGGTCATGAACCTGAACATCCGCAGCATCTTCATGCTCTCGCAGGCGGTCGGCAAGGCGTCGATGATCCCGCGACAGTACGGCCGCATCGTCAATGTCGCCTCGATCGCCGGACTGTTCGGCAACGGTCCCAACACGATGCATACGATCGCCTACAACACCTCCAAGGGTGCAGTGGTCAACTTCACCCGCACGCTGGCGGGCGAGTGGGGCCGCTACGGCATCACGGTGAACGCGGTCGCACCAGGTTTCTTCCCGTCGAAGATGACCAAGGGCGTGCTGGAAAAGCTCGGCCGTGAAGAGTTGGCCGCGCATGCGCCGCTGCTGCGTCTGGGCGACGATGAAGACTTGAAGGGCGCGGCGCTGCTGTTTGCCTCCGACGCCGGCAAGCACATCACCGGCCAGATCCTGGCGGTCGATGGCGGCGTGTCCGCAGTCTGAGCCAGTTCGCGCGATGGCACTCCTGACGGCGGATTCGGCACCGCAACCGTTTCCTTCCGATATCCCGTTTCTCAGCGATCTGGGCGTCGAGTTCCTTGGCATGGGCAACGGCGAGGCGCAGGTCGCGCTGACGCTGCACAAGCGCCATCTCAACAGCTGGCATGTCGCCCATGGCGGGATCACGATGACCTTGCTCGATGTGGTCATGTCGATGGCCGGGCGTTCGCTCGACCCCGATTCGCGCGGCGGCGTCACGGTCGAGATGAAGACCAGTTTCATGCAGCCCGGTGGCTACGAGGGTTCGCGCATCGTCGCCAAGGGCAAGGCATTCCATCGTTCCACGACCATGGTATTTTGTGAAGGCGAACTGTGGAACGGCGACAAGCTGGTCGCCAAGGCGATGGGCACCTTCAAATATCTGAAACGAACCGAGGCGGCCAGGAAGCTGGGCGTCGATCTTCATGATGCGAAGGCGACGCCCTCCGGCGATGCCTGATTTCACAGGCACGGCGCAGAGACGCAGCGTGCCGGATGCCCAGACCGACAGGATCGCATCACTATCCTCGACGTCCGTAACGAATGTGATGCGCCACCTGCGCAACCCGATGCACCCAACCTGAAAGCACCTGACCGATGATCAACTACAACCGCGTCGTCCTCGCTTCCCGTCCGAAGGGCGAAGTCGTTCCCGAGAATTTCCGGCTCGAATCCGTCTCCACTGCACCGCTGAAGGATGGCGAAGTCCTGGTGCGCAACCATTACCTCTCGCTCGACCCCTACATGCGCATGCGGATGGAAGACGTCAAGAGCTACGCTGCGCCACAAGTCGTGGGTGAAACCATGATCGGCGGCACCGTCGGCGAAGTGGTCGAATCGAAGCATCCGAAGTATGCGGTCGGCGATACCGTGGTCGGCATGCTCGGCTGGGCCGACATGGGCATCTGCGACGGCACACTGCTACGCAAGGTCGATGCCACGCACATCCCGCTGTCGGCATACCTCGGTGCGGTCGGCATGCCGGGGATGACCGCCTGGTACGGGCTGACCCAGATCATTGCCCCGAAAGCCGGTGAGACCGTGGTCGTCTCGGCGGCCAGCGGCGCGGTCGGCAGCGTGGTTGGCCAGCTCGCTAAATTGCGCGGCTGCCGCGTGGTCGGGATTGCCGGCGGTGCGGAAAAATGCGCCTACGTGGTCGATGAACTCGGCTTCGATGCCTGCATCGACTACAAGGCAGGTAACCTCGAAGCCGACCTGAAGGTTGCAACGCCGGACGGCATCGACGGCATTTTCGAAAATGTCGGCGGCAAGATTTTCGACACTTGCCTGGCGCGCATGAATCCCTTCGGCCGGATCGCCCTGTGCGGCCTGATCTCGGGCTACGACGGCGAACCGATGACGATTTCCAACGTGCGTAATTTCCTGACGATGCGCCTGACCATGCGCGGCTTCATCGTCTCGGAGCACATCGAGCTCTGGCCGCAGGGACTGGGCGAACTCGGCACCCTGGTTGCAACCGGCAAGCTCAAGTTTCGCGAATCGGTGGCCGAGGGACTGGCTGCCGCACCGCAGGCCTTCATCGGCCTGCTCAAGGGCAAGAACTTCGGCAAGCAGGTCGTCAAGCTGGCATAAGCGACGCAAAAGCGACGCAAAAGCGCGGCGGGCCGGTTGCCAGGATGATCGGCGCGGCCTGCAGAATCCGACTTAACAAAAACCAGGGAACAGCATGAACGATTACAAGGGCAAGGTCGCCGTCATCACCGGTGGCGCAAGCGGTTTCGGTCTCGAATTCGCCCGTGTCGGTGCAGCGCGCGGCATGAAGCTGGTGCTGGCCGACGTGCAGCAGGATGCGCTCGACAGCGCCCGCGCCGAACTCGAAGCAGCCGGCGCCGAAGTCCTGGCGATGCGCTGCGATGTCCGCACTGCGGACGCGGTGCAGGCACTGGCCGATGCCACCATGGCACGTTTCGGCGCAGTGCATCTGCTGTTCAACAACGCCGGTGTCGGCGCCGGAGGCCTCATCTGGGAAAACACCCAGGCCGACTGGGAATGGGTGCTCGGCGTGAACCTGTGGGGCGTCATCCATGGCATGCGCATCTTCACGCCGCTGATGCTGGCATGCGCGCAAAAGGATCCGTCGTACCAGGGCCACATCGTCAACACGGCGTCGATGGCCGGCTTGCTCAATGCGCCGACCATGGGTATCTATAACGTCTCCAAGCATGCGGTGGTGTCGCTGTCGGAGTCGCTCTACCAGGACCTGAAGCTGGTCGATGCGCCGATCGGCGCGTCGGTGCTCTGTCCGTACTTCGTGCCGACCGGGATCAGCCATTCGCATCGCAACCGTCCGGAGGATGTGCAGAATGCGCCGGTGCCGGCGACCGCGAGCCAGCGTGCTGCCCAGGCGATGTCCGAGAAGGCGGTCAGTTCCGGCAAGGTGTCGGCCGCCGATGTCGCAGGCATGACGTTCGAAGCGATCGACGCCGGGCAGTTCTACATCTATTCGCATCCGCAGGCGCTGGCAAACGTGCAACAGCGGATGGAAGAAATCGTCACGATCCGCAATCCTGGCGATCCGTACGCCGCCGTGCCGCATATCCGCGAGATGCTGCGCACGAAGCTGCAGGCGGGCTGAAGCGGCGCGCGGATTCGGCGTTACGCACTGTCCGACGACGCACTTACCTACGACGCACTCACCCATTCACTTACCAACCAGGGGATCCTGCACATGAGCGCCACGACTGTCACGATTCGCGACCAGCAGTTCGCCACACTGGGCAATGGCACCCGTCTGCACTATGCCAGCGCAGGCGAAAAGGGCAAGCCTCTGATGCTGTTCCTGCATGGCTTTCCGGAATTCTGGTACGAGTGGCATGCGCAGCTCGAAGAATTCGGCGCCGACCATTTTGCAGTCGCGCCGGACCTGCGCGGCTTCAATCTGTCGGACATGCCGAACGACCTGGCGGCCTACAAGGCGCGCCACATCATCGATGACCTCGAGCGGCTGATCGGGCATCTCGGTTACCAGACCTGCGTGCTGGTGGCGCACGACTGGGGCGGCGCGATCGCCTGGGCGCTGGCGCTGGCGAAGCCGCAGTTGCTGGAGCGGCTGATCATCATCAACGCGCCGCATCCGTATCTTTTTCTGAAGGCGCTGGCCACCGATCCGGCGCAGCAAAAAGCCAGCGACTACATGAACTGGCTGCGCGCCGATGGCTCCGAGGCAGCGTTGGCGAAGGATGACTTCAAGCTGCTCGAAGGGTTTTTTGTAAAGATGGGCCAGGTCTCGGCCGACTGGTTCAGCGGCCCGACGCGGGAACGCTATCACGCTGCCTGGAAGCGCGGCCTGCGCGGCGGTGTCAACTATTACCGGGCGACGCCGGCGCATCCACCGACGACGACCAACCTTGGGCCGCTGAAGATGGACCTCAAGCCTGAGGACTTTACGGTCACGGTCCCGACCCGGGTCATCTGGGGTGAGGCCGACATCGCTCTGCCGGCGACGCTGCTCGACGGGCTGGAACAAGTCGTCACCGACCTGCAGGTGCAGCGCATCCCCGATGGCTC
Source organism: Herminiimonas sp. (assembly GCA_014377845.1). Taxonomy (GTDB): domain Bacteria; phylum Pseudomonadota; class Gammaproteobacteria; order Burkholderiales; family Burkholderiaceae_D; genus JANXSS01. The sequence continues at coordinate 8,807 of JACMOV010000111.1, forward strand.
GCACTGGGTGATCCATGAGCAGCCGGAACGGGTGAACCGGTTGATCCGGGGATTCCTGCCGTAGCGTGCCACCGCGATGCCGACGTGCGCCGTTGCACTGGTTTGCGTTGCGGGTGTCCGGTTCGGGCCGACGTGTCACGCCATCCGGATTCTGATCGACGTTCAATCTCAGCGTAAAAGCTGAATACACCATGGCACGAGAAGATTTTGCGTTTTTTCATCCGCTACGCGTGCGCTGGTCAGAGGTCGACATGCAGGCGATCGTCTTCAACGGTCATTACCTGACGTATTTCGATGTCGCCTTCACCGAGTACTGGCGAGCCACCGGCTTGCCGGATGTCCTGCAGCAGGCGCGCGACGGGCGCGAACTGTTCGCTCGCAAGGCGACCATCGAGTACATGGCACCGGCGCGGTTCGACGACGTGCTGGAAATCGGTGTGCGGTGCGCAGCGATCGGACGCTCGTCGGTGCGCTTCGTGCTGGAGATCTATCGCGCCGCCGACACCGGCAATAGCCCGCTGCATCTGATCTCGGGTGAGCTCGTCTATGTCCATGCCAATTCGGTGCTGCGCAAGGGAATGCCGATCAGCGATGCCTGGCGCGAGCGACTGTGCGCCGTTGAAAAGATTGCGCCAATAGCAGCGTGATTCTTGATGCCTGATCTGTCGCGCTGACCTGATGCAGCAGTTCAGCGAATCGCGCGTTCATCCAGCGAGACCGACTTGTCCGCCCGCAGCTGCACCACGGTCGAGACCCGCGTCCCATAGGTCGGGGACTCGATGCAGACGGCCGACAGCAGGCGCTCCATCTCCAGGCTGACGCCGGTTTTCGGCAAGCGGCAATCGGAAGCACGGGTGGTGTCGCTCAACATGTCGAAATAGGCATCCTCCGGCGCGCCCTGGCAGAGCATGCTGGCGAACTGCGCCTTGGTGCGGACCACTTTCGGCCACGGCGCGTCGAGTCGATCATTGGACAGACCGTAAATGCCGGGCTCGAGCGGCTGGCCGTTGCGGGCGTCGCCATGATCGCGGTTCGAGTACCAGATCATCGTGTGATCGTCGCCGATCAGCAGGTTAAAGCCGTTGAAATCGTCGGTTCTGGCCTTGTTCCGGGTGACATACTCGGACGGCGTGTCTTCACCGGCAAGGTAATCGGCCACCAGCGCGCCGCGCGAGGGTGCACCGTCGCGACGTTCCGATGGCGCGCGGATGTTGGTCAGCGCAGCGAAGCGGCCGGCGCGGGAGACACCGAGCCAGGTGCCGCCGCCACGCAAGTCGCGGCCCGCGTAGACCTGCGGATGGTCTTCCCACCAGCTCGCCGGCGCGGCAGGACGGTCGTAGAACTCGTCACGATTTGCCGCAGCGATCAGTGGCGCGCCGGGTATTAACTTCCACGCAAAAACAATCAGGCACATGGCAGACTATCCAGAAAATATTCAACGTGGCGGCTACCGTCGATCAGTGAGGGCAGGTCGGTTCGCGCGAGCGCCGCATCGAGCAGGGATTCAAAATCCGCCGGCGCCGACAGATACACTTCCATCCAGGTGTGCCGGTCCTCGACTGCCTGCGGGCGTCGCTTGAGACCGCAACGCACGCGGCATGCGCTACGCAACGCGTCCTGCATTGCGCCGACCGCCGTCTGCAGTCGTTGCGCATCGACAGCGCGGGCCCGGTAGTAAATATACAAATCCATCAGAGATGCTTGCCCGTCACGCGCTTGAAGTAAGCCAGTCGTAAGCCAGTCGGAAATGCTGCTCGGTTTGCGGTCCGCAGACGACGCTTGCCGGGCCCCTCGTCGAAACCGGCGCCGCATTGCGACCCGGTCTCGTTCTAATATTTAATTCTCTAAGGAATTATATTTAAATGCTCACGACATGCATTGCAATTCGTCGTGTTTTGCGGAAGGTGTTCCATTGATGCCACGTAATTACATCAGTACAAGGCTGGTTTTTATTGCACGGTTACCGCAAGTCCGGCCGATCGGCGTCCGCCAGTGCGTACGGCAACGCGTGGAATGTCAGGAGCGGCCCGTCGATCGCGCCGAGATGCACCGTCGATTCAAGTGCGGCAAGTTTGATTTCGACCAGGCATGCCGTGGCGCCCGGGGTCATCTCAGCCGCATTGACGACCATGCCGCAGGCCTGATCCGGATCGGCACTTGAGAACACTTCGGTGCCTGCCGCGACATCGGCTGCGATGACGGTCGCCGGCATCATGCGGCGCTTGAGCTTGCCAAGATACTGGCTGCGCGCGACGATTTCCTGGCCGGGATAGCAGCCCTTCTGAAAATTCACGCCACCGACCGCTTCGAAATTGATCATCTGCGGCACGAATTGCTCTTGCGTCGCGGCGGTCACCAGGGGAATTCCGGCCCGTACTTCCGTCAGCTGCCAGGCCGACGATCCCGCCGGCTGGAGCATGGCGCTCAAGCGAGGCCAGGCCGATTGCGCGGTCTGCGGATCGGTGACCCATACATAACGGACCACGCCGGCCGCCGCCGGATCGCCTACATCACCGGTGTCGGCAAGCCGGATCAGGCTGCCGGCTTCGGTATCCACCTTGGCATAGGGCGCATCCGGCAGTACCGGAAACCACGCGCCAAGCGCCGCCGTCGCAGCCAGGCCAACGAGACCGATCTGGACCAGGTCGTCGCCGCGGTCGGCCAGCTTGACCTTGGAACGCATGATGAACATCTGCAGGCGCTTCTGTATCGCCGGCTGCAATTGGCGCGGCAACTGCAACAGGACGGAATCGACCGATTTCCAGAGCAGGAAAGTCGCCATCAGCCGGCCCTTGGGCGTGCAGTAGCCTGCCAGCCGGGCGTGTCCGGTATCGAGTTTCTCGACATCGTTGGTCAACTGGTTGTGCAGGAAATGGGCGGCGTCTTCACCAGTAGCGGCGATCAGGCCGAAGTGCGTCAGCGGCGTCATGAAGTTGGTGACGGGCGGCGTGGTGCTGTTGCCATGTTCGCCGAAACCGCCGATGGCAAGCGTCTGCGCATCGATGTCGCGTGCGCCCTGGTGTTCAAGAAAAATGATCCAGCTCTGCATAGGTTCAGTCAAAAAAACGCGGTTTGTACGATCATCCATTATCATGACGACTGGGCTGGGAGCGTATCGCCGCCGCACCCGGTGCGTCACGATGCGCTGACCTGATTATAGTGGTGCAGCCGATTGCGTGCCCAGGGGTGCGGCAGATGCGGCCGATGGCGCTCATGTCACGTATGCCGCCCAAATAGTCCAAGTCGCGAATGCCCCGCATGTCACTGGCGCCGCCGCCAATTTCGGGCGGATTCGCCTTTCATCCGTTTCATTGGGCTGACTCTTGATTAAAAAACTGTTCCTTTTTGTTCTACTCGTTGCGATCCTGGCCGCCGGCGGCGTCGCCTGGTGGGCAACGCAACCGATCACGTCGGTTTCCCAACCGCCGGTCGATTTCACGATACTGCCAGGCAGTGGCGTCCGCAGCACCACCGAACAGATTGCTGCCGCCGGCGTGCCGGTGGAGCCGAAACTGCTGGAGCTTGTGGCGCGGGCCAACGGCAAGAGCGCTCGCATGAAGGCTGGCAGCTACACCCTGAAGCCCGGCACTACGCCGGTTCGGCTGATCGAGCAATTGATCCGGGGTGAATTCGCGCAGGAGTCGCTGGCAATCATCGAAGGCTGGACCTTCGGCCAGATGCGGCGGGCCATCGATGCGCATCCATCGCTGCGGCATGACACCGCAAAGTTGCGTGAACCGGAACTGCTGGCAAAGATCAGCCCCGACCTCAAGATCTCAGAGGGCGAGTTTTTCCCCGACACCTATCGCTTCGCAAAGAATTCGAGCGATCTGCAGGTCTACCGGCAGGCATTTTCGGTCATGCAGAAAAAGCTCGACGAGGCCTGGCGCCAGCGCGCCGCTGACCTGCCTTATGAAAATCCTTATCAGGCACTGATCATGGCCTCGATCGTCGAAAAGGAAACCGGCCGGCATGCCGACCGCACGCTCGTCGCCAGCGTGTTCGTCAATCGGCTCAAGCGCGGCATGCTGCTGCAGACCGATCCGACCGTCATCTACGGCATGGGCGAGCGCTACCAGGGCAAGATCCACAAGCAGGATCTATTGACGGATACGCCATTCAATACCTACACACGGCCCGGCCTGCCGCCGACGCCGATCGCATTGCCGGGCGCGGCTGCATTGCAGGCGGCCCTGCATCCGGCGCAAACGGATGCGCTGTATTTTGTTTCGCGCGGCGATGGCACCAGCCAGTTTTCGGATAACCTGAACGACCACAACCGGGCGGTGAACCAGTACCAGCGGTAATATTTTCCGCATCCGCCGTATCGGTGCATCACCCCTTACTGTTTTTGCAATCCATGACACCAGGTAAATTCATCACCTTCGAAGGCATCGACGGCGCCGGCAAATCGACCCATGTCGCCTTCGTCGCCGACCGCCTGGCGCAGGGCGGCCATCGGATCGTCACCACGCGCGAGCCAGGCGGTACCGCGCTTGGCGAATCCTTGCGCAGCCTGGTACTGCACCAGTCCATGCACCTCGAAACCGAAGCGCTCCTGATGTTTGCGGCCCGCCGTGAGCATCTGGCCCAGGTCATCGAGCCCGCGCTGGCGCGCGGCGATTGGGTCATCTCCGACCGGTTCACCGATGCGACGTTTGCCTACCAGGGTGGGGGACGCAAGCTCGATCTCGACAAGCTGCGTCAACTGGAGCGCTGGGTGCACCCGCACCTGCAGCCGGACCTGACGCTGCTTTTCGACGTGCCGCTCGAGGTGGCGCGCCAACGGCTCGACGCCACCCGAAACCTCGACAAGTTCGAACAGGAGGAGGCAGATTTCTTTGCCGCGACGCGTGCGGAATACCTGCGGCGCGCGGCGGAGTTCCCGCAGCGATTCCGGGTGGTTGATGCAACGAGGACCATTCCAGAAGTGCACAAACAGCTTGAATTTATACTTTCAAGTATTTGATTAATATAAATTTAATCTTCTACTCAAGAAATCACTTTTAAAGTAAATTCTTCATTAAAGACCCATGCAAACCCAGCTCTATCCGTGGCACATGCCGGCGTGGCAATCTCTCCAGCAGATGCGGGAGCGGCTGCCGCATGCGATCCTGTTGCACGGCACGGCCGGTACCGGCAAGCGGGATTTTGCGGCCCACTTCGCGCAATCGCTGCTGTGCCAGCAGCCGTCGGGTGACGGTCAGCCATGCAATACTTGCGCGTCTTGCGGCTGGTTCGGGCAATACAGTCACCCGGATTTTCGCCGGGTCCGGCCCGATATTCTCGAAGACGGTGAGGGCGAGGCGGACGAAGCCGCCGAGGCGGATACCAAGAAGACTGCCAAATCCGCCAAGGCGCCCTCCAAGGACATTCGCATCGAGCAAGTCCGCGCCCTGGCGGGATTCATGAACATCTCGACGCACCGCAACGGCAACCGCGTGGTGCTGCTGTATCCGGCCGAGAGCCTCAATACCGCCTCGGCAAACGCGCTGCTCAAGACACTGGAGGAGCCGCCGCCGAACACGGTGCTGATCCTGGTCTGCAACCGGATCGACCGCCTGCTGCCGACGATCCTGTCGCGCTGCCGCAAGTTCGGCATGCCGATGCCGACACGAGAGCAGGCCTTGGCCTGGTTGTCGGCGCAGCAGGTGGCGGATGCGGATGTCTGGCTCGACGAGCAGGGTGGCGCGCCGCTCGCGGCGTTCGACAAGGCGCAGGGCGGCGATCGTGCCGACCTGGACGCATTTCTGCAGCAACTGGCGCGCCCGGGACGCGAAGCAGCGCTGGCCATGGCCGACAAACTCCAGAAGGCGCCGGTACCCGAGCTCGTCGCGTGGCTGCAACGGTGGCAGTATGATGTGTTTTCCTGCAAGCTTTCGGGCACAATCAGGTACTACCCGCGCCATCGCAAGCAGTTGACGGCGCTGGCGGCGCGCGCCAGTACCCGCGATCTGATGGCAGGATTACAGGCAGTTGCGCAGCGGCGCGCGGTGGCGGAGCATCCGTTGTCGCCGAAGCTGTTCATCGAAGACATGCTGCTCGACTACGCTCGCCTATTTTCTTAAGGAACGGACATGGCAGAACTTCCCGGCAATTCGATCGGCGGCGCGCCCGGCGTACGCGCAACGCGGCCGTCGGTGCTGTCGCTGCCGATCAAGGAAAAGGCGGCGCTGTATGCAGCCTACATGCCGTTCCTGACGAATGGCGGCATTTTCGTGCCGACCTCCAAACCGTACAAGATCGGCGAAGAGATCTACCTGATCCTGACCCTGATGGACGACGCCGCAAAGTACCCGATCGCCGGCAAGATCGCCTGGATCACCCCGGCCGGCGCCAACAACAACAAGGCGCAGGGCATCGGTGTGCATTTCTCGGCGGATGAAAGCGGCGTGCGGGTCAAGCAGCGTATCGAGGAATTGCTCGGCGCGGCGATCGGCTCGACCCGCGCCACGCATACGCTCTGAGCGGCGCGCAAGCGACGCTTCGCCTCCGCCGGATTGCGCTGATCAAGCCGGTGAAGCAAACAACGCCGGGCCTACCTTCAACTTTACCGAACCTTTCATCCGTGTCCGCCTCTTTGCCCACATCCTCGCCCGCCAACGGGCCGCATCCCTACGCCCACCGCATCGCCCGCGGCGAAGACTTGCCTGAGATCGTCGCCATCTACAACAGCACCGTCGCTTCGCGCATGGTGACGGCCGACACGGAACCGGTCAGCGTCGCCTCGCGGCAACACTGGTTCGACGACCACCCGCCGCAGCGCCGGCCGTTATGGGTGGTCGAGCAGGACGGCGCGATCATCGGCTGGCTGTCGTATTCCAATTTCTATGGCCGGCCGGCGTATTCCGGCACCGCCGAGCTCTCGATCTACCTGCATGAAGCGCATCGCGGCAAGGGACTCGGGCGCTACCTGCTGGCCGAAGCGATTGCGTTTGCACCACAGATCAAGGTCCACACCCTGCTCGGATTCATCTTCGGCCATAACGAGCCGAGCCTGCAGCTGTTTGGCCGGTTCGGCTTCGCCCGCTGGGCGGAAATGCCTGGCGTGGCGACCCTCGATGGGGTCGAACGTGACTTGATCATCCTTGGCAAGCGCGTGGCCTGAGCGTCCCGGACCGTGGTCTGAGCGCGACCACCGTCGCACGGGCCGCTGCCCGCGTCGCGAAGCGATTACAATCACTCGATGTACATCGACTCCCATTGCCACATCAATTTCCCCGAGCTCGCGGCGCGCCTGCCTGAAATATTCGGCAAGATGACCGAGAACGCCGTCTCGCATGCCTTGTGCGTTTCGGTCAACCTGCCGGATTTTCCGCAGGTTCTCGCCATGGCGGAGCAGCATCCGCATATCTATGCGTCGGTCGGCGTCCACCCCGACTACGAAGACACGCCGGAGCCGTCCGTGGCGCAACTCGTCGCCCTGGCCGCGCATTCGAAAATCGTCGCCATCGGCGAAACCGGCCTCGACTATTTCCGCCTGACGGGCGATCTGGAATGGCAGCGCGAGCGATTCCGGGTGCATATCCGGGCCTCGCGGGCGACCGGCAAGCCACTGATCATCCATACCCGCGCGGCCTCGGCCGATACGATTCGCATCATGCAGGAAGAGGGCGCGGGCACCGATGCCGGTGGTGCCGGCGGCGTGATGCACTGCTTTACCGAATCGCTGGAAGTGGCCGAAGCAGCGATTGCGATGGGCTTCTACATTTCCTTTTCCGGCATCGTGACGTTCAAGAGCGCCAAGGACCTGCAGGCGGTAGCACGCGCGGTTCCGTTGTCGAGCATGCTGATCGAAACCGATTCGCCGTACCTTGCGCCGGTGCCGCACCGGGGCAAGATGAACGAGCCCGGTCTGGTGCGCCATGTCGCCGAATTCCTGGCCCCGCTGAAAGGCGTCAGCGCCGAGGAAATCGGACGGGTCACGACCGAGAATTTTTTCCGTCTTTTCAGGATGGCCCATGCGTGAGAAAAAATGGTTGCGGGCGATGTGCCTCGGGGTGCTCGCTGCTGCAATGGTCCTGGTGCCGGCAGCGCATGCCGGCGCCTACGACGATTTTTTCAAGGCACTGCAGCTCGACCTGTCGCAAAGCGTGAAGTCGCTGCTGGCGCGGGGCTTCGACCCGAATTCGGTCGACCCGGAGCGGCGCGATCCGGCGCTTGTCTACGCGGTGCGCTTCGAATCGCTCAAGGTGCTGCCGGTGCTGCTGTCTTCACCCCAGATCAATATTGAAGCAAGAGCGCCCAACGGCGACACCGCGCTCATGGTGGCTGCCTACAAGGGCGAGAAGGAAGCCGTCGCGCTGCTGCTGGAAAAAGGCGCCGAACCCAACCGTCCCGGCTGGACCGCGTTGCATTACGCGGCAGCATCCGGCAGTGTCGAGATCGTCAAGATGCTGCTCGAGAAATCCGCCTACATCGATGCCGAGTCGCCCAACAAGACCACCCCGCTGATGATGGCCGCCGCCTCCGGCAAGACCACCGTGGTCGAACTGCTGACCGCGGAGGGCGCGGACCAGACCCTGAAAAACGACCGCGGCATGACAGCGCACGACTTTGCCGTCAAGTTCGCTGACGTGACCAAACCGGCGTCCATGGGCCTGCCGATGGCGTATTAGCGCGCCTGGGTAGAACGGGTCGCGCCCGGCCGGGCTGCTACAGCAAGTCGACCGCTGCGATACCGCTTCGCACCGCCCCTTCAAGCGTCGCCGGATAGTCTCCGGCCACATGATCTCCCGCACGGACCAGGCCCGCCACTCCGGTCGCCGCTGACGGCCGAACCAGCGCTGGCAGGCATGAAAAGGTGGCCCGTTTCTCCGTAATGATTTTGACCTGCAGCGGCTGCCGGAACGCCGGGTTGGCGAACGCCGATGCCAGCTGTTCGACGATTGCCGCCCCCAGCGCATCCCGCCCGGGCATGATCGCTTCCGATGCGGCGCTGATGACCACGGCGAGCGTTCCACGCTGCGCCGCATCGAGCTGGCCACGGTCGAACACGAACTGGCCCCAGAGTCCCTGTGCCGGATCGTCGAGCAGGGCATACAACGGCAGGGCGAGTGCGATCTCGGGCGCATAACGCAGGTAGCAGGTCGTGATCGGCTCGTAGGAAAAATCCAGTACCGCATCGGGCAGCACCAGACCGGCAAGCAACCGTTCGCTTTCGGTATGCGGCGTGGCGAGGATCACGGCATCGAACAGTGGTAATGCGTTGCTTGCGTGAGAGGTGTCGCTTGCACCGTCGGCAAGCGATCCGCCCGCGCATGCGATGCTCCAGCGCTCACCTGCGCGGATCAGTCCCTGCACCCGTGTCGCCGCATGCAGGTATCCACCGGCCTGCACCAAGAATCGGGCGGCCGGCACTGGAAAGAGGGCGCTCAGATCGCAGCGTGGCACCAGCATGTCGGAGGACCGGCGCCGCGCGCCCAGGCTGTCGCGCAAGACATTCAGAAACACCTGGGCCGAGGCGCGCTCGGGTGGCGTGTTGAGCGCCGCCAGGCAGAGCGGCCGCCACAAGAGCGCGACGACACGCTCGGTCTGGTCGAAACGCGCCAGCAGGTCGCTGACGCTGCAGTCGTCGTTGAGGCGCCAATCAATCCACCGACAAAGGCTGGTAAAGCGCACCAGCGCCATTTTGTCGGCGCGGGCAAGGCCCTTGGCCTGCCAGAGCGCAGCCAGCAAATGCAGCGGTGCGGGCAGCGGGCGACTCACGAGATCCATGCCGCCGCTACCCGCCGGATAGCGCATCTGCAATGGCAGGCGCAGCAAACTTTTTTCGATGTCAACGCCGACCGCGCGCATCAGTCGCAGCGATTGCGTATACGCGCCGAGCAGGATGTGCTGGCCATTGTCGAGCGCCGACTCCCATTGCGCGTCCGAACGATTGGCGGGGCTGGCTGCATCTCTTGGATCCATCGGATCAGCTGGATCCGACTGATCGGTCACCGCGGCCGGATCGAACGCTTCCCGGCGCAGGCTGCGCGCGCGACCGCCAAGCTGCCGGGCAGCCTCGAACAGGTGAACCCGATGCCCCCGCATCGTGGCCTCGACGGCGGCCGCGCAACCGGCCCAGCCTGCGCCAATGACGGCAATCGTTTTTTGGAAGGATGGCTTCAACGCAGGTGCGCGCGTGGGCAGACGTCGGCCATGTATTGAGCCGCGTCGTCAGCGATGTTTTTAGCCGCGCACATAGGTTTTCCAGGCGAGCCACAGCTTGCGGATCGGCGTGAGGGAAATGCGCTGTCGCAGCACATGGAAACCGTCACGCTCGATCTCGTCCAGCAACGCGCGGTAGATCGAGGCCATGATCAGTCCGGGCCGTTGTGCGCGTCGGTCCGGGGCCGGCAGCATGGCGAAGGCTTCGTCGTAGACCTGCTGTGCGCGCCGGGCCTGGAATTGCATGAGGTGTTCGAATTTCTCGCTGTGCCGCGCATTGAGGATGTCGGCCGCAGTGACGCCGTGCTGTTGCAATTCGTTGACCGGCAAGTAGATCCGGCCCTTGCGCGCATCCTCGCCGACATCGCGGATGATGTTGGTCAGCTGAAAAGCAAGCCCCAGTTTTTCCGCGTACTGCAATGTGCGCGGATCGGTGACGCCAAAGATACTTGCCGACAGAATGCCCACCACGCCCGCCACGTGCCAGCAATAGCGCTGCAAGCCGACGAAGTCGAGGTAGCGCGTCTGGTCGAGATCCATTTCCATGCCGTCGACGATCGCCAGCAGGTGTTCGCCACCGAGGTTATAGACCGCCATGTGCGGCTGCAGTGCGCGCGTCACCGGGTGAGTCGGCGTGCCGGCCAGCATGGCGCCGATCTCCTGCCGCCACCAGTGCAGCTTGGTGCGGGCAATCGCGACATCCGTGCATTCATCGACGGTATCATCGACCTCGCGACAGAATGCGTAGAGGGCCGTGATCGCGCGCCGTCGTTCAGCCGGCAGGAACAGGAAACTGTAGTAGAAGCTGGAGCCGCTCTGTGCGGCTTTTTGCTGGCAGTAGTCATCAGGAGACATTGAAGGCGGGCCAGTCGATCGGGCCTGAAACATCGGGAAGTCGCTATGCTACCCGAGCTTGCTGCCTTCCCACGGTTTCATTGACTGCCGCGCGGCGTCCGCATGCGCAGTGCCGCGATCCCGATGGCGACCCAGTCGCGCGCGCCGAGCACCGGACGCTGCCGAAACACGTCGTAGTCCGCCGCCTCGATCCGGTCGAGAATCCGCAGCCCGCCTTGCACCACCAGCCGCAACTCCCAGCCGATGCGACCCGGCAGCCGCAGGGCCAAAGGGGCACCAGAAAGCATCAACTCACGCGTGCGTTGCACTTCAAACTGCATCAGAGCCTGCCAGGCGGCATCGACCTTCCCGTCGGCGATCTGCGTCTCGGTCACACCGAATCGCTCGAGGTCCTCGAGCGGCAGGTAGATCCGTGCCTTTTGCCAATCGATCGCGACATCCTGCAGAAAATTGATGATCTGCAGCCCACTGCAGATCGCGTCCGCGGTGCGCAGGTTGTCCACGTTCGCCGCGCCATACAAATGCAGCATCAGGTTGCCGACCGGATTGGCCGAGCGGGCGCAGTAATCGAGCAGGGCCGGGAAGTCTGCATAGCGCGTCGTGACCACATCCTGGCTGAACGCCGACAGCAGATCGTGGAATGGCTTGAGCGGCAGTTTCCATCCTTTGACGACGGACTGCAGTTCGGCGAAAAGGATGGAATCCGGGATGCCGGGTAGCTGCATCCGATCGAGCGCGGCGTCGTAGGCGGCGAGCGCCGCCAATCGCGTTGCCGGCGGCGCATCGCCCTCGTCGGCAAGGTCGTCGGCACTGCGGGCAAAGGCATAGATCGCGCGTACTGGTGGCCGCAAGCGTGCAGGCAGCAGGAACGACGCCACCGGGAAATTTTCGTAATGATCGACAGCCATCTTGTTCTCGTAAACGGTGGGTCCGCAGTTGTCCGCGCGCCGGTTTCGGCCCGCCAGAGTGTAAGGGAATTCGCGCCGGCCGCCCGCGCCGCATGTCGGTGGCACATGTCGCGGACGCGACGATTCACCGGGCCTCCACGGGAATCGCGTCAGCAAAAATCAACGCAGGTGCTGCAAAAATCCAGTAAAATCTTCGGTTGAAGTTGAATAGCCGACAACTATGGCAGCGAGGGGCGACCGTAATGCATCGCGGGTCGCCCTTTACGTTTGATTGCCTGCTTTTGTCGGCACCACATTCCCGCGAGGATGGCGAAATTGGTAGACGCACCAGGTTTAGGTCCTGACGCCAGCAATGGTGTGGGGGTTCGAGTCCCCCTCCTCGCACCACGGCACTCTTAAATTTTTTGGACGATTCACATGGCAACTGCAGTCGAAACGCTGGACAAACTCGCTCGCCGCATCACGCTGACCGTGCCGATGGCCGAAGTCAAGGCCGAGGTCGAAAAACGCTTGAAAGCCCGTGCCAAGAGCGCGAAAGCGCCGGGGTTCCGTCCGGGCAAAGTGCCCATGAAGATGGTCGCCGCACAGTACGGCTATCAGGTCGAAAGCGAAGTCCTGAACGACCGCGTCGGCAATGCCTTCAATGCGGCAGCCAATGAAAACAACCTGCGCGTGGCCGGTTATCCGCGCATCGAGCCGAAGACCGGCGGCGATGCCGTCGAAGGTTCGATTCAGTTCGACGCGACCTTCGAAGTCTATCCCGAGATCGTCATCGGCGACCTGGCCGCGGCCGAAGTCGAGCGCACCACGACCAGCGTGTCGGATGCCGAAATCGACAAAACCATCGAAATCCTGCGCAAGCAGCGCGTGCACTACCACGTCAAGGGCGAGCATGGCGCCCACGGCGACGGCGGCGCAGTCCAGACAGCACAGAACGGTGACCAGGTCACGATCGATTTCGTCGGCAGCATCGATGGCGTTGAATTCCCGGGCGGGAAGGCCGACAACTACACCTTCGTTCTTGGCGAAGGCCGCATGCTGCCGGAATTCGAGGCAGCCACGGTCGGCCTGAAAGTCGGCGAAGCGAAGACCTTCCCGCTGTCGTTCCCGGAGGATTATCACGGCAAGGACGTGGCCGGCAAGACTGCCGAATTCACGATCACCCTGAAAAAACTGGAATGGGCACACCTGCCTGAACTGGATGCCGATTTTGCAAAATCGCTCGGCGTCGAGGATGGCGACATGGCCAAGATGCGCGACGATATCAAGGTCAACCTCGAGCGCGAAGTCAGCGGCCGGGTCAAGGCGAAGACGAAAGACAGCGTGATGGATGCGCTGATCAAGGTCGCCGAACTGGACGTGCCGAAGGTGCTGATCGACCAGGATGTCGAGCGCCTGATGGAAATGACGCGCCAGGACATGACCCAGCGCGGCATGGACGTGAAGGCGATGCCGTTCCCGCCGGAGCTATTTACGGCCCAGGCCGAACGGCGCGTGCGCCTCGGTCTGATCCTGGCCGGAGTCGTCAAGGCCAACAACCTGCAGGCAACCGCAGAGCAGGTCAAGGCACAGGTTGAGGAATTCGCGCAGAGCTATGAAGACCCGAAAGAAGTTCTGAAGTACTATTTCGGTGACCGTCAGCGTCTGGCTGAAGTCGAGGCACTTGTATTGGAAGAAAACGTCGTCAATTACGTCCTGGGCAAGTCAAAGGTAACCGACAAGCCGGTGGCTTTCGATGAATTGATGGGCAATAACCAGCAAGCCTGAAGCCTTCACACAGGAAAGCAGAGGAAAGCAGATGAATGGAATGAATCACAATCCGGCACTTGATACGCAGATGCTCGGTATGGTGCCGATGGTGATCGAGCAGAGCGGCCGCGGCGAGCGTGCCTACGACATCTATTCGCGGCTGCTGAAGGAACGCGTGATCTTCCTGGTCGGCCCGGTCAACGACCATACCGCCAATCTGATCGTGGCGCAGATGCTGTTTTTGGAAAGCGAAAATCCGGACAAGGATATCTCGCTCTACATCAACTCACCAGGCGGGTCGGTGTCGGCCGGCATGGCGATCTACGACACGATGCAGTTCATCAAGCCAGACGTGTCGACACTATGCACCGGCCTGGCGGCATCGATGGGTGCGTTTCTCCTGGCTGCCGGCGCCAAGGGCAAGCGGGTCTCGCTGCCGAACTCGCGCGTCATGATTCACCAGCCATCAGGCGGTGCTCAGGGGCAAGCGACCGACATCGAGATCCAGGCCAAGGAAATCCTGTATCTGCGGGGACGCCTGAATGGCATCCTGGCTGAAAAGACCGGGCGTTCGGTCGAGCAGATCGCCCTGGATACGGAGCGCGACAACTTCATGTCGGCCGACGCGGCCGCTGAATATGGACTGATCGACAAGGTACTCGTGACACGAGCCTGACGTTGGACTACTGTCTTTGGCAGGGCGGTCGACATGTGCGCCACGCCGGTGACAGAAGCGCATGAACGATGACATTCTGAAAACGCCCGGACTGCAGTGGTTCGGGCGTTTTGTTTCCTGCAGATGGTATTTCCCGTCATTCAGCCGTTTTGTTGTTCGGTGGCGTGACGAAGATCCAAATCGCAGGTAATATCAACCCACACCCCCCTAAATGTTGCCCCATGTCAGACAAAAAATCCTCCAGCGGTGAAAAACTCCTCTACTGTTCGTTCTGCGGCAAAAGCCAGCACGAGGTAAAGAAGCTCATCGCAGGCCCGTCGGTTTTCATCTGCGACGAATGCATCGACCTGTGCAACGACATCATCCGCGACGAAGCATCGAGCGTGGAGACTGTCGCAGGACCGAAATCCGATCTGCCGACGCCGCAGGAAATCTGCGAACTGCTCGACCAGTACGTCATTGGCCAAAACACCGCCAAGCGCATTCTTTCGGTCGCCGTCTATAACCATTACAAGCGGTTGAAGCACCTGGGCAAGAAGGATGACATCGAGCTCGCCAAGAGCAACATCCTGCTCGTGGGTCCAACCGGTTCGGGCAAGACATTGCTGGCCCAGACGCTGGCGCGCATGCTCAACGTGCCGTTCGTGATCGCCGATGCGACCACGCTGACCGAAGCCGGCTACGTCGGCGAGGATGTCGAAAACATCATTCAGAAGTTGCTGCAGAACTGCAATTACGAAGTTGACAAGGCGCAGCGCGGCATCGTCTACATCGACGAGATCGACAAGATTTCCCGCAAGTCGGACAACCCGTCGATCACGCGCGACGTGTCGGGTGAAGGCGTGCAGCAAGCTTTGCTGAAGCTGATCGAGGGCACGATGGCATCGGTGCCGCCGCAGGGTGGGCGCAAACACCCGAACCAGGATTTCGTGCAGATCGATACAACGAACATCATGTTCATCTGCGGTGGCGCATTTGACGGACTGACCAAGATCATTTCGAACCGTTCTGAAAAGAGCGGCATCGGTTTTTCGGCCAGCGTCAAGAGCCAGTCGGAGCGCACTGCGAGCGAAGTGCTGCTCGAAGCAGAGCCGGAAGACCTGATCAAATTTGGCCTGATTCCAGAACTGGTCGGCCGCCTGCCGGTCGTCGCCACGCTGTCCGAGTTGAATGAAGAGGCGTTGATCCAGATCCTGCTCGAGCCGAAAAACGCATTGATCAAGCAATATGCGAAGCTGCTGCAGATGGAAGGGGCCGAACTCGAAGTGCGTCCCGGCGCCTTGCACGCAATCGCGAAGAAGGCGCTGGCTCGCAAGACCGGTGCACGCGGGCTCCGTTCGATCATCGAGCATGCATTGCTCGACGTGATGTATGAGCTGCCGAACCAGCAAAACGTCGCCAAAGTCGTCATTGATGAAAATACGATAACGAACGGCGCCAAGCCGTTATTGATATACCACGAGCAGCCGAAAGTATCTGGCGCAAAGTCGTAAATAAGCCTCATGCCAGGGTGAAAATCCTGGCACGGCGGTTCTGTCCCGCGGCAAACGCAGTACAATTTAGACGTGCAGAAATCATTCCGGCTTCCATCGAAAAGCCACCCGAGGGCGACTTCGCGTGTGGCTTTTTTCTTTGGTAGTACGTTTCCAGATGACATGATTTTTCCGCGTAAGGGCTTGTGTTTAAGCCACTCGCGCCAACATCACTCATATGTCTCCCGATAAGGCCCGCCATGACGACTACCATTTCTCCTGAAACCACTCAATTGCCGTTGCTGCCGTTACGCGATGTCGTCGTGTTTCCGCACATGGTCATTCCTCTGTTCGTCGGCCGTCCAAAATCCATCAAGGCGCTCGAGGCTGCCATGGAGCAGGGCAAGAGCATCATGCTGGCCGCGCAAAAAGCCGCCGCAAAAGATGAGCCGTCGCCAGACGACATCTATGAAATCGGCTGCGTCGCCAATATCCTGCAAATGTTGAAGCTGCCCGACGGTACCGTCAAGGTGCTGGTCGAAGGCGCGCAGCGTGCCCGCATTCACAAGATCACCGAGACCGATTCGCACTTCATCGCCGACCTCACGCCGATCGAATCCGAAGCGGGCGATGAATCCGAGGTCGAGGCGATGCGCCGCGCGATCGTCCAGCAGTTCGATCAGTACGTCAAACTGAACAAGAAGATCCCGCCAGAAATTCTGACGTCGCTGGCAGGTATCGACGACGCCGGGCGCCTGGCCGACACCATCGCCGCGCATCTTCCGCTCAAGCTCGAGCAGAAACAGGTCATCCTCGAAATCTTCAACGTCGCCAAGCGGCATGAGCATCTGCTCGGCCAGCTCGAGGGCGAGCTCGACATCCTGCAGGTCGAAAAGCGTATCCGCGGGCGCGTCAAGCGCCAGATGGAAAAATCGCAACGCGAGTACTACCTGAACGAGCAGGTCAAGGCGATCCAAAAGGAACTTGGCGAAGGCGAAGAGGGCGCCGATCTCGAGGATCTGGAGAAGAGGATCATCACGGCGAAGATGCCGAAGGAAGCGCGCGACAAGGCGCAAAGCGAACTCAAGAAGTTGAAGCTCATGTCGCCGATGTCGGCCGAGGCGACCGTGGTGCGCAACTTCATCGACATCCTGGTTGGTCTGCCCTGGAAGAAAAAATCCAAGGTCAACAATGATCTGGCCAATGCCGAGAAAGTGCTGGAAGACGACCACTACGGCCTCGATAAGGTCAAGGAACGCATCCTGGAATATCTCGCCGTGCAACAACGCGTCGACAAACTGAAAGCCCCGATCCTGTGTTTCGTCGGCCCTCCGGGCGTCGGCAAGACCTCGCTCGGCCAGTCGATCGCCCGCGCCACGAACCGCAAGTTCGTGCGCATGGCGCTTGGCGGCGTGCGCGACGAAGCCGAGATCCGCGGCCATCGTCGCACGTACATAGGCTCGATGCCGGGCAAGATCCTGCAGAGCCTGGCCAAGTGTGGCGTGCGCAATCCGCTGTTCCTGCTCGATGAAATCGACAAGCTGGGCATGGACTTCCGCGGCGATCCTTCGTCGGCGCTGCTGGAGGTTCTCGACCCGGAACAGAACCACACGTTCTCGGATCATTACGTCGAGGTCGATTTCGATCTGTCGGACGTGATGTTCGTGGCAACCTCGAACTCGTACAACATTCCGCCGGCGCTGCTCGACCGGATGGAAGTGATCCGCCTGTCGGGTTATACCGAGGACGAAAAGACCAGCATCGCGCAGCGTTACCTGCTGCCGAAGCAGATCAAGAACAATGGCCTCAAGGAAGACGAAATCACGGTCGCCGAAAGTGCGCTGCGCGACATCATCCGCTACTACACCCGTGAAGCCGGCGTGCGTTCGCTGGAACGGGAAGTCTCGAAGATCTGCCGCAAGGTGGTCAAGATGCTGCTGCTGAAAAAGACGGAGAAGAAGATCGCCGTCACGTCCAAGAACCTGGACAGCTTTCTCGGTGTGCGGCGTTTCGATTTCGGGATGGCCGAGAAAGAGAACCAGGTCGGTCAGGTGGTTGGACTGGCATGGACAGAGGTCGGTGGCGACCTGCTCACGATCGAGGCAGTCACCATGCCCGGCCGTGGCGCGGTGATCCGGACCGGTACGCTGGGTGACGTCATGAAAGAGTCGATCGAGGCGGCCCGGACGGTGGTGCGCAGTCGCGCCCGTAAGCTCGGCATCAAGGCCGATGTCTTCGAAAAGAACGACATGCACATCCACGTGCCGGAGGGCGCGACACCGAAGGACGGTCCGTCCGCCGGCGCCGCCATGACACTGGCGATGGTGTCATCCTTCACCGGGATACCGGTGCGTGCAGATGTCGCCATGACCGGCGAGATCACCTTGCGTGGCGAAATACTGCCAATCGGTGGGCTCAAGGAAAAGCTGCTGGCAGCCCACCGCGGTGGCATCAAGACCGTCTTGATTCCCGAGCAAAACGTGAAGGACCTGGCCGACATACCGGACAACGTCAAGAACAAGCTCGAGATCGTGCCGGTCCGCTGGATCGACAAGGTGCTCGAAATCGCGCTGGAACGGCAACCTGTGCCGTTGACCGACGAGGAAGCGGCGGTCGGTATCGCAGCGGCCGCAGCCGTGGCCACTGCCACCGCCAAGCCCGGTGATCAGACCGATTCGACGGTGCGTCCGCACTGATCTGGCGAGCAGCCTGGGGCTGCACATCGCTTCGTTAGACAAGCAGTCCGAAACGCCCTCCGGGGCGTTTTTTATATTGTGAGCCGAAATCTATCGCGCCATTGTCAGGTGATCGATGCGGCCGGGCGGATGTTTTGCGACCAAATTGGTTGCGTTATAGCAAATTACTTGACACCGATACAGCACCACTTGTCTAATAAGAGGCTGCACATTTTTTGTGCAGTCTGAATAAAACCACGCAAGCCATTGCGCTCCACGAAAGCGCTCGAATGAATTGCAATTATCTATTTGCATGAGGGGACAAGTTTGAATAAAGCAGAACTGATCGACCACGTCGCGGACTCCGCCGACATTTCGCGCGCCGCTGCCGCACGCGCTCTCGACGCCATGATCGACGGCGTCAAGAAAACATTGAAGAAGAACAGCAGCGTCACGCTCGTCGGCTTTGGAACGTTTTCCGTTTCGAAGCGCGCTGCCCGCGCCGGACGCAATCCGCAAACCGGCGACGTCATCAAGATCAAGGCAGCCAAAGTGCCCAAATTTAAGCCTGGCAAAGGTTTGAAAGATGCAGTAAACTAGCGGACTTGGCGTGGTGACACACGCCGAAAAATTGTTTGGCTACAGGGTGTGCAAAATCGTCACGCGACACGCACGCACCGTTGTACAGACGGTTGAATGCGGGTGCTTAGCTCAGTTGGTAGAGCGGCGCCCTTACAAGGCGTAGGTCGGGAGTTCGAGCCTCTCAGCACCCACCAGCAATTCAGCCACACGGCCAGACCTTCGATTCGAGATCAACACCGGAATCAAAGCGTGGCCAGCACGATGCAGTTGGGCGCAGCAGCATGCGCACGAAAAACAGGAACCACGGGAGTGGTAGTTCAGTTGGTTAGAATACCGGCCTGTCACGCCGGGGGTCGCGGGTTCGAGTCCCGTCCACTCCGCCAAATACCGAAAGGCGAACGAGAGTTCGCCTTTTTTCTTATGCGTCGCCGACGCTCTGTCGGTACCGCGCTCGCGAACATCCGGTCTGACCCGTGCGTTCGTACTGCCTGTGAGTAGCTGACATGTTTGAATTCATCCGCACCCATCAACGGCTCATGCAGTTCGCATTGCTGCTGTTTATTTTTCCTTCGTTTGCCTTCGTCGGCATCCAGAGCTACGCGCATTTCGGCGATGCCGACAACACCGTGGCCAAGGTCGGCAAGCAGTCGATCACGAAGCAGGAATGGGAAGCCGCGCATCAAGAGCAAATGGCGCAATTGCAGCAGCGCTTCGGTGCACAGTTCGACTCCAGGATCTTCGATACACCGGAAGCGCGTCAGCGCGTCCTTGAAAACCTGATCGCGCAGCGGGCGCTCGGCGCGGAAGCGGTGCGGGACCACCTGTCGATTTCCGACCAGGCGCTGCAGCAGTCGATCCTCGCCATTCCTGGCCTGACCGCCGCGGACGGCAAGTTTGACGTCGAACGCTACAAGGCCTTGCTGGCGGTGCAGGGCATGACGCCGGCGATGTATGAATCCCGTCTGCGGCAGGACATGGCGCTGCAGCAGATCAATGGCGCGATCCAGAGCACGGCGTTTGCGCCGAAGACGGTGGCGAGCAGCCTGTCGGACCTGAATGATCAGGAGCGCCAGATCCAGGAGATGCCCTTCAAAAACGATGCTTCGATTCCGCAGGTGAAGATTACCGATGCGATGCTCAAGGCTTACTACGACAAGAATATCAGCCAGTTCGAAGTACCCGAGCAGGTGAAGGCGGACTACGTCGTGCTGTCCAGCGAAGCGCTGGCCTCGCAGATCACGGTTTCAGACGCCGACATCAAATCGTTCTACGACCAGAATGCCAAACGCTATGGCGTCGAAGAACAGCGCCGCGCCAGTCACATTCTGGTTGCCGTGAAAAAAGATGCGTCCGCAGCGGAAGTGGCCGCAGCCAAGGCAAAAGCCGAAAAACTGCTGGCCCAGGTACGTGCTGCTCCTGCGGATTTCGCCAGGCTGGCAAAAGCCAACTCTGATGATCCTGGCTCCGGCGAACGCGGTGGCGATCTCGACCTCTTCGGCCGCGGCATGATGGTCAAGCCTTTCGAGGATGCGGCTTTTGGCATGAAGGTCGGCGACACCAGCGATCTGGTGCGTTCGGATTTCGGCTTCCACATCATCAAGCTGACCGAAATCAAGCCCGCAGCGATCAAGCCGCTTGCGGAAGTAAAGGCCGACATCGCCACCGAGATCAAAAAGCAGCTCGCTGCGAAAAAATATGCGGAAGCTGCAGAGATCTTCACCAACACAGCCTACGAGCAGGGCGACAGTCTCAAGCCGGTTGCCGACAAGCTCAAGCTGAAGATCGAAACTGCATCCAACCTCAAGCGTGTGCCAAGTCCGGATGCCGCGCCGACCTCGCCGCTGAACAATCCGAAATTCCTGGCAGCGCTGTTTTCCAACGATGCCCTGAAGAGCAAGCACAACACGGAAGCGGTTGAAGTGGCGCCAAACACCCTGATCGTTGCGCACGTCGTAGAGTATCAACCAGTGAGCAAGCTGCCATTCGAGGCCGTGCAGACCCTGGTGCGGGCGCGGGTCACGCAGATCGAAGCTGCCGCGTTGACCCGCAAGACCGGCGAGGCGAAACTTGCCGAACTGCAGAAGAAGGATGAAGTTTCCGGTTTCGGCCCGGTGAAATCGATCTCGCGCACCAAGAATACCGGGACGGATGCAGCCGGTGTCGCGGCTGTCATGAAGGCCGATGTCAGCAAATTGCCGGCGCTGGTCGGTGTCGACATTCCGGGCCAGGGATACAGCATTTTCCGCATCAGCAAGGTGGAACGTCCGGCAGTTCTGGACACTGCTCGCCGCGCAAGCGAACAGCAGCAAGTCGCCAACGCGCTGGCGCAGGAAGAAATGCTGGCCTACATCGATGTGCTCAAGCAGCGCGCCAAGGTCAAGATCATCGCCCCGGTCGTGACCAAGACCGCGCAAGCCGATGACAAGACTGCAACCGATCCCGCACCGAAGCCAGCGAAGTAAGCAGCGTTCGTTACACCACGGCTTTCAGGCTTGAAAGCTGTGGTCTTACACTGCCGATGGCGCACCTTGAAAAAGCACGCTGGCGGCAGCAGCAAATGCAGCATCCGAAAATTCCGGCATTTCCAGCACCTGGGCAGTCTCGAATTGCGTGAAATTGCGTGCAATCGAGCGGCGGTAGGCCGGATCGTAGTGCTCGACCAGCAGTTCCCCGACCAGCGGCTCCATTGCACCTTGCGTGGCCATTGCCTGCCAGCGGGCGATCTTGGCGCCGCCATAGAGGGTCTGCAGGCAATCAAGCTGACGATTCAGCGCCTCGGGGCTATCGACGAAATGTGCGTAGTCGGCCATCAGCAGCGCTACCCGCGCGGCATCCGGCAACGCCAGCGCCACGCAAGGTGATCCTCGCATCGCCTGCATCAGCGCATCCGGCACCCGCACGTTGCCGACCTTCTTGCTCTCCGATTCCACGAAGACTTCCCGTGTTCGATCGAAGTGGCGCAGGGTTTCCCAAAGCCGTGTTTCGAACATTTTCTGTGTCGGCTGCGCCGCATCGGGCAGGTGTCCCAATACGGAACCGCGATGCGCCGCCAAGCGCTCCAGGTCGAGCACTTGTGCACCAGCCGCTTCTAGCGTTTGCAGCAGCCGGCTCTTGCCGCTGCCGGTCGTGCCACAGATGACGCGGTAGCGGAACTGCTGCGGCAGGGTTTCCAGCGCCGTGTTCACATGCCTGCGGAATTCCTTGTAGCCGCCGTCGAGCTGTACCGCAGGCCAGCCGATGCGCGCCAGGATGTAGGCCAGCGAACCGCTTCGGTTGCCGCCGCGCCAGCAATAGACCAGCGGCTTCCAGTCGCGCGGCTTGTCGAGGAAGTGCGCTTCGATGTGGGTACCGATGTTGCGCGAGACCAGCGCTGCGCCGACTTTCTTCGCCTCGAAGGCGTTGACCTGCTTGTACATCGTGCCGATGCGGTGGCGCTCGGCATCGTCGAGCACCGGGCAGTTGATCGCGCCGGGGAGGTGGTCCTCTGCAAATTCGCTCGGACTGCGCGCATCGATGATGGTATCGAATGCATCGAGGCGCGCGAGAACATCTGCAAATGACAATAATTCGGGATATTTCTGACGTACCGGCGGGCTCTTGCCATTGGCATGGAGGGCAGTATCAGCGGGAAGGTTGGTCATCGGCTTCTGCATTGATTCGGGCTTCGCGTCGCTCACTGGGTCACCGCCGATGCGGCACGGGTTTTTCCTGTGGCCTTGATATGTGCAGGGGACGCAGCGACGGCGAGAAGCGGCGACAGGTGCGGCCACACATTGTCTAGCAGCAGCGGTTGCGCGGAAGCGACCGGGTGGATGCGATCGGCCTGGAACAGTTCGGGCCGCGTCTGCAGGCCTTCCAGGAAAAACGGCACCAGTGTCGCGCCGGTCTCCCTGGCCAGCTTCGGATAAATACCGGCAAAGCGGCCCGTGTATTGACCACCGTAATTTGGCGGTATCTGCATGCCCAGCAGAACCACCCGGGCGCCGCTCTTGCGTGCGGCACTGATCATGTCGCGCAGGTTGCTCTCGGTCGCCGCGAGCGACAGGCCGCGCAGGGCGTCGTTGGCACCGAGTTCGATCAGCACGATGCCGGGATGATGCTTCTCCAGCAGCGCCTTGATCCGCGCGAGGCCGCCACTGGTGGTCTCGCCGCTGATGCTGGCATTGACGACGGGGGCATCGATATGCGCGTTGCGGATGCGCTGTTCGAGCAGCGGTACCCAGCCGGCGCCGCGGGTCAGACCGTATTCTGCCGAGAGGCTGTCGCCGAGCACAAGCAGGTTTTTTGATGCAGAATGGCCTTTCGCCGTGGCGGCGTTTGGCGGTTGCACGGTTTCTGCATGCAACGACGCCGCTTGCACGCCGGCGGCAGCCATCAACATTGGCAACAGCAGGCGCGCCACTGTCCGCCATTTCAACCACCCCGTGAAAATTTCCTGCATGCCTGATGCCCTTGTTGCTGCCGCTGATTCCATTACGTTGTCCTATGCCATTGAAACAATCGGGCTCTCCAAAAGGGTGACCGATGCCACTGGCGAACTCACGATCCTCGATGACATCAATTTTACCGTGCCAGCAGGTGCGACGCTCGCCATCGTCGGTGCATCCGGGTCGGGGAAATCGACGCTCCTGGGTCTGTTGGCCGGGCTCGACACGCCATCGGCCGGCACCGTCAAGCTCAACGGCACCGACATCTTCGCGCTCGATGAAGACGGCAGGGCCGGTCTGCGCAAGCGAACGCTGGGCTTCGTGTTCCAGTCGTTCCAGCTGCTGCCGCACCTGACCGCGCTGGAAAACGTGATGCTGCCGCTCGAGTTGCGCGGCGGTAGCGATGCCAGCAATGCCGGTGTACGTGCAGAGGCAATGCTCGGTCGAGTCGGCCTCGCATCACGCCTGAAGCACTATCCGAAATACCTGTCGGGAGGCGAGCAGCAACGGGTAGCGCTGGCGCGTGCGTTCGTGTGCGAGCCGCCGTTGCTGTTTGCCGATGAGCCGACCGGCAGTCTCGATGCCGCCACCGGCGAAGCGGTGATCAAGCTGATGTTCGAGTTAAACCAGGAGCGCGGCTCGACCCTGGTGCTGGTCACGCACGATCCATCGATCGCAGCCCTGTGCGGGCGGACCATCACGATCACTGCCGGACGGCTCGTCTAACCAGGCAATTCAGGACGCTGCGGACGGCATCGGGTAGTTCACCGGCCGTCATGCCGATCGGCCCGATTCCCTCGGCGACCAAACGGTCGGCGGCGGCGCCATGGATCCAGACCGCGGCGGCAGCCGCATGCGCCACCGGCCAGCCCTGCGCCAGCAACGCGCCGCACATCCCGGCCAGGACATCTCCAGTGCCGCCGGTGGCAAGGGCCGGGTTGCCGGTGGGGTTGATCAGCAACGTATCGCCGTATGCGACCACGGTGCCCGATCCCTTGAGCACCGCTGCCGCACCGAACCGCAAGGTCAACAGGCTCGCGGCGCGCAACCGGTCCGCCTGAACCTCTTTTACCGAAATGCCGAGCAGCCTGGCCGCTTCCAATGGATGTGGCGTGATGATCGTGGCGAGCTGCCGCCTGGCGCGCGCCGCCAGCGCATTCTGCAAGGCCGGTGTGGCTGCAAGCAGGTTCAACCCGTCCGCATCCAGCACCATCGGCGCATCCGATGCACAGGCGGCGGCGAGCAAAATACGCGCCGCAGGTGCATCGCCCAGGCCCGGGCCGACGACCAGCGTGGCTTTCGCAAAATCGAGGGTACCGGCATCGCGGCACATAAGCTCAGGATGACCGGGAACGAACGCCGGCTTCGAAGCGGCATCCGCAAAACCGATCAGCACCCGACCGCAACCGGATTTCAGCGCAGCAAGCCCGGCAAGGATCGCCGCGCCGGCCATCCCCGCTGCGCCGCCGATTATCTGCACGTCGCCGAAACTGCCTTTGTGCGAATTCTGGCGGCGCGGCCGGCAGTCTGCGAGAAACTCTTGCGGCTGATTCAGGTGCGCCATCGGGACCGGAAATAGCGCTTGGTCGATATCGAGCACCGAGACCGAGACGACGCCTGCCTGATCCCTGCCGTCACAGGTATGCAGGCCGGGCTTGTCGCCGATGAAGGTGATGGTGTGCGTGGCCCGGATGCAGGCGCCCGGTCCGTTGGCGTCGGAGAGGATGCTGCCGGTATCGGCGTCGAGGCCACTCGGTATGTCCAGTGCGAGAAGCGGCGCGTCGATCGCGTTCAATGCGTCGACCGTCTCCACCCACGCCCCGGTCAGGGGCCGTGCCAGACCGATGCCGAAGAGGCCGTCGACGATCAGCGTCCAATTCTGTTTGCACAGAACGGAGAGGGCATCCGCATGCAGCAGCGTGACCGGTGTCGTGCGCAATCTTGCGAGCGCCTGCAAGTGATCCGGACTCGGCTGCGCGCCGCTGGTCGGTGGCAGCAACACGGTGACATCGCATCCTCGGGCCGCGAGGTGAATCGCGCATGTGAACCCATCGCCGCCATTGTTGCCGGGTCCTGCGGCGACCAAAACAGTCGGCTTCGAAGTCGAAATCCCGCCGGTTGCTTCGATGCCGATCAGGGTCAATGCTGCCTCTGCCGCCGCCTCGCCGGCGCGATGCATCAGCGCGTGCGGTGGCAGCGTGGCCTGCGCGGCTTGCTCGATCGCCCGAAGCTGGGTGACCGAATACAGGGCAGTCTCGACGTGTTGCAAGATATTCATCCGAAGCGCGACATGGTCAGTCCATCGATATCAATCTCGGGGGCGTGCCCGGAGATCATGTCTGCCAGCACCCGCGCCGCGCCTGCCGCCGTTGCCCAGCTGTTGCTGGCATGGCCGATGTTGAGATACAGGTTGCGCACCGGGGTGGCGCCGAGGATCGGCGGGCCGTCGGGCAGGGTCGGCATATCGCCGCTCCAGAAGGTCGCCGCATTGTAGTTGGCCGCATCCGGAAACCAGTCCTGGCCGACCTTGAGCAGGGTGCGGATCGCCGACTTGCGCATTTCGGGCGACCGGTTGCCCAGCTCGGCGGTGCCGGCCAGCCGCATGCGCGTACCCATTCGGGTGAGGGCGACCTGGTAGGTGCTGTCGGCCAGCGCCGCCAGCGGCGCATCGTCGAAATTGCGGATCGTCGCCGTCGCCGTGTAGGTGCGGACCGGGAAAAACGGCAGCCGGATACCGAGCGGTGACAACAGCGCTTCACTGCCTTCGCCAGCGGCAACGACGACGGCATCGACCGGGGATCGGCTCTCGCCAAGCCGCACCGTCAAGCCGCTGCTCTGCGCATGCTCGATGGCGTCGACTTCGCGGCTGAAAACGAAGCTCACGCCGATCGCCTGCGCGGCGCTGCGCAACTGCTTGCAAAACAGCGGGCAGTTGCCGGAAGCATCCTGCGGCAGATAGAGTGCCCCTGCAAGTGGCGCAGTCCGGCTGAGTGCAGGTTCGACCAGGTAGGCGTCGTCGGGCTCGAGCACGCGGTGAGCCACCTCGTGTTCGGTCAGGAAGTCCTGCAGTTCACGCGCAAACTCGCGCTCGTGTGGCGTGCGATACAGCTGCAGGTAGCCTTCGGTGCGCTCGTACTCGAAAGGATATTCGTGGCGCAGCGCCTGCATGACGTCCTGGCTGTAGGCAGCAAGCCGGTAGCTGCGCTCGCGATTGATTCGGTACCGCGTGATGTCGCATTCTGCAATCCAGCGCCGTGCCCAGCGCCACAGCCGCACGTTCGGCCGCGGTGCGATCCAGACCGGTGATTCGGCCTTCAACAGCATCGGCAACAATTTCTTCGGCATGCCTGGAGCGGACCATGGCAGTGCGTGCACCGGCGCCATGACGCCGGCGCTGCCGAAGCTGGCGCTTTCGGCGACATTGCTCTGGCGTTCGATGACCACGACTTCATGCCCGGCGCGGGCCAGGAAGAATGCTGTGGTGACGCCGACGACACCGCCACCGATGACGGCTACCTGCATGTGGCCTCGCAGTCCGTGCTGGATAGCGGTTTTCGAAGGCTGGGGCGCGCACTGGGCGCGCGTTGCGGGTATCGCATCATGAGTCTGAGTTCGTGGCAGCGGGGTTGGTGAGCAAGGTTGCTTGACGCAAGATTGGTTGTGATCGTACCGCGGCAACCCGCATTTTGTGCGCCGCTGATGAGCGGGGCCGACCATTTGCGTTGCGCATTTCCTTCTGCGGTGTTGTTGGAATCGGTCTGCATGGTGCGACAGTTGCCAATTCAGGAAGGTATGTACGTTACCGTACAGAACCTACCAGGGGCGTCGCGTAAAACAGAGGCATCGGGCATCCCGTTTCCGGGACTTGCAAACGCAGGAACCGGAGCGCGATGAGACTCCCGACGTATTTTACGGTGCAAAGGCCGCCCAACAAGCAGCAATGCTCACCGTAGGAGCTTTCGATCCAGAGTTTTTCATTAAACGCAGATCAATTCACTTAACCATAAATCAGGGAAATCATCATGACATTGTCCAAAAATATTTTTACCGCTTTCCTGGCTACGATCCTGTTCGCACTGGCTGGCTGCGTGTCGACCCCGACCACCGAAGGCACGGGCGCCTACGTTGAAGACTCGGTCATCACCGGCAAGGTCAAGGCGGTGATCCTCAACGAGCCGGCACTGAAATCGCGTGAAATCAACGTCGAAACCTTCAAAGGCGTGGTCCAGCTGAGCGGCTTCGTCAGCACCGAAGGCGAAGCAATGAAAGCGGTCGAAGTCACCCGTGGCGTCAAGGGCGTGATGTCGGTCAAGAACGACATGCGCATCAAGTAACTCTATAGATTCAAACGGGGTCCTGCCGCAATCGCGGCAAGATTCACCCGACACCGGTAGTAGGGTACGACTGGCAGAAAGATCGCCTTCGTGCGCTACCGCCGGTGTTTTTGCGTCCGCGCCAGGGATTTTCGACCCTTGGCCCACGCAAGCTTGATACTATTGGCGCAGAACAATATTTTGGGGTATGGCATGGCGACATTGGATTCTGAGACTCCGCTGGTGGCGATCGATACCGTCATGCCGCCGGAGACGCCGGATGGGGTACCCAACCACTTGATCATGGCTGAACAAGCCGCGACTGCGAGCGGCATGCCGGTTAGGATCCACGTCGACGCACGCGGCACGACGCTGGCGATGATCGCGACGCTGGCGTTTGTCTTCTCGTTGCAATGGGCGCAAAAATTCTTCATCCCGGTGGTGTTCGCGATCTTCATTTCGTACACGCTCACGCCGGTCGTCACTGTCCTGGAAAAATTTCGGATGCCGCGTCTGGTCGCGGCCTCCATGGTGATGCTGATCCTGATGTGCGGGATGTTCCTGGTCGGGAACACGCTGCGCGGCGAATTCACGTCGATCATCGAATCGCTGCCGGACACCACGCATCGCCTGTCGCGTGCCCTGGGCAAGATTCGTAACGACCAGTCCGGCACGATCCAGCAGATGCAGGCGGCGGCGGCCGAGATCACCAAGGCCACGAATCAGGCCACCGGCATGAAGCCGCAGCCGACGAAAGCACAGGCGCCGGAGGAATCGTCGCTGCGCTTCAGCGAGCTGCTGTGGGCCGGCTCGCTCGGCGCGGCGGCCTTTGTCGGACAAGCAACGGTGGTGCTGTTCCTGGTGTTTTTTCTGCTGCTGTCGGGCGACAAGTTCAAGCGCAAGCTGGTCAAGCTGACCGGGCCGTCGATTTCGAACAAGAAGATCACGGTGCAGATCCTGGATGCGATGAACGAGTCGATCCAGAAGTACATGTCGATGCTGCTGGTGACGAACATCCTCCTGGCATTGCTGATGTGGGCGGGACTGCGCTGGGTCGGTCTGGAAAATGCGGGGGCCTGGGCGGTGGCATCCGGCCTGCTGCACGTGATCCCTTATTTCGGTCCGCTGCTCATCATGGCCGCCACCGGTCTGGTCGCGTTCATGCAGTTCGAATCGCTCTCCAGTGCGTTCCTGGTCGCCGGTATCTCCCTCGCGATCGCAACCGTGGTCGGCACCTTCGTGACCACCTGGATGACCGGGCGCATCGCCAAGATGAATGCGGCGGCGGTATTCATTGCGCTGCTGTTCTGGGGCTGGCTGTGGGGCGTGTGGGGCCTGCTGCTCGGGATCCCGATCGTTGTCGTGATCAAGGTGATCGCAGAGCATGTGGACGGCATGCAGACAGTTGCCGAATTGCTCGGCGAGTAAGCTTCTTGCCTCGGCGGTGCGCGGCCTGTCGATTTCGCATTTTTTGCTGCGCGCTTTGCGGCAGTACACACCCCCACTCGCGATCTCCGGAATCAAGCGTCAGCGGTTGCGCGCAGTGCCTGTTCGATTCCCCGCGACACCGCCAGCACCCGTGCATCCGCCATGGCCGGACCCGCGACCATCAGGCCGACCGGCAATGTACCCGGCGCATGGCACGGTAGCGAAACCGCGCAGCCATCGAGCAAGTTGAAGGCCGCGGTATTGCGCAGCAGGAGACTGTTGTAGCGAAAAAAAACCGCGTGCGAGGCTTCCAGTTCGGCAATCGGCGGCGCGACAATCGGTACCGTCGGCATGATCAGGGCGTCGAACGGCGCGATCAGGTCCTCCATGCGCACAATCCAGGCGTTGCGCGCGGCGTGCAGGTCGATGTAGTCGGCCGCCGAGATCGACGCGCCCTGCAGGATGCGCTTTGCCACGCGCACGTCGTAGCCGGCCTCGCGCCGGGCCAGCAGGTTGCGGTGCCATGCATAGGCTTCGGCACTGGAAAAATAACCGAATGCCTGGTACTCGGCGAGTTGCGGAAGCGGGCATTCGATGATCAGGGCGCCGGCGTCCGAGAGCAGCCGCAGCGTTGCAGCAAAGGTCGCCGCGACATGTGCATCCATGTCGTCGAGCATCAGCGTTTGCGGCACCGCCAGCCGCAACCCGGCCAGCGGCAGCGACGGTACCCGCAGCGCCGCATTGGCGATCAGGCTGTCGATCAGGATGCAGTCATCGACCGACCGCGTCATTGCGCAAATGGTGTCGAGCGTGGTCGATAGCGGGATCGCGCCCGTGGTCGGCACCCGGCGCGCGGTCGGCTTGAAACCGACCAGCCCGCATAGGGCCGCCGGGATGCGGATCGAGCCGCCAGTGTCCGAGCCGATTGCCGCCACGCAGAAACCCGCCGCCACCGACACTGCCGCACCGGACGATGATCCGCCGGGAATCCGCGCCACGGCGCTGTCGGCCGGGTTGGCAGGCGTGCCGTAGTGGGGATTCAAGCCGACGCCCGAATACGCGAATTCGGTCATGTTGGTTTTGCCCAGGATGGCAGCGCCCGCGGCGCGCAGCCGCGCGACCACCGGCGCGTCCTGCCTGGCCGGGGCCGCATCCTGGCACACCACCGAGCCGGCCAGCGTCGGTTCGCCGGCGACATCGAGCAGGTCCTTGATCGAGACCGGCAATCCGGCCAGCGCGGAGGGCGCGCCGATGTGTGCCTTCTGCATCGCATCGGCGACGTCGGCGGCCAGCTGCGCGGCATCGGGATAGAGGCGAGTGAAGACCGAGGTCGAAGCTGCTGCGGCTGCAAGGCAGTCGTCAACCAGGGCGCGGCGGGACGTGTTGGTACGGGAAAGTGCACCGGCAAGGGTGGCAACGGGGGCGGAAATCGGCGTGTGCATGCGGCTGGGGAGGAGGCGAGTTGGTCGGGTTGCGCCGGGCGATGCGCGGGCACCGAGAAGATAGCACAGGCAGTTTGCCGCCTGCCAGGGATCGCGGGGCGGGGATGGGGAATGGGCGCGGGCTCACGGTATAATTCGGACTCGCCGATCGCGGGTCGTGAAAGACCGGATCGGCGGCGCTGTTCCACTCGATTTACAGTGCAGCGCGAATGGTCGATGCGCCCGAAACGTGCGTACCGTGACAATCAGTCGATTCGACCCGACGCGCCTGCACTGCCTTGACCCTTTCTCGCCATGTTGATTCTGCCGGGCGCCAGCGCCCTGTCTGCCTTTCGTACCAAACGTCTCTTATCCCAGCTGCAGGAGGTCGATGCCAACGTCACCGGTATCACGGCGCGTTATCTGCACTTCATCGACGCCGGCGCGCCGCTGGCGCAGATCGACATCGATCGGTTGACTGCGCTGCTGGTCTATGGCGAGCCGTTCGACGCTGATGCTCCCGCCGCGGGTGAATCGTTCGTGACGGTGCCGCGCTTCGGTACCATCTCACCCTGGGCCAGCAAGGCCACCGACATCGCGCACAACTGCGGCATGGCACACCTCCACCGCATCGAACGCGGCGTGGCCTACACGGTGCAACTCAAGACCGGCCTGCTCGGCGGGACCCGCAAGCTGACCGATGCAAGCATCGCGGCGATCGCGGCGCTGCTGCATGACCGCATGACCGAAACCGTGCTGCGCCGCGCGGAGGACGCGCATGCGCTGTTCGATACCCTCGATGCGCAGCCGCTGGCATCGATCGACATTCTGACTGGCGGCAAGGCGGCGCTGCAGGCGGCCAATACCGAACTCGGCCTGGCCCTGTCGGACGACGAGATCGATTACCTGCACACGGCCTTTACGCGGGCCGAGCGTAATCCGACCGATGTCGAGCTGATGATGTTCGCCCAGGCCAACAGCGAGCACTGCCGCCACAAGATATTCAACGCCGACTGGACCATCGACGGCGTGGCGCAGGACATGTCGCTGTTTGCGATGATCCGCAACACCCACGCCCTGCATCCGGAGGGTACCGTGGTGGCTTACAGCGACAACTCCTCGATCATCGAAGGCGCGACCGTTTCGCGTTTCTATGCCCGCGGTGCGGCAAGCGGCAACGTCTATGCCGCGTCGGACGAGCTGACCCACATCCTGATGAAGGTCGAGACGCACAATCACCCGACCGCGATTTCGCCGTTTCCGGGCGCCTCGACCGGCGCCGGCGGCGAGATCCGCGACGAGGGCGCGACTGGACGCGGCGCCAAGCCGAAGGCCGGCCTGACCGGCTTCACCGTTTCGAACCTGATGTTGCCGGACGCGGTGCAGCCCTGGGAGAACGCTGCCGACGTCACCGCAAGAACCGCAGGTGATGCAGCAAGCAATGTCTACGGCAAGCCGGATCGGATCGCTTCGGCGCTGCAGATCATGCTCGACGGCCCGATCGGCGGCGCGGCCTTCAACAACGAATTCGGCCGGCCGAACCTGGCGGGCTACTTCCGTACCTTCGAGCAGAATGTCGGCGGCGCGGTGGCCGGTTATCACAAGCCGATCATGATCGCCGGCGGCATCGGCAGCATCAGCGACCTGCACACGCACAAGAATGCGCTGCCGGTCGGCAGCCTGCTGATCCAGCTCGGCGGCCCGGGCATGCGCATCGGCATGGGCGGTAGCGCCGCGTCCTCGATGGCCACCGGCAGCAATACGGCGGACCTCGATTTCGACTCGGTCCAGCGCGGCAATCCCGAGATGGAACGGCGCGCCCAGGAAGTCATCAACGCCTGCTGGAGCATGCAGGCGGACAACCCGATCCTGTCGATCCATGACGTCGGCGCCGGTGGCCTCTCGAATGCCTTCCCGGAAATCACCAACGATGCAAGACGCGGTGCGATCTTCGACCTGCGCGCGGTACCGCTGGAAGAGAGCGGCATGGCGCCCAAGGAAATCTGGAGCAACGAGTCGCAGGAGCGCTATGTCCTGGCGATCGCACCGGACAGCCTGGCCCTGTTCGACTACCTGTGCAAGCGTGAGCGCTGCCCGTTCGCCGTGGTAGGCCATGCGACCGAGGCCCGCCAGTTGCAGGTGATTGATCCCGAGAATGCGGCCGGCAACCATCCGGTCGACATGCCGATGGATGTCCTGCTGGGCAAGCCGCCGAAAATGCATCGCGACGTCACGCATGTCGCACGCACGTTGCCGGCGCTCGACCTGACCGGCATGGATCTGCTGGAAGTCTCGAAACGCGTCCTGCGCCTGCCGACGGTAGGCGACAAGTCGTTCCTGATCACGATCGGCGACCGTACCGTGGGCGCCACCACCGTGCGCGACCAGATGGTCGGACCGTGGCAGGTGCCGGTCGCCGACTGCGCCGTGACGACGATGAGCTTCGAAGGGTATCTCGGTGAAGCGATGGCGATGGGCGAGCGGACGCCGCTGGCCCTGATCGATGCCGCGGCATCGGGCCGGATGGCGGTTGGCGAGGCGATCACCAACATCGCCGCCGCCCCGATTGCGAAAATGGGCGATATCAAGCTGTCGGCCAACTGGATGGCAGCATGTGGCCAGCCCGGCCAGGATGCGGCGCTATTCGACACCGTGCGCGCGGTGGGCATGGAATTGTGTCCTGCGCTGGGCATCAGCATCCCGGTCGGCAAGGATTCGCTGTCGATGCGCACTACCTGGAACGATGGCGGCGTCGCCAGGGCGGTCACGTCGCCCGTGTCGCTGATCGTGTCTGCCTTTGCACCGGTGACCGACGTGCGGCGGGTACTGACACCGCAACTGCGCACCGACGCCGGCGAAACCGTCCTGATCCTGATCGACCTCGGCCGCGGCAAGAATCGCCTGGGCGCCTCCGCCATGGCGCAGGTGATGCAGCAGCTGGGCGATACCGCGCCGGATGTCGACAGCGCCGACGACCTGAAAGCATTCTTTGCTGCGATCCAGGCGCTCAATGCGGACGGCAAGCTGCTCGCCTATCATGACCGCTCCGACGGCGGGCTGTTTGCCACGCTGTGCGAAATGGCCTTTGCCGGACGAAGCGGCGTGTCGGTCAACATCGATATCCTGACGCTGGAAAGCGAACACGGCGCCGACTGGGGCGATGCGAAGAACTGGGCGACCCAGGTCGGCGAGCGGCGCAACGAGATGACCTTGCGCGCGCTGTTCAACGAAGAACTGGGGGCGGTGATCCAGGTGCGGGCGGCACAGAAGTCGGAAGTCATGGACGTGCTGCGCGCCCACAACCTGGGCGCCTGCAGCCACATCATCGGCAAGCCGAATCCACGTGATGTGATCGAATTCGCCCGTGACGCCCGCGAAATCTTTAACCAGCCGCGCGTCGGCTTGCAGCAATGCTGGAGCGAGACCAGCTGGCGCATCGCCCGCCTGCGGGACAACCCGGAATGCGCCGACGCCGAATATGCGCGCATCGCGGATGTCGCCGATTCGGGCATGACGCCGAAGCTGAGCTTCGATCCGCAGCACGATATCGCTGCGCCAATGATCGCCACCGGCGTGCGGCCACGGGTCGCCATCCTGCGCGAGCAGGGCGTCAATTCGCATGTGGAAACTGCCTACGTCATGCACCGCGCGGGTTTCGATGCGGTCGACGTGCACATGAGCGACCTTATCACCGGCCGGGCCCGGCTTGGCGATTTCAAGGGCGTGATTGCGGTGGGCGGGTTTTCCTACGGCGACGTGCTCGGCGCCGGCGAAGGCTGGGCCAAGACGATCCTGTTCAACGCCACGCTGGCAGAGCAGTTTGCGATTTTCTTCAACCGGCCGGATACCTTTGCGCTCGGCATCTGCAACGGCTGCCAGATGATGAGCAACCTGAAGTCGATCATCCCGGGTGCGCACGCCTGGCCGAAATTTACCCGCAACAAGTCGGAGCAGTTCGAGTCACGGTTTGCGATGGTCGAAGTCGGCGACTCGCCGTCGATTTTCTTCCGCGGCATGGCTGGCACGCAAACGCCGATCGCGGTTGCACACGGCGAAGGGTTTGCCGACTTCTCGCTGACCGGATCGATCGACGAAGCACTGGTCGCAATGCGCTTCGTGGACAACCACGGTGTAGTGACGCAATGCTATCCGTGCAACCCGAACGGCTCGCCGCAGGGAATCACCTCGGTGACCACGCCGGACGGCCGCTTTACAGTCCTGATGCCGCATGCGGAACGGGTATTTCGTACGGTACTGCAATCGTGGCATCCGGAGGGCTGGGGTGAGGATTCGCCGTGGATGCGGATGTTCCGGAATGCGCGGGTCTGGGTGGAATGATCGGCGCAGGCGATCGACAAGGGCAGGTTCCGATCAGCTGAAACGTCGACAGTATCCTGACAGGACTTCGCCTGGCGCGTGATTTATGCGCGCGAACGGTCCCGGATATTTCTTTGGAAACAGAAAATAAGCGCGTTGACAAGAATCAGGATTGATTTTTGCTAACGCGCTTATTTTTTCCAAGGATGTCCACATGCCAACACCCATCGCCGCCGCTACCCCCGGTGCGTCCGCCAGCGCCGCCGTTTCGCAGCAACCCTCTCACCAGGTCACGCCGCCGCAGACCGGCAGCACATCGGCGCCCGCCCGGCAGCAGAATGTCCGCAGCGACTTCAAGAATGCGATTGCCGTCGACTCGTCCCGGCTGCGCGCGAAAATCCTGAAATCCCGGGCGGTGGTCCACGCACCCCTGGTCGCGCATGTTCCGCTGTTGGCCCCAAATCGCATCGACAGCACCGACGATCGACGCGCGCACTTCGAAACACTGTTTGCTGCCGCGATCGAGACGTTCGAAAGAGATGTGACACCCGAGACGATCGGCACGCTCCGGCCTGGAGGACGCCTTGCACGGTATGTCGAAACCACCGGCTATTCGTTGGCCATGCGCGCGCATATGAACGCGTACCTCGGACTGGTGCATGGTCTCGACCAGGCGAAAAGAACGGAAGGGCTCAATGCGCTCCTGAGCCTGGAGGAAGGCGACCTGAACTGTGTAGACGGCATGATCGAGCGGATCGATTTTCTGAGGACTGCATTGATCGGCAACGCCAGCCTGCTGGATCATGTCTACGCCGCCAGCGAGGAAAAGGTCATCTGGGGCGACGCGCCAGGTGTCAATGTTCACGATGCCAACCGCCGCAAGGCCCAGATGCTCACCTGGCCAACGCGGGAAGACGCCAGGACGCTCGAAAAACATTCCAGTCGACAGATCGAGCAGTTTCTCGAACAGGATGTACAGGAACTGATCCGGGACCTGCGCACGCTCGTCGATGCGGCGCCCGGCGCAGAGGGCAAGGCGGCGGCGATCCAGGCGTTCCAGGAAGCGCATCTGCCGACATTGCGCTGGTTCTTCCCGCCGCCACAAGAGGGTAAATTGACGAAGAAAGCCGTCACGCAGCATGTAACGCAACTCCATCAGCATGCCGATTATTTCAGGCTCGACGAAGACACCTACGATTATGCGGCGGTCGAACACGTAGCGATCCTGCGGGATGCGATCAGGGCGGTTCTGCCGGCGCTGTCGATGCAGTCGAAGATCATGATCATGCACAAGAATCCCGATCTCTGGGAGGCGATGAAGATGGACATGTTCCCGGCGTACCTTGCACGATGCCCCGATCTCGGCCGCGAGGAATTCCTGACCGGACTGGTGGAATTCTTTGAAATTCCCCGGATGATCAAGAACGGATCCGGCATCGGCAACCTGATCGTGGCAGGCGTCATCCCGCTGGACAAGCTGTTCAAAATTCGCGCCGACGATTTTCCAGCCGACGCCCTGCTTACCTTCAATGAGAATACCTGTCCGCTGGTGGATCTGATGATGGCGCCGGGCCGTGACCCTGGTGATATCGAAATGCTGCTGGAGCAATGCATCAGGAAAGGGCGGACGGATCTCCTCGATATCGTCGAAAGCCGGTGTGGCGCCGAGATCAATTCAAAGGTAAAGCTGATACTGAACGCGGCGTTTCTGATGAAGCCGGGATTCACCCCATCCCTGGAAAATCAGGCGCGGCTGCTCGAAGCCTGCAAGACAGTGCAGACCGTGGAAAACGACGCACTGCGGACGCGGTTGCAGAATCAGGTGAGCGGGGTGGTGTTGGAATGCCTTCGGGGCCCCGCCGACACCGAACGGCAGCGCGGGCTGGATTTTCTTGCACAGTTCATGCAGTTGATCGAGCTAGAGCCGGCGACGCTCGCGCAGTTCCATTGCCAGACACTCTCGGCGATGCAGCCCGCCGAAAACCCGGCGCAGCATGCCTTCAACCTTCAGGTCATCGATCTCGTGGCGCGGAATACCGATAGCGTAAACAGCCATCGCCTGGGCACACATCGCGTGGATGTGCTGCTGAAATTGGTCGAGGTGATGGGGAAGCTGCCGGCGGCGCTGCCGGGCGTGTCCCCGAATTGCCAACTGGTGGCATACAAACTGATCAAGCGCAGGCTCGCAGAAATGCAAAATCACCCGGCGCACACGCTCAAACTGGTACGTGCCTTGTGGGAGGGCGACACGATCGAGCGATTGGGCAGAGCGACCAACCGGCTCCCGGCCAGTCGCCTGGCGAAATTCGTGAACGCAGTCGTTGGTGCGCTACCGCTGGCGATGCAGGATCATCCTGCCTCCGGCATTCAGCAGGCAGTCATGCGTCTCACACCCGCGACACTGGTCAGACTGCGCCAGGCCAACATGCGGGGGACGCCCGCGCGGCAACTGGCGTTGATGCGCAAGATCGATGCAGCCTGGGGCACTGCGATCGCCAAGGTCGGACGCACCGCCGAACCGGCAGCCGGAACGATGGCAGCCGAGCTGGCGCGGGCCGACAGCGATCCGATTCCCGCCGATCAGGCGGCGCTGCTGGTCAGTGCGTATCTGAAGGAGTTCGATCCATTGAATTTCCCCGACATCGAACCGGCGGTGATCGATGCGGCCAGGGCGCAGGCACTGGACCGGATCGACACGGAACGCATGCAGGACCTGTTGCCGACGATGTACCGCACCACCAAGGTCGCGTACTTCGACGTGGCGGCACACCTTTTGCAGCGGCAGGCGGTGGGCGCGCGGCTTCCTCAGACGGTGGTAGATTCGATTAAGGACGGCATCCGGAACCTCGACGGGCCCGGCGGCAAGCTGAACCGCCTGCGGGCAAAAGAAGCGGCAGTGAAGCTGCGCCATACGCTCATGCCGGCCTGGTTACGCCCGGATAAGGGATTCATCGAGGGCAGCGCAGCGTCGAATTTTCGAATGCAAATCATCCAGGAAGCCCGCAGTGCGCAACTTGCACGGATCGCCCAAAAGCGGCAGCGCCTGCTCGACACCCGCGACCGGATCGTCGCGGCGATGCAGGTGGCAGGCGCGCCGGACGGTGCTGCAGCCGGCAACCCGATCGATGGCATCGCGGGTTCCGGGGCTGCAGCACCCTGAGTCGGCGAGCGCAGCGTCGGTGCCGGCGTGGATGCAGCGACGGCAGGGCCTCAGGCTGCTGGCGCGACCACATGAAATCCACGCTCGAAATAGACCACCGCGGAACCCGCCACGCCGAAGTGGACCGCATCGACTGTGCAATAAAAAACCGTGTGCGAGCCGACCTCTGCCGTCTCGGTAATGCGGCAGTCGAGCGACACAAGCGCGCCGTTCAGCACCGGCATGGCGGCCACTTGCGCAGTGCTGGAGGTAGCGGCTGCAGCGCTGGCAGCCGAATGCGGGATCGGACGCAGCCAGTCGCCGGCGGTAAACCGTTCTTCCGCATCGATGCCGGAGCGCGAGAACTGCAGCGCCAGTGGCTGCTGCTCTGCGCGCAGCACGTTGACGCACAGCCGTCCGTTTTGCTTGAGAACGGCGTTGTTGCGGCTGCTACGGTTGATGCACACCAGCAGGATCGGCGGCGTATCGCTGACGCTGCAGACCGCCGACGCCGTGGTGCCGCACAGGCCGCCCGGCCCGTCACTGGTGACAACGGTAACGGCTGCCGCAAGACGCGCCATGGCATCGCGAAAGGTCTGCTGATCGATCATTGGGTCGGTGCTCCTGACTCTGTAGGGTGTGGACGGTGGATGCGGCTGGCGGTGGCGAC
>JACMOV010000112.1 GCA_014377845.1 Herminiimonas sp.
CAGTTTCTTGCATGCGCAACCGTTTGAGCCATTATCATTACGAAACCCGCCATTTTACCTTGCCGCATGCTGCGGAGAGGACCAGGCAACTTCATCGTCCCCCATGCCGGTACCGAAAAAAATGCCGTCCGCCAAACTCGATGCCGTCGCATCGACTGCCACCAGCGCAGAAAAGCTTGCTGACAAGCTGGCGCGGCTCGGCCTGCGTTCGGACATGGACCTGGTGCTGCACCTGCCGCTGCGGTACGAAGACGAAACCCGGATCGTGTCGATCGCCGAGGCCGGCTTCATGTTCGGCCGGCCGGCGCAGGTCGAAGGCATCGTCACTACCTGCACGGTGCAGTTCCGGCCGCGCCGGCAACTGGTGGTGACGATTGCCGACGATTCCGGCCCGCTGGTGCTGCGCTTCCTGAATTTCTACGGTAGCCAGACCCGGCAATTTACCGAAGGCAACCGGATACGCGCCCGCGCCGAGGTGCGGCATGGCTTTCTCGGCGCGGAGATGGTGCATCCCCAGTACAAGGTGGTGCTCGAAGGTGCACCGCTGCCAAGTGCGCTGACGCCGGTCTATCCTGCAGGAGAAGGCGTATCGCAGCTCGTCCTGCGGCGCGCGATCGCGGACGCCATGAAGCGGGTCGACTGGACCGACACGCTGTCGCCGGCGGTGCGCCAACGGCTGCAGCTGGAACCCTTCGAAGCGGCGGTGCGGCTGCTGCACAACCCGCCCCAGGACATCGACGAAGCAGCGCTGATCGAACGCTCGCATCCGGCGTGGGTACGCATGAAGTTCGACGAGCTGCTGGCGCAGCAACTCTCGCTCAAGCGCGCCCAGCTTGCACGCCGGGCCAAGGGCGCGGCAGCACTGTCGAAATTCGGCCGCCTGTCCAAGGCATTCCTGGCGACCCTGCCGTTCAAGCTGACGACGGCGCAAAAGCGGGTACTGGCAGAAGTGCGGGCCGACCTGGTGCAGACCTTTCCGATGCAGCGCCTGCTGCAGGGCGATGTCGGCAGCGGCAAGACGGTGGTCGCCGCGCTGGCGGCAACGCAAGCCATCGACAGCGGCTTCCAGGCAGTGCTGATGGCGCCCACCGAGATCCTGGCGGACCAGCATTTCCGCAAGATCGCCGGCTGGATGGCACCACTTGGCGTGCAAGTCGTCTGGCTCACCGGCAGCCTGAAGAAGAAGGACAAGACCGAGGCCCAGGCCGCCATCGAATCCGGCCAGGCGCAACTGGTCATCGGCACGCATGCGCTGATCCAGGAAGCAGTGCAGTTCGCCCGGCTGGGACTGGTGATCGTCGACGAGCAGCACCGTTTCGGCGTCGGCCAGCGCCTGGCGCTGCGCAACAAGGGCCTGACCGATGCCGTGGCGACCGATGGCGGGGTGACGGTGCCGCACCAGCTGATGATGTCGGCCACGCCGATCCCGCGCACGCTGGCCATGACGTATTACGCCGATCTGGAAGTGTCGGTGATCGATCAGTTGCCGCCCGGCCGCACGCCGGTCGTCACGCGCGTGATCGACCAGGTCCGGCGCGAAGAAGTCATCAACCGGGTGCATGCGGCCGCGCAAGAAGGCCGCCAGGTCTATTGGGTCTGTCCGCTGATCGAAGAATCCGAAGCGCTGCAACTGCAGACTGCGACCGAAACCCATGCCACGCTGGTCGAGGCGCTGCCGGACCTGCAGGTCGGCCTGGTGCACGGCCGCCTGAAAACTGCCGAGAAGCAGGAGGTGATGGACGCCTTTACCCGCGGCGAGATCCAGGTGCTGGTGGCAACCACCGTGATCGAGGTCGGCGTGGACGTGCCGAACGCGTCGCTGATGGTGATCGAGCATGCGGAGCGTTTCGGCCTGTCGCAACTCCATCAGTTACGCGGGCGGGTCGGCCGCGGCTCGACTGCCAGCATCTGCCTGCTGCTGTACCAGAGCCCTCTCGGGATGGTGGCCAAGCAGCGCCTGGCCACCATGCGCGAGACCACCGACGGTTTCGAAATCGCCCGGCGCGACCTCGAGATCCGCGGCCCCGGCGAATTCCTCGGCGCCCGTCAGTCGGGGCAGGCATTGCTGCGTTTCGCCGACCTGGAAACCGACCAGTGGCTGGTCGAGGCAGCGCGTACCCTCGCGCAGACGCTGTTGCACGAAGACCCGCACGTGGTCGAAGCGCACCTGGCCCGCTGGCTC
The DNA here is from genome assembly GCA_014377845.1 of Herminiimonas sp. Lineage (GTDB taxonomy): Bacteria > Pseudomonadota > Gammaproteobacteria > Burkholderiales > Burkholderiaceae_D > JANXSS01. The sequence continues at coordinate 2,183 of JACMOV010000112.1, forward strand.
GGTGCGCGCGAGGAATTCCTGAAAGTCTGAGAGCGCCTCGAAGCCCGTCGCGACAGGTGCCCTGAATTTTTTGCCGTAAAAAAACGCATCGTGATCCCGGGGGACGACGATGCGTTTTTCACGCATGCCGGCTTTGTAAGCCCGGCTTTGCCAGCTCGTACTGTATCGCCGGGTCAGCGTGCCGGGTCGAACAGCTGCGTACGCAGCGCCGCCATGCACAGCGGTGGAACGCTCGCCCCATGATACGAACCCAGATCCACCGGCTTGCCGGCAGCGGCAGCCTGCGCGACGATGATCGGATCCACGTCGATCAAGCCAACGGTGATGCCGCGCGAGGCGAAGTCAGCCCGTTCCACAACCGCATGCACTGCAAACGGCACGGTCGGATCCTGTGCGCCGCCGCACAGAACGGTCTTGGCCTTCGGGTTCCACCCCAGCAGATCATTCTTGCGCGCCGCGACCACGGTCGGGTTGTTGGGATTGCTGCTCAGATCCGCCAGGTAGGCCGGTTGGAACAGGGTGGGCAAGTAGTTCACTGCCGCTGGTACTTTGCCTGCCTGCAGCATGGTCGTGTAGGTATAGGCTCCCGGGAAAATATTTTCGATATCCGTCGCGTAGGGCGCCTGGAAGACGTCGGTGGGCTTACTGTAGAGGTTGCCGTATACCTTTTGCCATGCGGTGATGAAGAACGGCACGAAGAACTGGCCGCCAGCGATTGGCTGGGCAGCGCCGTTGATGATCGACTGCGACAGATTGTAAGGGCCCGACATGTGGCCACCGGCCACGACATTGATCTCGCTTGCGTTGTCACGCTCGATTGCCCGATGTGCCGCCATCGAGGCATGGCCGCCTGCCGAGTAACCGCTCAGCATGACCTTGCCCGACAGCGCAACCTGTGCCGAAGCGGCCATGGTGCGCGCAGCGCGAATCGAATCGGTGATCGCGCTGGCCTCGGAGTCGGAATGCAGATAGGGATGGTAAGCGTAGTTCGATCCGGCGTAGCCGAGATAGTCGGTGGCAACCACCGCGTATCCCTGGGCGGCGTAGATCGCGACCAGCAGGGCCGTCTCGGGATCGAGCGGATTGGCCATCGTCCGCGACTTGAGGACTTCCGTGCCGCGCGAATAGGCCAGCAGGGGCTTCGGACCAGCCGGGCAGTTTGGGCCCGAAGGCAGCAGCACGGCAGCTGTTGCATTCGTGACTTCGCCGGGTTTTACACCGATCGTCTGATAGTTGATCTGCGTTACCGTCACGTCGCATTTGGCCTTTCCGCTCAATGCGATCAGGCCGTTTTTCGTAGTGCCCGCATCGATCGTGGTACTTGCCAGCGTCGCGACCGGGGCTTGCACCAGCAGCGCGCCGCGCACCGGCACATCGCTGCCGCCACCGCCACAGGCAGAGAGAGCGCCGAGGGCGACGACCGACAATGAAAATTTTAGTTTGTACATTCTGTCTCCATGAGTATTTTCGTTTTAAAGGCTCGCGGACGAAAACCATCGCGACGAGCCTGTCGGAACGATAAACCAATTTTGGATTCTTGTTAAAAAATAATTTCAACCAGGCACCTTAAAATGCTGCGCTGCCGCATTCCAAGCCGGCGTACACGTTGTCCAGCGTGGCATTTCTCAATCTGTTCTAGACTGCCACTGTGTGCGCCAACTACACCCCCTCCCGCCGCGACCAGCTCGCCTCCCGATTCGGCGTCGATCCGCGGGAGTACGTCTTCAAGCCAGAGGCCTATCCCGGCTCGATGGCGCCGATCGTCCGCCGCTCTGTCGACAATCCCGAATCGGGTCCGCTGGAGGTGGTCTCCGCCATGTTCGGCATGGTCCCGCAGTGGGCTGACCTGAATCTGGCGCGGCAGACCTACAACAGCCGTAGCGAAACGACCGCGACCAAGCCGAGCTTCCGGCATGCCTGGCGGCAGCGGCAGTTCTGCATCATCCCTGCGGAGTCAATCTTCGAACCGTGCTACGAAACCGGCAAGCCGGTGCGCTGGGAGATCCGTCACCGGCTTGGCGACGCGCTCGGCATTGCCGGCATCTGGGAAATCCGGATGGGCGAAAAAGACAAACCGGCGCTCGTCAGTTTTTCGATGCTGACAGTGAATGCGGATGGCGACCCAATGATGCAGCGGTTTCACAAACCCGGTGACGAGAAACGCTCGGTCGTGGTCTTGCCACCGGACCGCTACCAGGCCTGGATCGACACGCCGATCGAGGAAGCGGCGGCGTTCCTGACGCTCTTCCCGGCATCAGAACTCGTCGCAGCACCCGCGCCACGCGGCGCGCCCAAGAAGTCGACATTGTTCGACGACGACCAGACATAGATCGGTCAGACCGGCGATCTGAAAACGGATCGAACACCCGCCCGACAACTGGCCTGACTCTTGAAGTCCGGTTGTTCAGCCACAAGGTCCCGCATGCCCGGCTCAGCCAGAATGAACTCACCGCTGCTGATCACTGTTTCATCCGGGTTTCGCTATGCCGCGAGCTCGTTCCATCCATGCTGGAGAGTTAGAGAATGAAGGCTGCCGAGTTGTTTGTAAGATGTCTTGAGAATGAAAAAGTCGATTATATTTTCGGCATTCCAGGAGAAGAAAATATTGGCATCATGGATGCGCTGCTCGACAGCCCCATCCAGTTCGTCACCACGCATCATGAACAGGGTGCGGCCTTCATGGCCGACGTCTATGGCCGCCTCACCGGCCGCGCCGGCGTGTGCATGTCCACGCTGGGGCCGGGGGCAACCAACCTCATCACCGGTGTCGCCGACGCCAACATGGATCGCGCACCGGTCGTCGCCATCGCCGGCCAAGGGGCGACCACCAGACTGCACAAGGAAAGCCACCAGATCCTCGACCTGGTGCAGATGTTCCAGCCGATCACCAAGTATGCAACCCAGATTCTCGAGCCGGGCATCGTTCCGGAAGTCGTGCGCAAGGCATTCAAGGTGTCGCAAACCGAAAAGCCCGGCGCGGTGTTCATCGACTTCCCGGAAAACATCGCCGAAATGTTCGTCGACAAGAAACCGATCTGCGTGCAGGCGCCATACAGTTCCGAGGCGCCTGTACACAAGCTGGAACATGCCGCGCAACTGATCGGGGCCGCCCGTGCACCGCTCATCCTAGCGGGCAATGGCGTGATCCGCCAGGGTGCGGCGCAGGCGCTGGTCACCTTTGCCGAAACTCTGCGGATTCCGGTGGCGAACTCGTTCATGGCAAAGGGCGTCATGCCGTTCACGAATGACCTGTCGCTCGGCACCATCGGGCTCAAGGCGCGCGATCTGCCCTGGTTCGCATTCGAGAAGGCCGACGTCGTGATCTGCATCGGCTACGACATGGTCGAATACCACCCCAACATGTGGAATCCTGCCGGCGACAAGGTGATCGTGCATATCGACGCCCTTCCCGCTGAAGTCGACGAACACTATGTGGTCGCAGTCGGCGTGCTGGGAAACATCAGCACGTCGCTGCGCGGCATCGCCGCCTGCGCTGCGCCGCAGGAATCCATGCCGTTCAAAGCGGTTCGCGCAGCGATCGTCGCCGACCGGGCGGAGTTTGCACATGACAGCGGTTTCCCGGTCAAGCCGCAGAAAATCGTCTGGGACCTGCGTGAAGTGCTCGATCCCGAAGACATCGTCATTTCCGATGTCGGCGCCCACAAGATGTGGATGTCGCGGATGTACCGCGCCGAGCGGCCGAACACCTGCATCGTCTCCAATGGCTTCGCAGCGATGGGCATTGCGGTGCCGGGCGCGATCGCTGCAAAACTCGCGAGTCCGAATCGAAAGGTGGTGGCGGTGACCGGCGACGCCGGCTTCATGATGAACTCTCAGGAAATCGAAACGGCGCTGCGCATGAAGACCGCCTTCGTCGTCCTGATCTGGAACGATTCCGAATACGGATTGATCACATGGCATCAGCTGCGCCACTACGGCCGGTCCAGTCATGTCGCATTCAAGAATCCGGATTTCGTCAAGTATGCGGAGAGTTTTGGCGCCAAAGGTTACCGCATCGAACGCGCCGAAGATCTGGTGCCCACCATGCAGCGCGCCTTCGACGACAACACCGTGGTGCTCATCGATTGCCCGGTCGATTATGCAGAGAACATGAAGCTCACCGCGAGGCTGCAGGCAATGACGTCGTCACTTTAAGGTGCCCGCCATGCGCTTGCCGCGGTCGGCACCGCAGTCAGCACCGCAGTCAGCACCGCAGTGAGCACAATGCAAGAACGCCGATCCGTACAGACCTGAACACCACCGATTCATGGAGCCTACACGTTGAAAATCAAAGCTGCCGTACTGGACCACATGGGTGCCTCGCTGCCCTATGCGCAATCGAAACCGCTGACCGTCACGCAGATCGATCTGGCGCCGCCCGGCCGCGACGAAGTCCTGGTCAAGATCGTTGCAGCCGGATTGTGCCACTCGGATCTCTCCGTGATCAACGGCGACCGGCCGCGACCCGTGCCGATGGCGCTCGGCCATGAGGCTGCCGGGATCGTGGAAGCGCTTGGCGAGGGCGTCTCCGATCTGCAGCGCGGCGACCATGTGGTGGTCGTGTTCGTACCGAGCTGCGGCCATTGCGCGCCCTGCGCCGAAGGCCGGCCGGCCCTGTGCGAGCCAGGTGCTGCCGCCAACGGCGCCGGCACCTTGCTGTCGGGCGCGCGCCGGCTGTCGCGCGAGGGCGGACCGATCAATCATCATCTCGGCTGTTCTGTCTTCGCTGAATATGCGACCGTGTCGCGGCACTCCCTGGTCAAGATCGATCCGGAGGTGCCGCTCGACGAAGCCGCCCTGTTTGGTTGCGCGGTCCTGACCGGCGTCGGCGCAGTCGTCAATACGGCGCAGGTACGCGTTGGGGCATCGGTTGCCATCATCGGCCTGGGTGGCGTCGGGCTGGCCGCCGTTCTCGGTGCACGTGCGGCCGGCGCGCGGCAGATCATTGCAATCGACCGCGCCGGCGACAAGTTGGAGCAGGCGCTCGCATTGGGTGCGACGCACGCCGTCAATGCCAGCGATCCCGACGCGCTCGAACGGATTCGCACAATGAGTGCCGGCGGCGTCGAGTACGCGTTCGAGTTTGCGGGTGCGATCGCTGCGCTCGAGCTCGCATACCGCGTGACCCGGCGCGGCGGCACGACGGTCACGGCCGGCCTGCCGCCATCGACCGCCAGCCTGCTGTTGCCGGTCGTCAGCCTGGTTGCCGAGGAGCGCAGCCTCAAGGGCAGCTACATCGGCACCTGTGTACCGTCACGCGATATCCCGCACTACATGGCGCTGTACCGCCAGGGCCGCTTGCCGGTGGACAAACTGCTGACCGGCCGCCTGCCGCTGGAAGACATCAACCACGGCTTCGACCTTCTGCACGAAGGCAAGGCGATTCGGCAAGTGGTGGTGTTCTGATGCAGACCGCCGATACTCCGGTTCGACAAGGCTGACTCTGCCATGCGAAGGAACAAGGTCATAACCGCCGACGCCGCCATCGCGCTGATCCGCGATGGCGACACCGTCAGCTGCTCGGGATTCGTCGGTATCGGAACACCGGAGGCCCTGATCGGTGCGCTGGAACAGCGCTTCACGCAAACTGCGGCGCCGGCAAACTTGACGCTGGTATTCGCCGCCGCACCCGGCGACGGCAAGGATCGTGGTCTGAACAGGCTGGCGCACGAAGGCCTGATCAAGCGCGCGATCGGCGGCCACTGGTCGCTGTTGCCCAGACTGGCCGCACTGGCGATGGACAATCGCATCGAAGCCTACAACCTGCCGCTGGGCGTCATCTCCCACCTGTATCGGGATGCCGCCGCCGGCCGCCCGGGCACGCTCACCAAGGTCGGGCTCGGCACCTTCGTCGATCCGCGCCAGGATGGCGGCAAGATCAATGCGCGCACCACCGAAGATCTGGTGCGGATTCTTCCCATCGACGGCGAGGAGTGGCTTTTCTACAAGGCGTTCCGGCTTGACGTTGCCCTCATTCGCGGTACGACGGCCGACCTCGATGGCAACATCACGATGGAGCGCGAGGCGCTGGTCCTGGATGCACAGGCCGCTGCGATGGCCGCGAGAAATGCAAACGGGCTAGTCATTGCGCAGGTGGAGCGGATCGTTGGACGCGGTGCGCTGGATGCCCGCAACGTCGTGGTACCCGGCATCCTGGTGGACCATGTGGTGCTGGCGCCGCAGAGTGCGCATCGCCAAACCTACGCGACCGATTACAACCCGGCTTTCTCCGGCGAGGTCCGCATGCATCCCCACGAAATCGCCCTGCCACCGCTCGACGAACGCAAGCTCATCGCGCGTCGCTGCGCCTTCGAATTGCCGTTCGATGGCGTGGTCAACCTGGGTATCGGGATGCCGGAGGTAATTGCCGCCGTGGCCGCGGAAGAACAGGTGCTCGACCACCTGACGTTGACCACGGAGCCGGGCGTGGTCGGCGGCATCCCGCAGGGCGGCCTCGATTTCGGCGCGGCGGTAAATACCGATGCGCTGTTCCATCAGAACCAGCAGTTCGATTTCTACGACGGCGGCGGACTCGACCTGGCGTGCCTGGGCATGGCGGAAATCGACCGGCACGGCAATGTCAACGTCAGCCGTTTCGGCCCACGGCTGGCCGGTGCCGGCGGCTTCATCAACATCAGCCAGAGCGCCCGTCACCTGGTCTTCGCCGGCACATTCACTGCAGGCAATCTGGATATCGTGATCGAGGGCGGCCGGGTACGTATCGCGAGGGAAGGCCGAACGCGCAAATTCGTCAAATCAGTCGAGCAAATTACCTTCAACGGTTCGCTCGCAGCGGCAAAAGGTCAATCGGTGCACTACGTCACCGAACGCTGCGTCTTCGCGCTGCGCGCGGGCGGGCTGCAACTGATCGAGGTGGCGCCTGGAATCGACATCGACAAGGATATCCTGGCCCATATGGCATTCCGGCCCATTATGGACGGCATCAAGGTGATGGACGCGCGCCTTTATACACCGGGACCGATGGGCCTTTCGACTATCCTGTCGACGCTGCAGCGTGGGGGCGGGTTACGCGATGACGCCGATTGCCCGATCGGGATCGCAAACTCGACGCCATTGCAATACGCAGTCGGCATCAGAAGGTAGCGGATCGGACGAACGGATTGCGCCCGCGTGCGCGGCTCCCTGTGGGCGGCAAGCCGGTACGCCCGGCTCCATTCTCCGTTCTTGGTCACCAGCGTCGTCCCGATGCATGCGCCGCGCCCTGCTTGTGCGATCATTGCTACATGACGCTCACCGAACTCAAATACATCGTCGCGGTCGCCCGCGAAAAACATTTTGGTCATGCCGCCGAAGCCTGCTTCGTTGCCCAGCCGACGCTCTCGGTAGCGATCAAGAAGCTGGAAGATGAACTCGGCGTGGTGATCTTCGAACGCGGCGGCACCGAGATCTCGATGACGCCGCTGGGCTCGCAGATCGTGGCCCAGGCCGAGCGCGTGCTGGAACAGACCGCCTCCATCAAGGAAATCGCCAAACAAAACAAGGATCCGCTGGCGGGGCCCTTCCGGCTTGGCATCATCTACACCGTGGCGCCCTACCTGCTGCCTTCGCTGGTGCGCAACATGATCGAACGCGTGCCGCAGATGCCGTTGATCCTGCAGGAGAATTTCACGGTGCGCCTGCTGGAGATGCTGCGCCAGGGCGAACTCGATGCGGCCATCATGGCGCTGCCGTTTTCGGATCACGGACTGATGGTGCAGCCACTGTACGACGAGCCGTTCGTGGTGGCGTTGCCGAAGCATCATCCGTGGGCCGACCGGACCAGCATCGCTTCCGCAGAACTCAAGACCGAGACCATGCTTTTGCTGGGCAATGGCCACTGCTTCCGCGACCAGGTGCTGGAAGTCTGCCCGGAGATGGCGCGTTTTTCAAGCGGCGGCGATGGCATGTCGCGCACCTTCGAAGGATCTTCGCTGGAAACGATCCGCCACATGGTGGCCTCCGGCATCGGCATCACCGTCTTGCCACAGGCATCGGTGCCGGACATGCAAGCGCGCGACGGCATGCTGCGCTACGTGCCGTTCGCCGCGCCGGTGCCGATGCGGCGCGTGGTGATCGCATGGCGCAAGAGTTTCACGCGCGGCGCGGCGATAGAGGCAGTGCGGCAGGCTGTCCTGGCGAGCGCCCTGGCTGGTGCAGCGATGCTCGACGAGGCTGCGATTGCCACTCTCTGAATCCGGCAGCGCGATGCCGATCATGACCCGGCTGCTGCTCTATCTGCGTCTGCTGCGCGTCGACAAGCCGATCGGCATCCTGCTGCTGCTATGGCCGACGCTCTCGGCATTGTGGCTGGCCGCAGGCGGCGTGCCCGACTGGTCGCTGGTGGCGATCTTCACGCTCGGCACGGTATTGATGCGCTCGGCCGGTTGTGCGATCAATGATTTCGCGGACCGGGATTTCGACCGGCATGTACAACGCACCGCCAATCGGCCGCTGACGGCTGGCCTGATCGCGCCATGGGAAGCCGTCGCTCTCGCCGCTGCGCTGGCGCTGGTGTCGTTTGCGCTGATCATCCCGCTCAACGGGCTGACCAAGGCGCTGTCGCTGGCTGCAGTCTTCATCGCCGCAAGCTATCCCTACTTCAAGCGCTTCTTCGCAATACCGCAGGCGTATCTCGGCATCGCCTTCGGTTTCGGCATTCCGATGGGGTTCGCCGCCGTAACCGGCCGCGTGCCGGAAGCGGCCTGGTGGCTGCTGCTGGCGAACGTGTTCTGGGCAATCGCCTACGATACCGAATACGCGATGGTCGACCGCGACGACGACCTGAAGATCGGCATCCGTACCTCGGCGATCACCTTCGGCCGATTCGACGTCGCTGCCGTGATGCTGTGCTACGCGGCCGCGCTCGGACTCATCGGCATGGTCGGTTGGCAGGCGGGCCTGCGCGTGTGGTTCCTCGCAGGTTTGGCAGTGGCGGCTGCTTGCGCGCTGCATCACTGGACGCTGATCCGCATGCGGGACCGGGCCGGCTGCTTCGCCGCATTCCGATACAACAACTGGCTCGGCGCCGCCGTCTTCGCTGGCATTGCGATCGATTACGCATTGCGCTGAAAATCTTGAGCCGGCTCAAATCAGCGCAAGAGTCGCTGCGTAGACTGGATTGAAGCTGGTACCCGACCGGCAATTGATGGCGCCGGCGATGCATGTTAAACGGCGCAACCGGAGACCCCATGGAAGAAAGCATCCCGACGACGACCACGGCCCGCGCCTTCGCACGCGACTTGCAACAGATGCTGGAAGAAACCGAAGCCCTGCTGAAAAACGCCGGCCGGCAGGTTCGCCGGGAGTATCGCAACGTGCGCGACCAACTGGTTTCCACCGTCAGCAGTTCGTTCGACGAAGCCCGCAGCAGTCTTGGTTCCGTCGAAGAGTCAGTGCTGACCCGAACCCGAGATGCGGCGGCCGGTACCAATGAATTCGTGCAGCGCCATCCCTGGCAGGCGGTTGCCGCCGGCGCTTGTGTCGGCTTCCTGGTCGGTATCGTCATGGCGCGCCGATGACCGCGCCAGCTTTCGCTTTTTCACATCGTCGTAGCGTCGGCTGGGAAGGTTCCTGATCCATGCCCCTCGCCCACGCGCTGCGCCAGTTCACTTCGACGTCGATCGGTATCCTGCAGACGCGCGCAGAACTCGCGCTGGTCGAAGCCGAGGAAGAAGCGCTGCGTTACTTCACCTACCTGCTGCTCTCGCTGGTGGCGGTACTCTGCCTCGGCATGGTGTTGCTGCTGTCGGTGACGCTGGTGGTGGCGATCTACTGGGACACGTACCGGATCGCATCGATCCTGGCGCTGATCGGGCTTTTCTTGCTGCTCGCGGCAGGACTCGGCTGGCGGGTCGTTGCCAGCTACCGGCGCAAACCGCGCCTGCTCGACAATACGCTGACCGAACTCAGACAGGATGCGTCGATCCTGGGTAATGCGGTCCACCATCACTGAACCCACCACTGCATTTACGGAACTCGACCATGGCCATCCCGCCACGCACGCTCGCCCAGCGCCGCGCCAAGCTGATTGAACAAACAGCGCAGCAACGCCAGTCGCTGGCGATGCAGACCAGGTCGCTCGCGGCGCCATTTTCCGGGGTGGCCGACCGGCTGGAAAACCTGAAACGACATCCAGCGTGGATTGCCGGCATTGCCATCGCCGCGATCGCGATGCTGCGTCCGCGCAGGATCAGGTCACTGTTCACGGTCGCGCAAAAGATGGCCCGCGCGCTGGCGTTTGTAGCACCGGTCGTGGCGCGACTGCGCCGCTGAGGCCGCCTGTCTGGTGGGGCTGTGTGGTGGGGCTGTCTCGTGGGGCTCTGCGGCACAGCCGTCAGCCGGAATTCCGGGCCTGGCTGTGGCTGGCTCAGTCTCGCCCGAATTCCTCGCCGAGTGCCTTGCCCCGCGCCGAGGCTGCTTCGATGGCGCGCACGATGGCCGCTGCCACGCCGCTCTCCTGCATGCTGGTCAGCGCCGCATGGGTGGTACCGCCCTTGGAGGTGACGCGCTCCCGCAGGACCGAGACCGGTTCGCTGGCCTCGGCAGCAAGTTGGGCCGCGCCGCCGAAGGTCGCAATCGAGAGCGCGGTCGCCTGCGCCGCGGTCAGGCCGAGTTGCATGCCGGCCTGCTGCATCGCTTCGATGAAATAGAAAACATAGGCAGGTCCGCTGCCGGAAAGCGCCGTCACCGGGTCGATCAATGCCTCGTCGTCGAGCCAGACGGTGGCGCCGACCGCGCGCATGATCGCGTCGGCATCGGCGCGCTGGGCGGGCGACACACCATCCATCGCCACCATGCCGGTGATGCCGCGCCCGATCAGCGCTGGCGTGTTCGGCATGGTACGCACGATGGCGGCGTGACCGCCGAGCCAGCGCGAGAGGTCGACCGCCCGGATGCCAGCTGCGATCGACAGGACCAGTTGTGTCGTGACATGCGGCTTGAGCTGGGCCGCGACTTCGCGCATCTGCTGCGGCTTGACTGCCAGGATGATCACGGCACTGGCCGCCACGGCATCATCGATTGCCGCGCTGGTGCGAACGCCGAGCGCGTCCAATCGGCTGCGGGCATCCGGATTGATCTCGACCACGTGCAGGTTGGCGGCATCGGTGAGCTTGCCTGCGAGACCGCCGATCAATGCGGTGGCCATGTTGCCGCCGCCGATGAAGCTGATGGTCAGGGTATTGGGTTCAGGCGGTTGCATGAGGTGATCCATCGGTGCGTTGTCCAAAGATCGCGGAGCCGATCCGTACGATGGTCGCGCCCTCCGCAATCGCGGCTTCGAGGTCGGCCGACATGCCGATCGACAGGGTGTCAAGTGGCAGGCCTTCCGCCCGCAGGGTGTCGTACAAGCCGCGCAGGGCCCGAAACGGCGCGCGTTGCGCCGCAGTGTCCGCTGCCGCTTCCGGGATCGCCATCAGGCCGCGCAGCCGCAGCCGCGGCATGCCCGCAATCGCGTGCGCCAGTGCCGACAGTTCAGCCGGCGCCACGCCGCTCTTGCTGGCCTCGCCACTGATGTTGACCTGGATGCAGACATCGAGAGGCGGTAGACCGGCCGGACGCTGTTCGGATAGCCGGAACGCGATCTTTTCCCGGTCGATGGCATGCACCCAATCGAAGTTTTCTGCGAGCGGACGGGTCTTGTTGCTCTGGATCGGGCCGATGAAGTGCCATTTCAATACCGCTTGCGCGCCATTGCCGCTGTTTTGCAGGCGCCGCACTTCTTCAATTTTGTCGAGCGCTTCCTGCAGATAGTTTTCGCCGAAATCGCGTTGACCGGTCTCGATTGCCGCCATCACCGCAATGGCATCGAAGGTCTTGCTGACTGCGAGCAACGTAATTTCTTGCGGATCACGCGACACTTTCGCAGCCGCTGCTGCAATGCGCGCATGCACGTCTTGCATGTTCCCGGCGATTCTGGACATAATCGAAAAACTGTTAATAGATGCCAACTAATTGTCACTTTGTTAATAACGTCCCGCAGCCTGCACTCGGCCACTGACGCATTCAAAAAAGTGCCCCCGCGATTACTGCTTACAAGCAAGGCCCAAGGATTATAAATGGACATCTCCGAACTGCTGTCGTTTTCGGTTAAGAACAACGCCTCCGACCTGCACCTCTCCTCCGGCTTGCCGCCGATGATACGCGTGCATGGCGACGTGCGGCGGATCAACCTGCCGCCGCTGGAGCACAAGGACGTGCACGGCATGATTTATGACATCATGAACGACGGCCAGCGCAAGGCGTATGAAGAGAACCTGGAGGTCGATTTCTCGTTCGCCATTCCGGGCCTGGCGCGCTTTCGCGTCAACGCCTTCAACCAGGATCGCGGCGCGGCCGCCGTCATGCGGACGATTCCATCGAAGATCCTGAGCCTGGAAAATCTGAACGCGCCGAAGATCTTTGCCGAACTGGCATTGAAGCCGCGCGGCCTGGTACTGGTGACCGGGCCGACCGGCTCCGGCAAATCGACCACGCTGGCGGCGATGGTCAATCACGTCAATGAAAACGAGTACGCCCACATCCTGACGATCGAGGACCCGATCGAATTCGTCCACGAATCCAAGAAATGCCTGATCAACCAGCGCGAGGTCGGCCCGCATACCCACTCGTTCAGCGCGGCGCTGCGTTCGGCGCTGCGGGAAGATCCGGACGTGGTGCTGGTGGGCGAATTGCGCGATCTCGAAACCATCCGCCTGGCGTTGTCGGCGGCTGAAACCGGTCATCTGGTCTTCGGCACGCTGCACACCTCGTCCGCCGCCAAGACCATCGACCGGATCGTCGACGTCTTTCCCGGCGACGAAAAGGAAATGGTGCGTGCCATGTTGTCGGAATCCCTGCAGGCGGTGATTTCGCAGACGCTCCTGAAGACCAAGGATGGCACCGGCCGGATCGCTGCGCATGAAATCATGATCGGCACACCAGCCATCCGCAACCTGATCCGGGAAGCCAAGATCGCCCAGATGTATTCGGCGATCCAGACCGGCAGCAACATGGGCATGCAGACGCTGGATAGCAATCTGACCGACCTGGTCCGGCGCAACGTCATCTCGCTTGGCGCAGCGCGCTCGGCGGCAAAAACACCGGAGAACTTCCCGGGGTAGACGGCTGGGGCGGCACATGCCGTCTCGTTCGGTATCAACCGACGGCCTACCGACGCACTCGAAGGACATACAGCATGGAACGCGAGCAAGCCACGAAGTTCATGAACGACCTGCTGCGCCTGATGGTCAGCAAGAATGGCTCCGATCTTTTCATCACGACCGATTTTCCGCCGGCCTTCAAGATCGACGGCCGCGTCACGCCCGTGTCGAACCAGCCGCTGTCGGCCGGGCATACGATCGAGCTCGCGCGCGCGATCATGAACGACAAGCAGGCGGCCGAGTTCGAAGCGAAGAAGGAATGCAACTTCGCGATCAGTCCGGGTGACCTCGGGCGTTTCCGCGTCTCCGCATTCGTCCAGCAGAGCAAGGTCGGCATGGTACTGCGAACCATCACCACCAAGATTCCAAAGCTCGAAGACCTGGGCGTGCCGGAAGTGCTGCGCGAAGTCGCGATGACCAAGCGCGGCCTGGTCATCATGGTCGGCGCCACCGGCTCCGGCAAATCGACCACCCTGGCCGCGATGGTCGGCTTTCGCAACGAGAACAGCTTCGGCCACATCATCACGGTCGAAGATCCGGTCGAATACATTCATCCGCATCGCAATTGCATCGTCACCCAGCGCGACATCGGCGTCGATACCGAGGACTGGGGCACGGCGCTGCGCAACAGCCTGCGGCAGGCGCCCGACGTGATCCAGATCGGCGAGATCCGCGACCGCGAAACCATGGATTACGCGATCGCCTTCGCCGAGACCGGCCACCTGTGCCTGGCCACGCTGCATGCCAACAGTTCCAACCAGGCGCTCGACCGGATCATCAACTTCTTCCCCGAGGAACGGCGCCAGCAGTTGCTGATGGATCTGTCGCTGAACCTGAAAGGCATGATCTCTCAGCGCCTGGTGCCCTTGCGCGACACCAAGGGCCGCTGCGTCGCGGTCGAAGTGATGCTGAATTCACCGCTGATCTCGGACCTGATCTTCAAGGGCGATGTCCACGAGATCAAGGAAATCATGAAGAAGTCGCGTGAGCTCGGCATGCAGACCTTCGACCAGGCGTTGTTCGATCTGTACGAAGCGGATAAGATCTCCTACGAGGACGCCTTGCGCAATGCCGATTCGATCAACGACCTGCGTCTGGCGATCAAGTTGCGCAGCAAGGATGCCAGCAACCGCGATCTCAACAAGGGCACCGA
>JACMOV010000002.1 GCA_014377845.1 Herminiimonas sp.
CACGAAATAGCCGTAAATCCAGTTCAGCAGCGACAGCCCGGCCGCGACGTAGAACGGATAGCGCAGGTCGATCCCGCCCAGCACACCGCCCATGACCGGTCCGCAGATGAAGCCCATGCCGAATGCCGCACCGATCGCACCCAGGCCCTTGCTACGATTGTCTTCGGTCGTGACATCGGCGATGTAGGCCGCCGCGACCGTGAAGCTGGCGCCGGTGATGCCGCCGATGATGCGGGCAATGACCAGCATCCAGAGCGACGACGAGAACGCCATCAGCAGGAAGTCCAGGCCCAGTCCGAAAATCGACAGCAGCAGCACCGGACGCCGGCCGTAGCGATCCGACAGCGCACCGAGCAGCGGCGCAAAGAAGAATTGCATCACGCCATATACCATCGACAGCAATCCGTACCAATAAGCCTGGGAATCGAAGCCGGTGGTGAACTGGCCGATCAGGGTCGGCAGCACCGGGATGATGAGGCCGATCCCGAGTACATCGAGGAACACGGCGACCAGCACGAACGGAATCGCGGCCTGCCTCCTGCCGGCCGGTTTCACTGCCGGCGAGGACGGTCCCGGGCCGTCCTGGCCGGGTTTGCCGGTATCACGCATGGTCGCCAGTCGCGGCGTTGAGATCGGCTGGCGTGGACCGCTCCGGCCCGTCTGATGCGGTTGGCGTGCTGCCTTTGCCGCGGATCGCCCACACTACGCCGGCCAGGCACAACGCCATGCCGAGAAAGCCCGTCGGCCCCGGCCGATAGCCTTCGAAACGCATCGACAGCAGGACCGACACCACCGGCGTCAGCACGCCCGTGTAGGCAGCCTTACCGGGACCGATGCGGTTGATCAGCGTGAAGTAGGCGGTGAAGGCGACGACCGAGCCGAACAGCGCAAGGTACAGCATCGCGGCCCAGTACACCGGCGTTTGCGGCAGGCGCCACGGCTGACCGGTTGCCACCGCCCACAGCGATACCGACAGCATGCCCCACAACATCGCCCAGGCGGTGGTGACGAACACGTTGTTGTCGTGCTGGCGGCCGACCTGTACCGCGACCATGTTGCCAGTCGACGCAGACAGGGTCGCCAGGATCGCGAGGAACAATCCGAACGCGAACGTACCCCCGGACGCATCGCCGCGATCCTGCCAGACATGCGCAAGCGATGCTGAAAAAAGCAGCACGACGCCGCAGATCGAGACGGCTGCCGCGCACAGCGTGGCCCAGGTCAGCCGTGTACCGAAGCAGAACCGGGCGCCGACCGCGTTCCAGAACACCATCAGTGCGAACAGCACCGCCACCAGCGCCGACACCAGGTAACCCTCGGCCTGGTACGTGCAGACGTAGCTGAGTCCGAAATTGAGCAGACCCTGCAGCATCAGCCATGGCTGGCGCCGCCAGCCGACCCACAGGCGCTCCCGCCGCACGGCGCACCACGCGAAAAGGATCGCCGCGCCGATGCCGAAGCGGTAGACGACCGATACCGCGGGCGCAACCTCGCCGAGCTGGAAGGTGATGACCAGGAAAGTCGAGCCCCAGATGAGGACTGCGGCGATGAACAGTAAAGGTGTCGGCATGCAAACTGGTTGTAATGTAGCGACGGCAGCGAAACCTGAAGCAGATGTCGCATTCTGCTCGCGCCGCAGCGATTGAAGGGTGCCTGCCGGGAACTGGCAGGCCATGGCTTTCAGGATTGGATCGGGTCCAGATTATGGTCCGGCTTTTGCTCCGGCATCTGGTCCGGCTTCCGGGATATGCCGCTGCCGACCGGGAGCAGCACTGCCGCCGCAACTGCATTGCCCTGCGCCTGGTCGACCCGGATCGCGCGCAGCTTGTCGAGGGTGTCTTGATTCTCCACGTGCTTGGCGATGGTACGAATGCCCATCGCATGCCCGATGTGGTTGATCGCCTCGACCTTGGCGCGGTCGATTGGATCGTTCGCCATGTCCATGATGAAGGCGCCGTCGATTCTCAGGTAATCGACGCGCAAATGGGCGAGGTACGCGAAGGACGACATGCCGCTGCCGAAATCGTCGAGTGCGAACAGGCAGCCGAGCGGCTTCATCGCGTCGATGAACGACATGGTTTTGGACAGATGCGCGATGGCCGTTGTCTCGGCGATTTCGAAACAGATGGAATCGTGTGGCAGCGAGAATTCGGCGAACAGATCGTTCAGAAAAACGATGAACAGCGGATCGTTCAGCGCGCTGGCCGAGACGTTGACCGCGCAGATGCTGCGGCCGCCCTTGCGTGCCGACGCAACATTACCTGCGGTCGCCGGCGACGCCGGTGACGCATGGCCGCCGCCGGCCGTGTCCGGCACCGGGTGCAGCGTCGCGTGATGCGCGAAAGCGTGCCGCACCATCCAGCGGTCGATGCCCGGCATCAAGCCATACCGCTCTGCCGCAGGAATGAACGTCGCCGGCAGCACCTGAGCACCGGCATCATCGGTCATGCGCAGCAGGACTTCATAGCATGGCAGCGCGCGGCCGACCGCACCGAGCGTGCGAATCTCCTGCGACAGCAGCAGGAAGCTGTTGGTGTCGAGCGCTTTCTGGATGCGGGTGCGCCATACGTTTTCGCCATTGAGCAGGAGCGGACCGGGTTCGTCGGTGCGGAACTGATGGACCCGGTTGCGGCCCTCTTCCTTGGCGCGGTAGCAGGCGCTGTCGGCAGCCGCCAGCAATTCTTCCATCGTCAGCTTGTTGTTGCTGAAATTGACCAGGCCGATGCTCACGCCGATCGGAAACACCTGATCGCGCCAGGCGAAACGGAATTCACATACGGTCTTGCACATCTTGTCGGCGATACGGGCGGCCGACACCGGCGTGCAATTCTCCAGCAGCGCGGCGAATTCATCGCCGCCGACCCGCGCCAGGGTATCGCTGTCGCGCAGCAACGGCGCCAGCATTGCCGTTACCTGCCGCAGCAATTCGTCGCCGGCATTGTGGCCGCAGGTATCGTTGACGATCTTGAAGCGGTCGAGGTCCAGGAACAGCAGCGCATGCTGACGCGCCTGCGTCGTGCTGTGGTCGAGCGTCAGTTGCAGGCGGCGTTCGAATTCGCGCCGGTTGACCAGGCCGGTCAGTGGATCGTGGCTGGCCTGGTGGGAGAGCTGGCGCGCCAGGTTACGCGAATGACTGACATCGCGAAACACCACGACGGTGCCGACGACGGCATGCTCGCGGCTGCGAATCGGTGCGGCCGAATCCTCGACCGCATGTTCGGTGCCATCGCGGTCGATCAACACGCTGTCGCGGCCGAGTGCTTCGATCCGGCCCTCGCCGGTGGTCTTGGTCACCAAGCTCGGGATCGCGATGCCGGTCGTGCTGTTGATGACGTTGAAGACTTCCGCCAGCGGCTTGCCGCGTGCTTCCTCGGTGCGCCATCCGGTCAGGGACTCGGCCACCGGGTTCAGGTAATCGATGCAGCCAGCGCAATCCGTGGTGATGACGCCGTCGCCGATCGACTGCAGGGTGACCTGCGCGCGTTCTTTTTCGGCGAACAGGCTTGCCAGGGCCTCGTCGCGTTCAGCGGCGCTGCGCTGGAGCGAATAGGCCATGCGGTCGAAGGCGAGGGCGAGTTCGCTGATTTCCTCGCGGCCGTAGCGGATGCCGCTGCGGGTGTCGAGCGCGCCATCGGCGATGCGCCGCGCCGCCGCCACCAGGGCACGCACCCGGTCCAGGATCGTCACGTTGGCGACGAACCAGGCCGTCAGCAGCGCCAGCGCCGCGGTGACCATCAGCGTCAGCAGTTCGGTCGCTTGGTCATGATTGGCCGAGGCGACGATGTCAGCGACCGGAATACCGATGCTGACCGTGTAGTCGGAGATGTCCGGTGTGCCCACCGGCGCGAATGCATGGAGCCGCGGGATACCGTCGGCGCCAGTGATTTCCGCGGTGCCGAAACGGACCTTGACCATCAGGTCGATCAGGTTCTGCGCGGCGCGGGTGCCGATCCATTTCTGCGGATCCGGCCGGTGCGCAATGATCGTGCCGGTGCCGTCGGTCGTGACCAGGATGGCATTTGTCGGGAAGTCGATGGCGGATGCGAATTGATCCAGCGCGTTCAGGTCGAGCGATGCAAAAACGATCGCCTTGAGCTTGCCGTCGTCGCCGAGTACCGGGTAGCTGGCGTTGATCGCATGCTTGCGCACCACCCGGCCGAACACATATTCGCCGGTGGCAAACCGGTTGGTGGCAATCGTTTTCCGGACGTTCGACCGGTCGGCCAGGTTGACTGCGCTGCCGGACGGCACCGCGCTGCAGCGCACATCGCCGTTCAGGTCCAGTACGCCGAGGTTGATATAGCCGTCGTTCTTCTTCAGCATCGAGCGCAGTACCGTGGTGCAGGCTGCCGGATCGCGCATCAGGTCCGGCACGCCCGAGAGCGCGACCAGGAACTGTCGTACGCCCTCCAGCGATTTCGCTTCACTGGAGGCGGCCAGCCCCGTCAGGCGCTGAAGTTCGCTCTCTGCCACATGGATCGCATGCTGACGCTCCCGCATCGCGCCGTAGACTGTCAGGCCGATCGGTGGCAGCAGTGCCAGCAGGACCAGCAGCAGAAGGCGACTGCGAAGGCTGTCCAGATTGAAATGATGACGCGTCATCGAGGGAACCGTCAATGGCTTCACGAAAAGAGGATGGATGGGGCGCGAGCGGACCACGTCGATAAACCAAAACATTAACACATGGCAATCCCGGCCGGCGCCTGATGCGCATCCCAAGAATAGGATTATTACTTTTGGAATAGTGTTTCACGGCTGCGCCCGGGTGTTCGTGCAGATGCTGCAAAAAAATATTCTGGACTGTCCCTCGATCCAATGGCAGGCGATCTTTGCACTGCATGACACCACGGCGCAGTGTTTCAGTTAAGCTAACGAAGTGCAGATGCAATGTACCGGGGGGCACATCCCGGACATGAACCGAATGTCTGGCCGGTGGATGTTGCGCCGCATGACAAGCCAGTCAAGGCTTCGGATTCTGCAGCAAGCGGTTTGTTTTTGCCATATCAACTCTTGAGGAAAAAAATGAATACAGATCCGAAAAAAATGATGTCCGTTCCCCGTTCCGCACGCACCATGCAGCGTGCCGTCACCGGGCTCGCCGCGCTCACGTTCGCCGTACTGGTGGCCGGCTGCGGATCGATGGGAATGGGAATGGGTATGGGTATGGGTGGCGGCATGGCGCCGGCCGGCAAAGTCAGCCTGAGCGGCGCCAGCGAGGTCCCCGCGGTATCGAGCTCCGCCACCGGCAGCGGCGTGATTACGGTTGCAGCAGATCACTCCGTCAGCGGCAGCGTCAGCACCACCGGCATCGAAGGCAAGGCGGCGCATATTCACATGGCAGCCAAGGGCGCCAACGGGCCGGTCATCGTGCCGTTGACCAAAACCGGTGAGGGTTCATGGTCAGTGCCGGCCGGTACCCTCCTGAGCGACGCGCAGTATGCGGCGTATGTCGCAGGTGACATGTACGTGAACGTCCATAGCGCGGCCCACCCGGGCGGCGAAATCCGCGGCCAGCTCGGCGCCAACTAAAGCCGTTTCGCCGCACGCCGCATCGACGTGAATGCGTCGGTGCGGGCCCCCGCCCGCAGCTGTCTGCACCGCTCTGAACCACGCCGAAGCCCGCCGGCCCTCTGCGCCGGCATGCAGCATCATCCGGCACGCTCCCGTTACATCTGTTTGCACAAATCCACCTGAACGCCGAAACCTGAAAGCAGGCCTGTAGTCATAACTGCAAGCAGCCTCTGGCATTGCCGATTCCTTGTGCGGTCGCAGAGGCGCAGCGCGTCTATTCGGTCACATTGGCGTTGCGTTCGATCGCTGCATCGTTCCACTGGATTTTTTCTTACACCGTTCCTTGAGGAGTACACAATGAAACATCGTTCGATTGCAATCCTGTTGTCGGTCTGTTCGCTGTCTGGCGCTGCGTTGGCCCAAGACAGCAGCATCCGCGAAAGTACCGATCCGCAAAAGATCGCCCAGATCGAACAGCACGCACAGATGCTGGCCCAGGCGACTCCCGAGACTTCGCCCGGTGCCGGTGGAACGAGCGCCACCGGTACAGAGAATACTGCCGGCGCACCGAAACCGGCGAAGAAAAAGCCGCACTCCAAGCGCAAGATGGCCAAG
Organism: Herminiimonas sp.; assembly: GCA_014377845.1. Classification (GTDB taxonomy): domain Bacteria; phylum Pseudomonadota; class Gammaproteobacteria; order Burkholderiales; family Burkholderiaceae_D; genus JANXSS01. Next base: position 6,127 of record JACMOV010000002.1, read on the forward strand.
AAATCTTCCAAATCCGCCACGACTGCTTCCGGTTCGTCGGCGGCCAAGCCCGAGACTTCGGGCAGCGGCAGCTCCGCCGCAGGCTCCGAGTCGAGCGCGCCGGCCTCGGGCAGCACCGCACCGGGCGCGCCGCCTCCTGCCGCGACGCCACCGAGCAGCAGTGCACCCAGCACCCCCTCACCGGGCAGTATCACCCCCAGCCCGAAACCCTGATCGCACGCAAGCAGCGCTCCAGCCGGGCACGAGCCCTAATGCGCGCGGCGTCACCCCGGAGGGCGCGTTTCTTCTTTCCTGATCACGATTGCGTTGGGCGGCCGGGGGGCGACAGAACGCCACTGGTATGATCTGCGCTCTTTCCAGGAGCGCAAACCGATGCATACCGCCAGAAGAATCATTTCTCCCGACCCGCTGGCAATCGCCCCAACGTCGGCGCGGGCGGGTGGCGGTTCGATACGCGCAATCGCGCGGGCAGTGCATTCGTGAGCACGCCAGACGCGACCGCGCGTCGTGCCGTCGTCGTCATTGGCGGCGGTCCGGCGGGCCTGATGGCGGCTGAAGTCCTGAGCGAGGCCGGCCTGCAGGTCGACCTGTACGACAGCATGCCATCGGTGGGCCGCAAGTTTCTGCTGGCCGGGCGCGGTGGCTTGAATCTCACGCATGCCGAAGCGGCGGCGCAATTCCTGGAGCGGTTCGGCGCGCGGGCTCCCGCCATGGCGCCGCTGCTGGCGCGCTTCGATGGCGACGCATTGCGCGCATGGTCGCACGCACTCGGCGTCGACACGTTCATCGGCAGTTCGCAGCGGGTTTTTCCGATCGGGATGAAAGCCGCCCCCTTGTTGCGAGCATGCCTGCATCGCTTGCGGGAACGCGGCGTGCGGTTTCACATGCGCCAGCGGTGGCTCGGATGGGTCGATGCGAATGGCGCGGCCGTCGTGCCGAACGGATCGCTGGCGCGCACCGGGCCACTGCTGCGTTTCGCCACGCCCCAGGGCGAGATCAGCGTTGGCACCGATGCGGTGGTGCTGGCGCTCGGCGGCGGCAGCTGGGCCCGACTTGGCTCGGATGGCGCGTGGGTGCCGGTGTTGCGCGAGCAGGGGGTTGAAGTCGCAGCGCTGGCGCCGGCAAACTGTGGCTTCGATATCGCCTGGAGCGACCATTTCCGCGAGCGCTTCGCCGGGCAGCCTTTGAAGTCCGTGACCGCCCGCTTTACCGACGTCCACGGCCGCGCGCATGAGCGCGCCGGCGAAATGCTGGTCACCGCAACCGGCGTCGAAGGCAGCCTGATCTATGCCTGGTCCGGCATGCTGCGCGAGGCGATCGCCACGACTGGTACGGCGCGGTTGTCACTCGATCTTGCACCTGGCCGCACGGCGCAACGGGTGACCGACGACGTCCATCATCCGCGCGGAGCACGATCGCTGTCGAGTCATCTGCAAAGCCGGCTCGGCCTGCATGGAGTCAAGGCCGGGCTGTTGCGCGAATGCCTGCGCAACGAGGGCATGCATTCGCCGGTACGACTCGCCGACGCCATCAAGGCGCTGCCTCTGACGCTGACCGGCATACGGCCCTTGGATGAAGCCATCAGCAGTGCCGGCGGCGTGACATTCGAGGCGCTCGACGACAGTCTCATGCTGCGTGCGATGCCGGGCGTTTTCTGCGCGGGCGAAATGCTGGATTGGGAAGCGCCGACGGGTGGTTATCTGCTGACCGGCTGTTTTGCCAGCGGCAGGGCGGCCGGCGAGGGCGCGGTGCGCTGGCTAGACCATCAGCGGTCCTGAATCGCGTTTGACCGGCGAGACGGTCCGGTCGGCACTGCGCAGTCATTTTTCAAACAGAGATCACCAAGCGATCACGGGGCCGCTTTGCGCGCTGCGGCATCGATGTCGAGATACCGCCAAACGGTGTTCTCGACCGGATGGCGCCGATAATTGCGGACCCACGGATGCAGCAAGGTCGCTTCCAGCGGATGCGTGCGCACGATCCACGGTGCATAGCCCTCGATGAGCCGGCTCATCCGTGCGTAGAGAGCAGTGCGCTGCGGCGAGTCGGGCAGCGCGCGCGCCTGTTCGAACAGACGATCGTATTCCGGCAGATGCAACCGCGCATAGTTGGCGCGCCCGATGTTCGGGCCATACAGCAACTGAAAAAAATTCTCGCCATCCGGAAAATCCGCGATCCAGTTGGTCTCGAACATCTGCACCGCGCCGAGCCTGGAGGCCTTGATGATCTCGGCGAAGCGGTCGCTCTTGAACGTGACCCGAATGCCGATCGCTTCCAGGCTGCGGCGCCAGAACTCATCGCGCAGGCGGCCAGTGGTCGAGGCCAGAGTATGCATCTGCAAGGTCAGCGGCCGGCCATCCCGCCGAGTGCGATAGCCGCTCCGGTCGCGCACCCGGTAGCCGAAGCGATCGAGCAGCTTGCGCGCCAGTGCCGGATCGTATGCCAGGCTGCTGCGGTAAGCGGGATCGTATCCAAGCACGTCCGGCGGCAGCGGCGATTGCGCCGCCAGCGCCATGCCGTGGTCGAGCACGCGGATGTCCTCCGACTGGCGGTATGCCATCGCGATCGCACGGCGCAGGGCGATCCGCTCCGGCGTGTAGCCGCCGAGGACCGGATCGTCCATGTTCATCCACAGATAAAACGTGCGCAGCGTGGCAACCGTCGACAGCACGATCCCGCGCGCGGCAAGCGCCGGCTGCAACTTGCCGCCAGTGAGCGCCATGTCGGTCAGCGGCGCAGGCAGCGGCTCGAGGTAGTCGAATTCCCGGTTCAGGAAGCCGAGCACGCGTGCCTGCTGTTCTTCCATGATCTTGATGTCGATGCGGCCGATGATCGGCAGCTGCCGGCCACGCAGCGCGTCGGCGATCGGTGCATCCGCCTGGTTGACGCCGGCCGCCTCGAATTGCGTCGACCGGTAGCCGGTATTGGCTTCGAGCAGGATCCGGTCGTTGCGCTGCCAGAGCGCGATCCGGTACGGGCCAGTGCCGATCGGGTGGCTGCCCGGATTGCCGGCATGCGCCTGCATCACTTCGCGCGCCACGGCGCCGGTAGCCGGTGTAGCAAGGGCATACAGCAGGTTGTTGTCTGGCCGCTGCAGCCGGATCTGCAGGGTATGGCGATCCAGTGCCTGCAGGCCGGCAATGGGCGTATCGATGTCGAAGTGCGCGCCAGAGGCTGGCAGCAGTGCGTCATCGCCGGCAAGCTTGTGCTCAAATAGGAACAGCCATGGCGACTTGAGCGCAGGATCGTAGAGGCGCTTGATGCTGTAGACATAATCCTGAGCGGTCAGCTCGCGCGGCTTGCCGTCGAATGCGGTATCGGGCGTGAACTGGGTCCCGGGCTTGAGCCGGAACGTGTAGGTCAGGCGATCTGTGCTGACCTGCGGCATGCCGTCGATGGTGTTCGGCTGCAGCTGTAGCGGCCGCGCGAGATACGCGTAGCGCAGCAGCGGGTCGAAGATGTTTTCCGTGATGGAGAGGGTGCTGGCGTCGGACGCCGCGGCGGGATCCATTCCGGCTTCGGACTCTGCCAGCAAGACGTGCAGGGTCTTGGTCACGTCGGCCGCCGCCGTGTCGAACGATGCAAGCGCCGCGGTGACAACGAGCAAGGCTGCCAGCAAACCCTTCGAAAAAGCGGCGTGCCGCCCGATTTGCCGTGGTATTGCTGGGAGGGTGACGTTCGTTTTCAACACGAAGTCTCCCGGATCAGGTTGCGCGTGAATCGGGGATACCAGAAACAGTTGCAATATAGCAAAGTTACGCTGCTTAATAAGAATTGTTATCATTCGCATGCTATGATGCACTGTGAAATGTCGATGTTGTCCGGGGATGGTTCTGCGGGAATTTTTACGAATCCGCCGCGCCAGTGCCCGGGCAAACTGCACTGCATCCGAAAGCGAACCATGCCAGAAAACCTGATCATTAGCACCTTGCCCGAAAACATTGACCACCTCGCGCTGCTGAAAAAAGGCGATTGCGCCACCGTCACCGGGCTAGCCACTGTCGTGGGCGAGGAACAGATCGCCATGCGCATGCGTCTGCTGGAGTTGGGTTTCGCGCCCGGCGAACAGATCCGCGTGATCGCGGAATCGTTTCCCCGGCGTGACCCGATGGCAGTGCGTGTCGGCAATACCACCTTTGCACTGCGCCGGCATGAAGCGGCGATGGTCCACATCCAGCGCGCCGCACCTGACGCGGCGTGATGCCTCACCGGGCGTCTCCCGGCATGTGCACCGAACGAACCCGGAAACACCATGAGCCTGAACAAGCCGCTGCGCCTCGCGCTGGTCGGTAATCCGAATTGCGGCAAGACCGCACTTTTCAATCGCCTGACCGGCGCCCGCCAGAAGGTCGCCAACTACGCCGGCGTCACCGTCGAGCGCAAGGAAGGCCAGTTCACGTCCGGCGCCAACCGCAGCTACCAGGTGGTCGACCTGCCGGGCGCCTACAGCCTGAAGGCGATGACACCCGACGAGGCCATCACCCGTGACGTGCTGTTCGGCAGCCGTGCCGACGAGGCGCCGCCGGACGTGATCGTGCTCGTAGCCGACGCCACCAACCTGCGCCTCAATCTGCGGCTGGTATTGGAAGTGCTGCGTCTGAAACGCCCGACCGTGCTGGCATTGAACATGATGGACGTGGCGCAGAGCCGCGGCCTGATCATCGACGTGGCGCGCCTGCAGGAGGAGCTCGGCATACCGGTTGTCGAGACGGTTGCGATTCGGCCCGGCGGCGCAGCGGCATTGACGCGCCAGCTCGACATGATGGCCAGCGATCCGCAGATTGCGCTGGCGGCCGAGTCCGCAGCCCGTTTTCAGTCGGACAATACGGCGACGCTGGAAGGCACCCAGCGCGAGGTGCGGCGCATTCTCGATGTCGTGATCTCCGAACATGGCAAACCGCAAACCGCCGGCGATCGCATCGACGCGGTGGTCCTGCATCCCGTTCTGGGTTACGTCATTCTCGCGGTGGTGCTGTTCCTGATTTTCCAGGCGGTGTTCAGCTGGTCGAAGCTGCCGATGGACCTGATCAAGAGCGGTGTCGATGGCCTCGGGGCGCTGCTGCACGACGCCATGCCGCCAGGTATCCTGCGCAGCCTGCTGGTCGATGGCGCGCTTTCCGGCGTCGGCAGCGTGCTGGTGTTCGTGCCGCAGATCATGATCCTGTTCCTGTTCATCCTGTCTCTGGAAGACTCGGGTTACCTGCCGCGCGCGGCGTTCCTGCTCGACCGGATGATGGGCAGCGTCGGTCTCTCGGGTCGGGCCTTCATCCCGCTGCTGTCAAGCTTTGCCTGCGCGATTCCCGGCATCATGGCGACCCGCACCATCCAGAATCCGCGCGATCGCCTGGCTACCATCATGATCGCACCGCTGATGACCTGTTCGGCGCGGCTGCCTGTGTATGCGCTGATCATCGGCGCGTTCATTCCGGACCGCTCCTACGGCATTTTCAACCTGCAGGGACTGGTGCTGTTTTCGCTGTATGTGGCGGGCATTGTCTCGGCGATGGCGGTGGCCTGGGTCTTCAAGCGCACCATGGGCAGCAAGCAATACACGCCTCTGATGCTGGAGCTGCCGAACTATCATTGGCCGAACCTGCGCAACCTGGCGCTCGGGCTGTGGGAGCGGCTGCGGATTTTCGTGGTGCGGGTCGGCACCATCATCCTGGCGCTGATGATTTTGCTGTGGTTCCTGTCGAGCTTTCCCGGACCGCCGCCGGGGGCGACGGGACCGGCGATCCAGTACAGTCTGGCAGGACAACTCGGGCAAATGCTGCAGGTGGTCTTTGCACCGATCGGCTTCAACTGGCAGATTGCGATTGCGCTCATTCCGGGCCTGGCCGCGCGTGAGGTCGCAGTCGGTGCCCTTGGTACGGTCTATGCGTTGTCGGCGACCGGCGACCAGCTGGCGACGACGCTCACGCCGATGATTTCGGCGACCTGGACGCTGCCGACCGCCTTGTCTCTGCTGGCGTGGTACGTCTTTGCGCCGCAATGCATTTCCACCCTGTCGATCGTGCGGCGCGAGACGAACTCGTGGACGCCGGCGCTGGCGATGGCGGGCTACATGTTTGCGTTGGCTTATCTGGCATCGTTTGCGACGTACCAGATCAGCCGGATGATCCTTGGAGGTTGAGATGGTGCAGAACCTGATCGTCGCCGTGATCGTCGTGCTGGCGGCCTGGGCCGTCGCACGGCGCTATCTGCCGAAGACGGTACGGCGGCGCACGGCCGGATTTTCGGCCCACCGCGCGCGGCAACTCGGCCTGACGCGCTTGGCTGGATGGCTGGAAGCGGACCTGCCGGCAGCATCCTCCTGCGGCAGCGGCTGCGGGACGTGCGGCAATTGCGGCACCGGTGACGCACAGGCATCAAGCCCGCCGGAATTTTCGATTACGCCGGATGCGTTGAAACGAACGATTCGCATCAAGCCAACGGACGCATCCCGGAATCTGTCGAAATAGGCGCGTGCTGCCAAGCCGGACCTCAGCCCAGTAGTTTCACCAGCGCCTTGGCGGCCGGCTCGGACGAAGCGGGATTTTGTCCGGTGATCAGCAGGCCGTCACTGACGACATAGGGCTGCCAGTCGCCGCCCTTGGAGTACTCGCCACCGTTTTCCTTCAGCATGTCCTCCACCAGAAATGGCACGACGTCGGTCAGGCCGGCGGCAGCTTCCTCCGTATTGGTAAAACCGGTCACTTTCTTGCCACGCACCAGTGGCGTGCCGTCGGCAGTTTTCACATGGCGCAGCACGCCAGGTGCGTGACAGACTGCAGCGACCGGCTTGCCGGCCTTGAGCGTGTCCTGGATCAGCGCGATCGAGTCGGCATCTTCAGCCAGATCCCACAACGGGCCATGACCACCGGGATAAAAAACCGCATCGAAATCGGCAACGTCGAGGCCGGCCAGCGCGTGCGTCGAAGCCAGGGCAGCCTGCGCTTTCGGATCCTTCCGGAAGCGTGCGGTGGCCGCGGTCTGCGCGTCTTTTTCATCGCTCTTGGGGTCGAGCGGCGGCTGGCCGCCCTTTGGCGAGGCCAGCGTCACGACTGCGCCGGCATCGGTAAAAACATAGTAGGGCGCTGCGAATTCCTCGAGCCAGAAACCGGTTTTCTTGCCGGTGTTGCCGAGTTCGCTGTGGGAAGTCAGGATGATCAGGATTTTCAAGGGAGTTCCTTCAATGGAAATGGAGCGGAGGCGAATTCTGTGCTCTGGCGGTACGTCCGGTGCTGCCTTTTCGGGAAACTGTCGCTACGGCAAACCGTGGTGTCGCGGGAGGCTGCGACGGCAAGCTGCGGCGCGGCACGGCGCTGGCCTGCAAGTCGGCTCAGAATGCGCCCGCTACAAACGAGACGCTGTACGGCAGCACACATTGAGATGTCGTCTGCGCCCTTACCGCATCGGGAATGCGGTAGCCTTCGGACACGCGTCGAGCTGGCGGCCGCTGGCGAAGCTTTTTCGCGATTGAATGCGTGGTTCGATACCGCCTTTGAATGTCGACGCGAATGAATAATCAATCTGGAACAATCAATCTGGAGAAGCATCGATGCAACCTCGTTTCCGCGCTGCGGTTTTACTCATGATGATGGGGGGCGCGTCGTTGGCAATTGCCAGTTCCAGTCCCCCGATGCGACCGGGCCTGTGGGAAATCACGACGACCTCGGATTTGCTGCGGCTGGTGCCGGCAATCCCGCCTGACCAGATGCAGGGGCTGATGAATCTGGCCCGCCAGCACGGCTTCGACATGCCGGCCATCAACAACGGCGCGGCAACGGCGCGCGTGTGCGTCACGCCCGAAATGGCGCAGCAGGACACGCCCGCCGTGCTGTACCAGCGTCAATCGGGCTGCGCCACGCGCAACGCCAGCCGCGCCGGCAACGCCTACCGCATGGACTTCGTTTGCAAGAGCAGTCACGTCACCGGCAACGGCAAGGCCGATGGCACCTTCGCCAGCCCCGAGCAGTTTTCCGGGCGCACCAGTTTCGATGGCGCCGTCGAGGGCAATCCGGTCAACGAGCATGCCGACGTCGGCGGGCGCTGGGTCCAGGCCAGTTGCGGCGCGGTCAAACCGCTCCAGTAAAGTGGTGCGCCAGGACGGACGGCACGGCGTGCTGCTCTCGGTGCTGAAGAACGGCGGCTCGTCGACACTGGAGATCGTCAATGAACTGCGGGCCCGGTTGCCATCGATCGCCCAGACGCTGCCCAAGGACCTGATCATCACGCCGTTGTTCGACCAGTTAGTCTTCGTCACGTCGGCCATTGAAAGCGTGTTGCACGATGCGGTGATTACCGCCATCCTGACGGCAGCGATGATCCTGCTCTTTTTCGGGAACTGGCGCAGCACCTGCATTATCGCGGTCTCGGTCCCGCTGTCGATCTTCACCTCGATCCTGGCCCTGCATGCGCTCGGCCAGACCATCTAAGTCCTGAGCGGCATCAGTGCCAGCGATCGGCTGGTCGTCAATCCTTCCGATTCGCTCGCCAACGGCGACGTCGTGGTGGCGACGCCGGTCAAGCCAAAGGCGGCTGCCCGGTCCTGAGCGTGCAAGTGCTACCCCCGGGAACGCGCATTCGCGGCGCGGGTTTGTCGATTTTTTGCAAAACCGGTCAGTTTTTCCAGCGGATTCTTACGGAGTTCGTGTGGCGTCCCTCCTGGCGCCGCGTTGCCGCGTCCAACCTGTGCGGCATGGTATTTGCATGCCTGTTCCCGACTTCACGGGATCGTTGGGACTGGCAGTGGCGACTCATTCGACTTATTCGCGGCGTAGGATCTTCAGGGTCGCGGGCATGGCCGTGCTGATGGCGTGCATGGGTGTGCCACAGGCACGCCCGGCAGGCCGCAGCGGGCAGAATGTGCGATCGCGAAATGTGCGCCGCAAGGATGGCGCTGCGGGTACGACGTATCGTTTTTTTGATGTGGACGAAGCAGCCTTCATCGAAGCGGCGGTAGAACGCCTCATTCCCGCAGATCAGGCGGGTCCGGGCGCGCGGCACGCCGGCGTCTCTCTCTTCATCGATCGCCAGATGACGGGTGCATGGGATGCAGGCAGCCGCCAGTACCGCCGGAGTCTGTGGCACGCAGGACAACAGCACGATGATTACCGCTTGCCCGGTACACCCGGAGAACTCTTTCGCAGCGCGCTGCGGGGTATCGAGACGGATATGCAGCTGCAATCGTCAATGGCGCTGCAAGTACGCGCCGAACAGCGCGAGGGCGGGTTCCCCGAGAAAGCAAATAGCGGGGTCAGTCCGCGCGCCGACCGACGCGACAGCGCTGCCGAACGGCCAGCCCACAGCCTCCGGGGTTTTCCCCGCGGCGGCGCTCATGCATCCGCGCTGCGCCAATTCGCCGACCTGCCCGCAGGCGAGCAAGACCGCTACATCAAGTCGCTGCAGGCAGGCCGCAAGCACCTCGAAGACGTACCATCGCAATTGTTCTTTGAAATCCTGTTCGCGCTGACGATCGAAGGTTTTTTCAGCGATCCTGTCTACAGCGGCAACGAAGACGGTGTTGCTGCCGTGGCTGACAGCCACGGCAGCGCACGCGGATGACCGATGCCAGCGCCGATTTTCCCGCGATCGTTGCTTGCCGCTGGGTTGATGCTGCTGGTGTCGGCGAGTAGTGCGCCAGCAAATGGCGCCACGGTTGGAAGTATCCGCCGCGCCTGTGCATCATGTCACGGCGCGCGCGGCGAGGGCAGGTCGGGCACCGCGATTCCGCGGCTGGCCGGTCAGCGGCAGGATTACCTGGAACAGCAGTTGCGAAATTTCGCCGATGGCCTGCGCCCGCATCCGGCGAGCCATCCTGACGCCGCACGGTTGACGCCGGCCGATGTCCGGCGGATCGCAGCATCTTATGCGCGGGCGTCACCACCGCCGCTGTGGCAACTGCCTGCACCCACGCCAGACCAGCTTGCGCGGGGTCGTACCCTGGCGATGCTTGGCGATCCCCATTTGAAGGTGCCAGCCTGCATTGGCTGCCATGCCGATCCGCACGTCAAAACGGGCAAACCCATTACGGAAGGCACGCCACGGATAGCGTACTCGAACCCTCTCACGCCGGTTCCCCGGCTCTCTGGCCAGCCCCGGACGTACATGATCGTCGCAATGGTGGAATGGGGAAATGGCATTCGACATGCCGACCCCACGGGCGCGATGAATCGGATCATGGCCGCACTCAATCACGACGACCTCGAGGCACTTGCGGCATTTTATGGTGCGCAATCCACGGCCCGGCACAAGACCGCACCGGACGCGCATCACCTCGAGCATTGAGTGCCACATCGTCAGTCCCGCGCAGTGCTTCTGGTAGAGTGCCGCAATGCGAACCCTGACACTTGACCGGATCCTGCAATCGCAGGGTTTCGGCAGCCGTAAATATTGCCGTGATCTGATCGCCGACGGTGAAGTGACGATCGCCGGCACGGCCTGTACCGACTACCGCACCGCCTTCACGCCGGACGGTTTGCGCTTCACCCTGTTCGATGAAGAATGGCAGTATCGCGAGCATGTCTACATTGCCTTGCACAAGCCAGCCAATTTCGAATGCTCGCGCAAGCCGAGCCATCATCCCGGCGTCCTGACCGTCCTGCCGGAGCAGTTTACGTGGCGCGACGTGCAGCCGGTCGGCCGACTCGATCATGATACGACCGGCCTTCTGCTGATGTCAGACGATGGACCATTCATCCATGCACAGTCGTCGCCCAAGCGCCATGTACCCAAGCTCTATCGCGCCACGACACACGACCCGGTGACACCGGCGCTGGTGCAGCAGTTGCTCGCAGGCGTGCAATTGCATGACGAACCGGCGCCGTTATCGGCGATCAGTTGTACCGCGGTAGGCGACCATCTGCTGGAAATCGTTTTGGAGCAGGGTAAGTATCACCAGGTCAAGCGCATGCTTGCCGCTGCCGGTAACCACTGCTCCGCATTGCAGCGCACCGCGATCGGCGGCCTGACGCTGGCCTCGCTCCACCTGGAGGAGGGCGAATGGTGCTATCTCGAAACCGAGCAGTTGCAAGCACTGTCACCACAGTCTGCCGCTCCAGGTACAAGCTGTACATAGCCAACCCACGGCGCGCATGACCTCTGCCTGAGGTCCGGATCAGAAGAACGCGATCGGCACACGTATCGTGAGGGTCACGTCCGGCGTATCCCGGGTCAGGCCGGCACCCACTGACAGGCTGAGGCTGGTCTTCGGGCTGATGCGAAACGAATAGCCGAGCAGCAGCGTGCCGAGTTGGGTCCGCACCGATCCCGGCACCGTCACGCCATTCTGCTTGGTGCGCCCGACCGAATTGTGGTCGTAGCCGATGCTGAACGATGATTTTTCATTCAGCGCCATCCCCATGCCGAAATTGAACCCGAGGATGTCGCCTGGCGCAATCGTGCCGAGTGCTTCTTCGCCATTGATGACCTTGCGGCTGACATCACTGCGCTTGAAATTGCGCAGGTAGGTGAAGCTGCCAAAGAAAACCGCCGGATCCGACGGCCATAGCCAGGTCACCCCCGGCTGCAGCGAATAGAAGCCGGAGCCGGTCGGCAGATCGAGCGGCAAGCCGGTCCCGGTGGTATTGCCAAGGCAGCGCGTGACGCAATCGGTGACGACCTTGAACGGATCCTTGCCGGTACGCGACTTGAAGCGCAGCGTACTGACGAAGTAGGGCTTGTCAGCGCCACCGTCGTTGAACTGGTAGCGCGCCGCGAGTTCGACGTCGCCGATCGCCTTGCCGGTGGCATCGAACACTTTTTCGGTCGAACTGCCGGTGAAGACCTCGCGGCTGACGGTCGAATCGCTTCGATAGACGTACGGCACGCGCGCTTCCAGTTCGAACCGGCTAGTGACGCCATAGCGGCCGGTGAGCGCGCCTGTCAGCGTGTTGCGTTTTACCTCGCGAACGTCCACCAAGCCGATCAGAATCGCGGGAATCACGGTGTACCCCACGAGGGATACTCGATTGCTCGAGGAGTACCCGAACTGCACGGACGGTTCGAGCACGTAGCTTCCCTTGGGTGTGAGAACCCCCGGCTGTTCGAATATCGGCGCGACCTGCGGTGGCGGGTTTGGGCGGCCTGTCTGCTCGGCAGGTACGGGTTGGGATGCGGACTGTGGCAAGGCATTACCCGGCACGGTCGCGCTGTCGGCCTGAGCAACGATGAGCGCCGGCAGACGCGATGACTGGCTGCTGTCGTCGAGCGTATCCGCGTACGCGCCGCCCACCGCGCTGGCGGTTGCGATTCCGCCGATCATGACCCTGATGGAACGCGCCAGGCCCGTGCGTCGCAATTGCAATATGTCCACCGCTGTGTCCTTCCAAAATTGAGAGCCCAAAGGATCGGCGATTCTCCGATTCGAGAAGTTGATAAATCACAATTGGATCCCGCGATAAACACACGGATCACGTTTTCCAGCGCGCGCGTGACAGGGGCTCGCTGCGATCATTGCCCGCAGATGCGCCAATCTGTCTCGATGCGTTGACCGGGTGATTCGTTTGTGTCCTGATCCGCGTGTCAAGGGACCATTCGTATTGCGATACACATTCGGACGCGAGGGAAAAAACGGGGATGAAATGGCGGGCTCGTCTGCTCGATGCGCCAGGCACTGCTGTATTCGCCGACGAGCGGCCTGCGATTCGGGGGGGGCGCGTGAACCGAGAAGGGGTGCGCGTGAAACGAGAAGTTGTATCGGTTTCATTACAAATCTTGTGCACATGACAGTCGTCAATTTTGCACGGCAAGGTCCTGAAATTGCATGCGCCACACGTGCAAAAGCAGGCCTTGTCCATGTCGGTATTGCACCTCGCCAAATACAGATCACAACACGATGCTGCGATTGATACACCGCCGGGCGGCGCCAGTATCTTCCGATTCACAAAGCAGCGCGTCAGCCTCTGCCAGGGTTCCTCGTATCCGGAATTCTTCCAATTTTTCAGGGAGTTGCAACAACCGTCCAACGACAGGTACGCAACTTGCAATGCGGCTCGTGGGCTGATGTTTGCTGCAGTCGAACCGGTGGCATTGCCGCCAGTATTTGCACTGCGATGACCATCCCTGCCTTCGTTTCAATGCGCCGTCAGGTCTCGAACGCTGATCGCCATCCGTTCGCGTCAGTGGGAAAAAACCGGATGTGCACAGCATTGCGATTTACCGTCTGAACCACTGTCCTTTACAACTCGCTTGAGGAAATAAAATGAAGAAAACCCTAGTAGCATCGGCACTCGCAATCGTGTTCGGCGTCGCCGGCAACGCAAATGCCGCTGACCCGGCCATTTCGCCGGTTGGCAATACCAATACGATTTCACAGACCGCAAGCGCGACAGCGACGCAGTCCGGATCCGGCGCACTGGCAAACGAAGGCTCGACCGCCTCGCAGACGTCGGCCTCCGATCAGAACAACGACAAGAGCACGGGTGACCTGCGCAATAACTCCAATACCGGCCAGTACAGCGGCAATGCCTACGCGACCGGCTCGTTCAACGTGTCGACAGCGACGGCTTCGAGTGTCCTGACCGGCACGGTCACTGGCAACACGGTTTCCGGCATTGGCAACAGCCTGTCCAACACAGGCAATGCCAACGGCGCCGCCGGCGGAACAGGTACTGGTACGGGTGCCGCTGCCACCAACACCAGCACGCAGACATCCGGTGCGGCCACGGCCACGAACAATGCACGTGCCGGCGACTCATCGAACACGGTCACGGCAACTGGCGGTCCGGGTAGCGCAACGGCATCGGGCACGGGTGGACCTGGTACGGCAAGCACATCGTCGGCCGGCGGCGGTACGGGCGCAACCGGTGCAGGCGGCGCCGGTTCGCTGGGTTCAGGCGGCAATGGCGGCAACAGCGGTCTCGGTGGCACGACGACTGCCGGTGCGGCAACCGCAACCGGCGGCGCCGGATCGGCAACCAGCACTGGCACCGGCGGCGCCGCGACAGCTTCGGTAAGCGGCTCCGGCGGTGCGGCCACCACGGGCGATGCATCTGCAACGACCGGCTCCAACACCAGCACCCAGACCGCCAGCGGCGGCGCAGGTACGGGCACGGGTGGCACAGGCGGCACAGGCGGCAGCATTGCCCTCAATGCCGGCGCGTTCGACCTGTCGAACAGCATGTCCGGCGCTGCTGCTGGCGCTGCCGGCATTACCGTGATCTCGCAAAACTCCGGTATCTCCTCGTTGATTCAACAAAGCGTGAACGTCCAGGCTAACCTGACGCCGCGCTAAGCCGGTGCTTGCCAGGCTGACCTCGCGCAGGCAGCCTGAGTCAGACGCGCGACGCGCCGGGTGATCGACGGCACGTCGCGTGCTTCAACCGGAATTGGGTCTGTTTTCTCCAGGAGTACCTGTTCATGCAAGTTCATCAGATTTTTAAACGCTCGAGCGCATGCCTGACGCTGCTGCTCGGTGTATTTGCCGTGCCTGCGGCAGCGCTTGCAGACACGCTCGACGATGTCGCCGTGACCGCCGTGGCCGCTGATGGCGTCTGGGCGGTAGTCGCCATCCCAGGCGCAGCAGCGACCACCGCACCTGCCGCAATGCCGCACGCGGGCCTGCCGGAAGGCGCGATCGCGTCGTCCGGCCCGGATACGGCAGACGCCAGCGCGCCGTCCTTCGGTGCAGCCATTGCTTCCGAGGGGCTCGACGAGCAGCGCGGCGGTACCGACCTCGGGTCGCCGGTACCGCTCAACGGCATCCTTGCCAGTGGCAACGTCAGCGACAATCGTGCAATCAACGTCGTGACGGGCTCAAACTCGATTCGCGATGGCGCATTCGCCAATGCAAGCGGCATTCCGGTCGTGATCCAGAATACCGGCGCAAACGTGTTGATCCAGAGCGCCACCATCGTCAATGTCCAGTTGCGATAGTGTGACCATGGCCGCCCGGAAATGAAAAATCATTCCATCGTGCAGTCGCTCACCTGCTCGATTCGAGCAGGTGAGCGACGTCCGGACGGGGCTGTCGGCGCTGCCGGTAAAACCGGGTTCGGCGCAAGGTCTGCATCGCTACTTTTACTTTGCCTGGCGGCGGCAACACAGGGTAGTGTCAGTGCCAACGCAGCGACGCTATCACTTCAGGGTATCGGCGGCAGCTATGCGGTGCCAGTCGTCAGCGTGAAGGAGGCGCGCTTTCGCGGTACGTTGCGTCAGAAATATGATTTCAGCTGCGGCTCCGCGGCAATCGCCACGCTGCTCACGCATCAGTACGGATTCGCCGCCAACGAACAGACGGTCTTCGAGGGCATGTATGCAAGCGGTGACCGCGAAAAGATCCGGCACGAGGGGTTCTCCCTGCTGGACATGAAACGGTATCTGAAATCGGTCGGCTTCGAGGCGGACGGCTTCGTCCAGCCGCTCGACAAACTGGTCGGTGCAGGACTGCCGGCGATTGTCCTGATCGCGGAGAAGGGCTACCACCACTTCGTCGTCTTGAAAGGGTTACGCGATGGACGGGTCCTCATTGGCGATCCGGCCACCGGCACGCGTGCCATGACCCAGGCGGGCTTCGAAGCGATCTGGGTCAACCGTCTCTTGTTTGTCATTCATAACCACCAGCAATCTGCGGTGTTCAACGACGCTGCCGACTGGCGGGCCGCGCCGTTTGCGCCATTGGCGAGCGCGGCCCAGCGCGAAACCGGTACCGGGACGGTGCTACCCAAACTTGGCCCCGGTGACTTTTGAAAGCATGTAAACATGGCATCGAAAACAAAACTGCATTTGCGTCTTCCTGTCGCGCTGGTGCTGGCATTGGCCAGTGCCAGCGCGACCGTCAACGCCACCGTAACCATCTCTCCCGAAGCCGTCGCCAACGAGAGTGCCGAGGGTCGGGAGGGCACGGGATCGAAGGACACGTATCTGGCCTTGACGGCCGAGGCGGTACTGCATGGACTGGCTGCGGGGCTGGATGCCCGACCCGATTCGACCGGCACTGCAGCACTTGCCAACGCATCGGATGGCACGCCGAACGCGGTGGCGGTGGCGTTGGCGGTTGCCGACCAGTCACCGCAGGGAGCACTGCGCGACTGGACCGCCGTCGCGTCGCATCAGCTCGACGACATGCGCGGTGGGTTTGATACGTCCTTGCACCTGACGTTGTCGTTCGGGATCGAGCGCGCCGTGTATCTCAATGGTGCGCTGGTCACGACCACCAGTTTCAATTTGCCGGCGATGACGGGTAGCCGACCCGACGATCCGGCATACGCAACGATGCCGAGCAGTGCGGTCGCGCTCGTTCAGAATGGAGCGGGCAATACGTTCGCGAGCGGTCCTTCCACCTCGCCGATGGCAGCGACCGTGATCCAGAACACACTCAACAACCAGACCCTGCAGGGCGTGACGACGATCAACGCCGCCGCCAACAGCCTGCAGCTTCTACGGGCAAATGCTTTCCAGACGATGATGCTGGAAAGTTTGAATCAGGGAGTCGTACCGCACTAGTTCGTCGAACACAGCTTGCAATGCCTGTTTCACCAATATGGTCATATGATCGCCTCCCGGATAGCACGCTGTCGGCTTCGAGTACGGGAGGCAGGGCCGTCGTGGCTGCAGTGATTTGTGCGACGACCAGCGTGAAGGATGCGCCGTCATTTTTTTCGGGTCGCCATATAGATTGCCAGCCCAATGATCAAGACGACTGTCAATTCAGCGCCGACGAGAAGGTATTGCATGGTCATTGCGTACCGTGGGGTCAGGCCCCGCGGCGCGAGTCCAGGTTGTCGAGTACAAATTGCTCGAAGGCCTTTGCCGGCAGCGGGCGACTGAACAGATAGCCCTGGTACGCAGTACATCCGTTCTGCGCCAGAAAATCACGTTGCGCGACCGTCTCGACGCCCTCGGCGATGACCGACAAGCCAAGGCTGCTTGCCAGCGCGACGACGGTGCGGGCGATCGCGGCATCATTCGGATCGCTCAATACATCACGCACGAAGGATTGGTCGATCTTCAATTCGTCCAGCGGCAGTCGCTTCAAATAGGCGAGGGAGGAATAGCCGGTGCCGAAATCATCGAGCGCGAATGCAATGCCGCGCGCTTTCAAGGCACTCATCCTGGCAATCGTCGCTTCGACATCATCGACCAGCAAGCTTTCGGTCAATTCCAGTTTCAGACAATGCGGATCGATGCCGGAGCTCTCGACGACGTCGAGCACCAGGTCGAGAAAATCCGGATGCCGGAACTGCTGGACGCTGACATTGACCGCCAGCATCAACGGCGCCGCAATGGCGTGCGCGCCGGCGCTTCCCGCCGCTGCATCATCCGGCTGCAAAAAGGTTTGCCGCCAGTTGGCAAATTGTCGGCAGGCAGATGCGAGCACCCATTTCCCAAGGGCGTGGATCAGCCCGGTTTCTTCTGCCAGAAAAATGAATTCCAGGGGCGACACCATGCCGCGCAGCGGATGCTGCCAGCGCACCAATGCTTCAGCGCCGGTCACACGGCCGTCCAGGTCGACCTGCGGCTGGTAGTGCAGGACGAATTCTTCCTGTACCACTGCGCGACGCAGGTCGGCTTCACTCTCGGCCCGTGCATTGACGGCCGTCTGCATGTCGGGCGTGAACATGCGGACGGTATTGCGGCCGGCCGACTTGGCACGGTACATCGCCAGATCGGCGCGCTTGAGAAGATCGTCGACGGTGTCGTCACGCTGGTCGAGTAGGGTGATGCCGATGCTGCAGCTGCCCTGGTGTTCATGATCCTCCAGCTGGATTGGCAGCCGCATCGCTTCCAGGATCTTTTCCGCCACCATCAGCGCCTTGCTGCGCGCCACATCGCCGTCCAGGTCCAGGTCGACCAGACTGATCACGAATTCATCGCCGCCGAAGCGGGCAACGGTGTCATTGTCGCGCACGCAACCGGCAAGCCGGGTGCTGACCACTTGCAACAGTTTATCGCCGCGAGCATGGCCAAGCGTGTCGTTGAGCGTCTTGAAGTTGTCAAGGTCGATGAACAACAACGCGCCGATCATGCCGCTTCGCGCGGTCCGGGCCAGTGAGTGGCGCAACCGTTCAACCAGCAACTGGCGATTCGGCAACTGGGTCAGCTGGTCATAAAAAGCGAGTTGTTCAATTTCGCGGGCAGCGGCCTTGCGCTGTGAAATATCAGTATGGATCGCCAGGATCGAGGAATGCTGACTGCGGTCGTCGGTGACGCGGGTCCAGCGGCACTCGGCGGTCAGCAAGCTGCCGTCGCGCCGGCGCTGGATCAGTTCGCCGCTCCAGTCGCCGTCGCGCAAAGTCTGGTTGGTCGCCATGAGGACCGCGTCCGGATTTGCATACAGCAGTTCATGCACCGCAGTGCCGATCGCTTCATCGGCGGTGTAGCCATAAAGTCGCTCGGCGCCCTTGTTCCAGAAGCGTACCCGGCCATCCGGGCCGCGCACCAGGATCGCATCCTGCGCCTCGTCGAGCAACGATGCCTGTTCCCGGATCCGGGCGTTGGCGCTGCGCTGGTCAGCCTGTGCCCGCAGGTTGCCGATACCGAACGCCACGTCGTTCGCCATTTGCTGCAGCAGGCGGATTTCTTCGTCGCCGACCGTCAGCACTTTTTTGGAAAACAACGCCAGCAAGCCGAAGGTCCCGGACTGGTCGCGCAACGGCAGGCTGACATAAGCCCGGAAGCCGTGACGCGTCGCATTTTCACGCCAGGGTGCGAACAGGGGATCGATCAGGATATCGTTGACGAATGTGGCGGCGCCACTGCGAATGGTGCGGCCTGCCGGTCCGCGCCCCAGGGGTAAATGCTCGGACCAGCTCAGTGACAGCCCTGCGAGATAGGCCGGATCGCCCGCGTGCGCCACCGGCAGGATGCTGCGCGCCTTGTCCTGCAACGCAAATGCCACGTACGCCATGCTGTAGCCGCCGATGGTGACGATCAGCTCGCATACAGCTGTCAGCAAATCATGCTCGTCGGTTGCGCGGATCAGGAGTTCGTTGCAGGCGGTCAGCATGCGCAGCGCGCGGTTCAGCCGTTCCAGGTCGCGCTCCAGCTGTTTTCGGCTCGACAGGTCGGTTACACCGCCAACCATCCGTTGGACGCGGCCATCCTCGCCGCGCAGCAGCAGTGCATGATCCGATACGTGGCGATAACTGCCGTCGAGGCATTTCGATTGATAGGTGTCGGACCAGTTGTCCGAGACGCCTTTGATGGCGTCGACGATCGTCTGCTGGACCCGGTCACGATCGTCGGGATGCAGCCGCGCCAGCCAGGAAGCGCTGTTGTGCGCGGCTTGTTCCGGCGGGAAGCCGAAGATTTTTTGCGCACCGTCGTTCCACCAGATCGTGTCGCGTTCAAGGTCCCAGTCCCACACCGCATCGGTCGTGGCATGGGCGACATTGATGAAGCGTTCCTCGTTGTCACGAATTGTTTGTTCGTAGGCTTTTTTTTCCGAGATATCCTGGAGCGCGCCCTCGATCATCAGGGTCTTGCCTCGTGAATCGCGCACGGCGTCTCCGAGGCAACGCACCCAGAGGCGTCGTCCCGATGCGGTGATGATTTGCACTTCCTCGTCGAACGAAACGCCGTCACGAATACAGTCGGCGATGCGCTTGCGGATGATCGGATGGAATTCGGGTGGATTGAATTCAAGAACGGTCAAAGGCGAAGGCGTGCTTCCCAGCGGGACCTCATGCAGTTCGCACATGGCATCCGACCAGATCACCTGATTGTTGACGATATCGAAAATCCATCCGCCACTGCGCGTGATGCGATTGGCAATCTCCGATAGCCTTGCGCGCAATGCCGCATCCTGCGGTGACGAGCGCGTCAGTGGAGGTAGAGCGGGCAGGGCAGCCATTGGTAGCGACGAAGTAAATGCATGAGGAGCACGACAAGAAGAAATGGTCGGTCGTATAGTAACGGTTCCAGACCAAGGATATTCCTCAATACAACATTTTTGCCGCGGATATGTAAAAAAAAATCCCTCGTGCCGGACTGATCACGAGGGAAACTCATTAGCAATGAGAGGGAGGTAACGCGGTGACGATAGTCTGATGCCCGATCCTGGGCAGTGCGTTTTACAAATGCTTACCTGCCATCAGTCAGCGATACATCACGCAGTCTTGCGTTGGCTCTTCGCAGATTTGCCGCGGCGCTTGACGGCAGCTTGCGCAGCAACCGGTTCGGATTCACCACCGAGCATGCGGTGTACGCGCATGGCGTCGGCGGTGCGGTTGACGGTTTCACGGGCGTTGAGCAGAACCATGATCGCGTTCCGGCCGGCGGTCTGGATGCGCATCACGATGCAGCGACCGGCTTCACGGGTGAAACCTGTCTTGGACAACAAGATGTTCCAGTTGTGGTCGGCAACGAGATGGTTCGTATTCCGGTACTGGGTTGCCTGGCCATTGACGTCGATGGTGTCGTTGGCAACCGTCGTGATGCGTGAAATTTCAGGATACCGGGAGGCTGCCAGCGCCAGCTTTGCCAGGTCGAGTGCCGTCGACGTGTTGTGTGGCGACAGGCCCGTGGGTTCCTCGATGTTGGTTCGCCGCATTGACAACTCGGCAGCTTTTGTCCGGACTGCTACCAAAAATGCGTCCATGCCCCCCGGATAGGTCCGTGCCAGGGCATGCGCCGCGCGGTTATCGGACGACATCAATGCCAGCTCCAGCAAGGTCGCGCGCGGAAACGACGCGCCAACGGGTACCCGAGACGAACTGTGTTTCAGGATATCGACATCGTCATCAGTGATGACGATCTGTTCCTGCATGTCCGGACTGGCATCGAGGACTACCATGGCGGTCATCAGTTTGGTCAGCGAGGCAATCGGAACGATATCGGTGGCGTGTTTTTCCAGCAGGATGGCGCCCGAATCTTCATCGACGACGATGGCATGCTTCGAGCCGAGGGATACGGCGTGCGCCTGCACGGCCAGCGCCATGCAGACTGCAAACAGAAAGGGACGCGCCATCTCGTGCTCCTGAATCTTTATTTGGAGCAACTATACTATCCCGGTTTGTTGCAACAACAAAAGCGATTCGCGAATTGAATCCAAGAAATACGCAACCGAGGCGACGGTTTTGGGACATTTGCGCCAGTGCCGGACTGCAGAGGCCAGCCTGGCTTGCGTGGAAGTCGCCAGGCCGGGACAGGATGCAAAGGGGAAAGGGGAAGACATGCGGGGACAGCTTTTGCGGGCGACGTACGTTATCTTGGTAAATCTATCTTATTTTACATAAGATAGATTATCAGCGATTTTGGTGTTAGCCCCAAATAGTAATGTCCGGTATCCCCCAAATAG
>JACMOV010000113.1 GCA_014377845.1 Herminiimonas sp.
CTTGCGCTTGGTCAGGCGCACATTCTCCGCACCCAGTGGTGAGCCATGCGCTTCGAAGCTGTCCTGCTTGGGCGAGCCAAAGCCCAGGTGGGTACGCACCAGGATCAGCGATGGCCGTCCGGTTTCGGCACGGGCGGCGTGCAGCGCCTGGTCGAGCGCATCCAGATCGTTGCCATCCTCGACCGCCTGGGTGTGCCAGCCATAGGCGTCGAAACGGGCGGCGCAGTCTTCGGTAAAGGTGATGTCGGTGCCGGCCGACAGCGTGACCTGGTTGTTGTCATACAGGTAGATCAATTTGCCGAGCTGCAGATGGCCGGCCAGCGACGCCGCCTCCGCCGCCACGCCTTCCATCAGGTCACCGTCGCTGACCAGCCCATAGGTATGGTGATCGATCAGCATGTGTCCGTCGCGATTGAAGCGGGCTGCCAAGTGCGCCTCGGCGATCGCCATGCCGACGCCATTGGCAAAGCCCTGGCCGAGCGGTCCGGTGGTGACTTCGACACCGGGGGTCAGGCCGCGCTCAGGGTGGCCGGGCGTGATGCTGCCCCATTGGCGGAACTGCTTGAGCTGCGTCATCGGCAAGTCGTAGCCGCAGAGGTGCAGCAGGCTGTACAGAAGCGCCGAACCATGACCGGCCGACAGCACGAAACGGTCGCGATCGCACCACTGCGGGTGGGCCGGATCATGCTTGAGAAAGCGTGTCCATAATGCATAGGCCATGGGTGCCGCATCAAGAGGCAGGCCGGGATGACCACTGTTTGCCTGCTGAACGGCGTCGACTGCCAAAAACCGTATGGTGTTGACACTCAGCTGGTCGATCGAGACATCGGATTGCGTGGTGCTCATCGTGGCATCTCCCTGGTGAAATGGCTTGGACATGAAAAGTACATGGACCGTGCCGCCTGGCTGACAGGTCTGGCTGCAGCAGCGGCGAAAACCGTTCAAATGACTCTAGCAGCGCGGGTTGTCCGACTGCGTGCGGTGACCAACATACCGCCGGTGTACGGCAGCGAACAGATGATGTCCGCGATTCGCAGTACGCTTGACGCCTAGTCAGCGCCAGCCAGCAAGACGAGGAGCAGCAAACACCGCTCGAATGGTCGGTTCACCGCTGATCGACGGCGCCGACGTTCTCACTCTCCCGGGCTATGACACCCCCTCGCAACGCACTGCAGCAGCGTCTGCTCAACGACCCGGATACACCGGTGCCGCAGGTACAACTGCTGTCGAACGGTCACTATCACGTCATGCTCACCGCCGCCGGTAGCGGATACAGCCGATGTGGCGCGCTCGCCCTGACCCGCTGGCGCGACGATGCCGTGCGCGACCATCTTGGCAATTTCTGCTATGTGCGCGATGTCGATAGCGGAGCGCTGTGGTCCGCCACCCACCAGCCAATGCTCTGCCGGGCCGAGCGTTACCTTGCTGATTTTTCAGACGGACGCGCCTGCTTCACGCGTCACGACCATGGCATCGAGGTGCACACCGAGGTCGCGGTCGCCGCCAGCGCCGACGTCGAGGTGCGGCGCGTCCGAGTGACCAACCACTCGGGCGTGCTGCGCACGATCGCGCTGACCAGTTATGCCGAAATCGTGCTGGCGCCGCCGGCCACCGATGCCGCGCATCCTGCCTTCAACAAGTTGTTCGTTGAAACCGAGATCGACCGAGCGCGACAGGCCATTCTGTGCCGGCATCGTGCCGACCAGCCGGGCGCTGCCGTTCCGACCATGTTCCACTTGCTGATATCACTGCAGCCGCTGGCCGCGCCGCCCGGCTACGAGACGGACCGGCTGGCGTTCATCGGGCGCGGGCGCAGCAGCAGCGATCCACAGGGACCGCGCAGCGGCCTGACGGGTAGCGCCGGACCGGTGCTCGACCCGATCGTGGCGATCGGCTGCGCGGTCGTGCTCGAGCCGGGCCAATCTGCCTGGCTCGACTGGGTGACGGGTATTGCGCCGACCCCAACCGCGTGCCTGGCGTTGATGGATCGATTCCGCCGCTCTGAACAGATCGATCTGGTGCTGCAGAGTGCGCCGCAGCAGGCTGGCGGGTTGGACGGTGCTGCCGACGAATTTGCGCAACTGGCGGCGTCGCTCCTCTACGCCAACCATACCTGGCGCGCCGATGCAGCCGTCGTGGCCGCCAACCGGCTCGGCCAGCCGGCACTCTGGGCGCATGCGATTTCCGGCGATCTGCCGATCCTGCTGCTGCGCGTGGGACGTACCGACGGCTTGTCACTGGCGCGCCAGATCATCACCGCGCATGCCGATTGGCGCTGGCATGGGCTGGCGGTCGATCTGGTGATCGTGTGTGCCGGATCGCAATCAGCCACGCTGGCGGCGCAGCTGCGCGACCTGGCGGCGCAATGCGGCCAGACCGCTTGCCTCGATCAGCCGGGCGGCATCGTACTACTGCAATCCGATGCCGTCTCACCGGCCGACAACCAGCTGTTGCAATCGGTGGCGCGGGTGCTGCTGGACGATGCTGACGGCCCGCTGTCGGAGCAAGTGGCCGACCGCGCAGCGGGCGTGTCCAAGGTCGCCGGTGCGGCGGCCAGTACCGTGGAGCCGTGGCAGCCCGCACCTTCGGGCCCCCGCGAAACGACGCCGGACGTTACGCCGGTAGTCGGCCTGGAATTTTTCAATGGCACGGGCGGCTTCAGCGCTGACGGGCGCGAATACGTGATCACGCTGCAGTCCGGACAGACCACGCCGGCGCCGTGGATCAACGTCCTGGCCAATCCCGAGTTCGGCACCCTCATTTCGGAGAGCGGCAGTGCCGCCAGCTGGAGCGAGAATGCGCAAGCGTTCCGTCTGACACCCTGGAACAACGATGCCGTCACTGATCCCAACACCGAAGCCTTTTATTTGCGTGACGAAGAGAGCGGCCATTACTGGTCGGCGACGGCGCTGCCGGCCAGGGGCTGCGGTGCTTACGTCACCCGTCACGGTTTCGGCTACAGCAGTTTTGGCCACAGCGAGGACGGGATTGATTCCGAGCTGTGCGTGTTCGTGGCAATGGATGCGCCCGTCAAATACGCCCGCCTGACGCTGCATAATCGCTCGCACCGGGTGCGCCACCTGTCGGCGACCGGCTACCTGGAATGGGTGCTCGGTGACGAACCCGAAAAAACCCGGATGCAGGTCGTGACCGAACACGATGCCGGGCGGGCTGCCATCTTCGCTTCCAACGCCTACAACACCGACTTCGCCGGTCGCACGGCATTCTTCGCCGCGGAACCCGGGGCGGCGTGCAGCATCAGCGCCGATCGCGCTGCCTTCATCGGCCGCAACGGCAGCCTGCAGGCGCCGCTGGCGCTGGCGCAGCCGCTGCTGGCCGGCGACTGCGGCGCCACGCTCGATCCCTGCGCTGCGATCCGGGTACCGTTCACGCTGGAAGTCGGCGCCCCCCGGGTGCTGGTGTTCCGTCTGGGCGCGGCACGCAGCGCCGCTGCCGCACGGACCCTGGCCGACGATACCGACAACCCTGCCGCGGCGCAGGCGGCGCTGGACAAGGTGCGCGAATTCTGGGACCGTACGCTGGGAACGGTACAGGTAAACACGCCCGATCGCGGCTTCGACATTCTGACCAATGGCTGGCTGGTGTATCAGACGCTGGCGTGCCGGCTGTGGGCGCGCAATGCCTTTTACCAGTCCAGCGGTGCCTTCGGCTTTCGCGATCAACTGCAGGACGTGATGGCGCTGGTGCATGCGGTGCCGGCGCTGGTGCGCGC
>JACMOV010000114.1 GCA_014377845.1 Herminiimonas sp.
ATTGAACTGCATTGCCTGGTCCAGTTTGCCGATCATTGCATCCTCCGCTTTCAGCCGTGTTTCAGTCGTACCGTATTGTCTTGTTGTCAAATCCGTCATGAACCGCAAGGGGATTTGCATAGACTGGATATTACTTAGTGGAAATCTAACGCCATCCGCCGATCAGATGCGAAAACGACCGCCTTATCCCGGCTTTGGCCCTCGCGCGAGCCGGTACGATGGGCGTCGAACTCATCAGGACACCGCCATGACACTGCCGCAGATTGCTACCCGCTCGCTTTTCGTGTTTCTCTCGACGTCGCTGCTGATGACCCTGGCGGCGCAGGCGCAGGTGCCAGCGGCCGCACGCCAGGACATGACGCTGCTGCGCCAGAGCGTCGAGCAGTTCCTGCAGCGGCAAAGCGCCGGCCTGCCCGGCGAGGTCAGCATCGAGATCGGCCAGGTCGAGGCGCGTCTGGCACTGCCGGCCTGCCAGCAACCGGAGCCGTTCCTGGCGCATGGCAGCCGGGTCTGGGGCAAGACGGCGGTCGGCGTGCGTTGTACGGCACCGGCGCCGTGGACCATCTACCTGACAGCCAATGTGCATGTCATGGCCGATTACCTGGCCGCCGCCGCGCCGCTTCCGCAGGGTCATGTGATCGCCGCCAATGACTTCGCCCGCCTGCGTGGCGACCTGACCACATTGCCGGCCGGCGTCATTACCGATGCCGGCCTCGCCGTCGGCCGCACCACGATGTCATCCTTACAACTCGGTGCGCCGCTGCGGCAAGACACGCTGCGCAGCCAGCAGGCGGTACAGATGGGGCAGACGATCAAGTTGCTGTCGTCGGGGCCGGGATTCCGGGTCTCGACCGAAGGACGGGCGATGAACAATGCCGCCGAAGGCCAGACGGTGCAGGCCCGGACGCCGGGCGGCCAGCTCATCAGCGGGATTGCCCGCGCTGGCGGCATCCTCGAGGTCGCGTATTAGCAAGTCCCGAAAATGCAACAAGCGAATCGATCGAAAGCGGGTTAAAGTTTATGTGGATCTGGCCGATACAGAGGACAGACGGGCGCAATCGCCCTGAACCACGAGGACACCGCAATGAAGATCGATGACGCAGCAAAGAAATCACCCGGATTGGGAGTCGTCACATCCCAGGCCAGGTCAGGCAAGGCCGAGAAGTCCGGCAGCGCGAAAACCGCCGCCACTGACACGGTCAGCCTGTCGTCGCAGTCGAAGGCCCTGTCAGGCGTCTCCAGCGACACCGCCGTATTCGATGTGAGCAGGGTGCAGGAAATCAAAGATGCGATCGCCAGCGGCCGTTTCCAGGTAGATGCCGGAAAAGTCGCCGACGGTCTGATCGATACCGTAAAAGATCTGATTCGTCCCTCAAGAGGTTAGCCATGCCAGTTGCACCCGGTGCCACCAGTCCCGCCGACAGCCTGCCGCAGGAACAGCAGGCCGCACGCGTTCTGATCGATCTGCTCAATCAGGAGCAGGCGCTGCTGATTGCAGCCGATATCGACGGACTGGCGATGGTCACCGAGCGCAAGGCGCCGGTCGTGGCCCAGATGTCGGAACTGGCGACCCGCCGCCACCGCGCCCTGGCCGCCGCCGGTCATGCGGCCAGTGAACTCGGCATGCAGGCCTGGGTCGCCGAAAAGGCCAACGGCAAGCCGGTGCATGCAACCGCAGAAGCCACGTGGATCGCACTGCTCGCCATGGCAAAACAGGCGCAGGAAATCAATCGCATCAACGGCTTGCTGATCAATACCCACATGGCACGTAACCAGAGCGCGCTCAATGTCCTGCGGGTGCAGGCCGGCGGCGGCAATTTCTACGGCCCGGATGGCCAGTCCGCTGCGCGTGGCATGGGACGCGGCCTGGTGGTCGGCTGAGGACCACGCTTCTGCGGGAATTCATTCCCGCCCCAGACCAGACGGCGCACATCGCGCCGTTTTTCATTTCCCGTTTTGTATTCCGCCATCCGTTTAATTATCTAAATTAAATTCGACGCATTTCCCGTCGGTGCCGACCATTCGTGTTGACTTTTTATCAACCTTTTGGCCGGCGTTCGGCATGCATCCGCGACGCTTCCTGCTGCAGTGAACGCTCTGCCGCTGGCGCTGTGCCATTCATGCACCTGCATTCATGCCGCCTCTGTCCCGCTCGTTCCCGATTTCCGCATTCACCCGGCGTTTGCCATCCTGGCCGAACCACGGCAACGGCATCGAGTCAATGCGCCGGCGGCTGTGCGGACTCGTCGCAGTGATCGCTCTGATCGCAACTGGATTGCCGTTACGCCATGCCGAGGCGGTGATCGTTGCATCCCAAGCCGGTGGTGCCGGTTGTGGCGTCACGATGAGCTGTCCGCCGCCGCCAGCCGCTCCCGATGGCCCGACAACACCGGTCGGGCCGGCCGCGTGCGGTCCGGCGGCTGGCGGCGCACCCTGCGGTTCTTCCTCCGGCGTGGCCAGCCAGACCGGCCAGGGCGGCGTCGATGTGGGTGCGGGCAATCCGATCAACGTCATCAACGGCAACAAGTACCAGCGCGAGGACGATCTGCCCGCCCTGCCCGGCGTGCTCGGCCTGGAGATCGTGCGCCACTACAACAGCGCCTACAGCACGCCCGACACGGCAACCGGCATTGTCGGGCGCGGCTGGAAACTCTCCTATGAAACCGACCTCTACGCCATCGGCAAGACGATCCAGATCATGCAGGCAGACGGCAGGCGGGTCATGTTCAGCCGCGATCCCGACAATCCGAGCCGGTGTTCGACCACCAATCCTGCCGATGGTCGCCTGCGCATCGACCGCACGGTGCAAGGCGAGACGTTTACGTGGACATGGACCAGCGGCCGCGTGCTCAATTTCGACAGCCACGGCAAGCTGGTGCAGATCGTCGCGCCGACTGGCGAATTCGTCAGCCTGCAGCGCGACCTGGCCGGCATGCTGGTGCAGGTCACCGATCCGCAGGGGCGGCAGCTGCGCCTCCACTACGCGACGCGCGAGCAAGCAGGTCAAACAGGATTTCGTGGCGTGACCCGGATAGACACGCCGGTCGGCGCGTTCGGTTACCACTACGGCGGCACCCTGCCACCGGGCGCTACCGCTGCTGCATCACGCATCGCCGCCAATCTTGTCATGGTCGACTTTCCGGATGGCGCCAGCCGGCGGCAGTATCACCATGAAGATCCGCGCCGGCCGACCTACCTGACCGGCATCAGCGTCGTCGCCACCGACGGCGGCAAGACCGCCACCCGCCGCATCGGCACCTACCTGTACGACGTGCAGGGCCGCGCGATCCTGACGGTGCGCGGGTGGCCTGCAAGGCTGCAGACTGGCCCCGACGGCAAGCCACTGCGTCCGGCACGGCTGGTGGACGGTACCGGCATCGGCCAGGTCACGCTCGACTTCAGCGCGCCGGGCAAGACCGTGATCGCCAACAGCCTGGACCAACCCACGACCTACCGGCACGCCATCATCGGTGGCGAATACCGCGTCCTTGAAGTCATCGGCGCCGGTTGCAGCCGGTGTGGCGCCGCCAATGTGCGTTATGGCTGGCTGCCCGAGGGCCAACTCGCCAGCATCACCACGCTGACCGAGGACGCAACGACACCTGTCGCCACGCAGTTCTTCACCTACGACGCGGCGGGCCGGCAGACCGCGACCTATCGCCAGGCCTACACTCCCACCGGCCGCCCATCGGGCCCGCGCCGGCTGGTACAGCGCCAGGAATTCGGCCCGGAGCACGACCAGCCGCTGCTGATCGCGCGGCCCAGCGTGGTTCCTGGTGCCGAACGCCAGACCCGCATCGACTACGGCACGACCCCATCCACCGGCCGGCTACCGGTACGCATCACCGAGACCGGTTTCGTTCCCACCATCGACGGCCAGACGGCGGCGCAGGCGATCACCCGCGACATTATCTACCACCGCGACGAGCGCGGCGCCCGTGTCGCGGTCGACGGACCGCTACCGAATCCGAGCGGAACCACCAGGGCCGGCCCCGACAACAGCGACATCACGGTCATGGAATACGACCCCGTCACCCACTTGGTCAAGAAGATCGTCGCACCCGGCAACCAGGGCACCGAGATCCTCGCCCGTGACGCTGCGCTGCGCCCGGTCCTGATCCGCACCGGAGACGGCGCGGCAATCCAGACCACGACCATCACCCGCAACTGGCGCGGCCAGCCGCTCGACATCCGGATCGACGCCGAGGCAAGCGCCGCCAGCCTGCCGCAAAATGCCGATGTCTTCTCCAAGATCGCCGACGGCAAGCTGTCGCGCAGCCTGCACTATCGCTACGATGCGCTCGGACGGCTGATCACTGTCATCCAGCCGGACGGCACGACGATCCGCATGGTCCACGACGCCAGCGGCCGTCTGCGCCAGCGGATCCTCCCGGACGGCAGCATCCTGCGCGTGCAGCAGGACACCGAAGACCGCCAGACCGATGCCGACCTGATCGCCGGTGCACCGTCGGAGTCCGCGCCGGCGGCGCTGCACGAATCGCTGCACTACGACCGCTTCGGCCATCTCGATGCCAGCGACGACGCCACCGGTCTGCTGCAACGCCAGCGCTTCGACGCACGCGGCCGGCTGATCACGGTAACCGATGCCGCCGGTATCTCGACGCGGCTCGACTACGACGACAACGACGCGCTTCTCGCTACATCGGCCGCGGCAGGCACGCCGGACGCCGCCGTTACGCGCCTGCAGCGCGACGATCTTGGCAACGCCGTCGCGATCAGTGATCCGAATGGTGTGACGACACGGCAGTGGCATGACGACTTCGGCCGCAAGGTGGCGGAACGCAGTCCGGATCGCGGCATCACGCTGTATCGCTACGACGCCGCCGGCCACGAAATCGCGCGCATCGACGAAACCGGCAGCGTCACGCGTTCGGCCTACGACCACGCAGGCCGGATCGTGTCGATGGGGCTGGACGGCCAGCCATCGCTGACCCGTTTCCGGTATCTCGGGATGCGGCTGCAGGACGTGACCTCGATGGCTGACGGCCAGTCGGCGCGGATCAGCCAGCAGAAACGGTATCAGTACGACGCGTTCGGACAAGTGGTGCGCGAGCGCGAATGGATCGCAAGCGTGGATGCACCCGCCACGCCTGCGCCCCCGCCGGGCGCGCAATGGCCGGGACTGCACTTCGATACCGTGAACCGATACGACGAGACTGGCCGGCTGATCGAGCAGACCCTGCCCGACGGCCATCATCTTCGCTACGAATATGCTGCCGTCGGCATCGTCCCGACCGCAGGGTATCCCGGTCAGCTGCTGGCAATCTGCTTCGATGGCGACGTGATCGTGTCCGACATCCGGCAGAGCGCCGCTGGCGGCCTGACCGGTTATGTATCAGGCAACGGCATCCGGCAGCAGATCGCGCTGGATGCGCGCGGCCGCATCACGCAACTGGTGGCGTTCCTGCCACCCGCGACCGAACCGAATCCATCGTCCAAAAAAATCTGGCCGAGCGGCGCTGCCTGGTTTGCCGACCCGCGCAGGGTTCGTAACACGACTGTCTACCGCCAGGACAACCGGTTCGACACCGGCGGTCGGCTCGCCGAGATCCGGCGTCAGAACGCCGACCCGGCATCGGGCCAGTTGCTCGCAGCACGCACCGCGCGTTATACGCATGATCGTTTGAACCGGCTGACCGCCATCGACGACACCGACGGCACCACGACGGCGCTGCACTACGACCGGGGCGGCAACCGCACCGAAGAGATCACCGCCTCGGCCAAGCGCAGCTACCACTATGCCAAAGGCACCAATCAGTTGGTCGCACTGACTGCCGAGGCGCCGCTGCCCAGCCCTGCCAGTACCGCGCCATCGATGCAGAGGCCCGGGCTGACCGCGCCGCCCGAGAGCGTCAACGGTGCGCTGGAAGCGGCATGGTTGTTCCACCCGACCGGCGTCCCGCTGGCACAGCTCGTCTTCGGTCGCGGCGTGACACGGCAAGCGACCGATGCACCCGATCGCGGCAGCCGCCGAATCGCCTACAACAGCGGCCGGCGGCCGGTCGCGATCTTTGATGAACACAACCGGCCGCTGGTGCGGTATCACTACAACAGCCTCGGCGAACGAATCGCGAAGACGGTCTATCCACAACCGGACGGGCTGCAGAAGGTGATCGCCGCGAAAGCATCCGACCAACCCGGCACCACCGTCTACAGCCTGTTTCGCAACCAGCGGCTCGCCGCAGAAACCGATGCCGCCGGACGGATCACCGCCCACTACCTTTACCTGAACGGCAAGCCCATCGCAAAGATCGAGATGAAGCGCAATACCGCCCTGCCGCACACGATCCTGCACTACCTCAAGACCCTCGGGGGCAGGCTCACCGCGTCCGAAGCCGATGCCGCCGACACCACCGCCAGCATCTACGCGATTCACACGGATCATCTCGGCACACCCCAGGTGGTGACCGATGCGGGCCAGCACATCGTCTGGCAGGCGCGCACCTCCGCCTTCGGCGACGCGACCATCGTCCACGCCCGTCATGCCGACAGTGGTAGTACCCCGTTCACGATGGATCTGCGACTACCTGGCCAGGTGTTCGATGCGGAGACCGGGCTGCACTACAACTACCTGCGTGATTACGACCCGCGTCTGGGGCGCTACCTGACACCCGATCCGCTGGGGCTGGACGGTGGCATGAATCCGTATGACTACGTGCGGGGTAACCCGTTGACGGGGGTGGATCCGTTGGGGTTGTATGAGGAGGATGTGCACTACTACATGAC
>JACMOV010000003.1 GCA_014377845.1 Herminiimonas sp.
ACCTACATCTTCGACCAGGACGAACTCGGCCAGCAGTTCCAGCAACTCCTGATCGACAAACAGAAGGCCGGCATCCAGGTCAATGTCATGTACGACAGTGTCGGCTCGCTCTCCACGCCGAAAGCCTTCTTCGACCGCATGCGGGACGCCGGCATCAAGCTGATCGAATTCAATCCGATCAGCCCGCTCAAGGGCATTCGCGCGCTCAAGGTGAACAATCGCGATCATCGCAAGATCCTGATCGTCGACGGCAAGATCGCCTTTACCGGCGGCGTCAACATTTCGGAAAACTATTCGCGCAGCTCGCTGTTCCGCTCCGGCAGCCGTGACGTGGATGAACCGGGCTGGCGCGACACGCATATCCAGCTCGAGGGACCAGCAGTGGCATCGATGCAGATGCTGTTCCTGGATGGCTGGGCCAGCCAGCGCGATGGGGATATCCCCGATCGCGAGTACTTCCCGCCCCTGCCGGAAGTCGGCGACAAGCTGGTGCGGGTGCTGGGCACGGTGCCCGACGGCGACTTCCAGATCTACAAGGCGTACACGCTGGCAATCCAGGAATCGAAGCAGTCGATTCACCTGACTGCCGCCTACTTTGCGCCGGATGTGCAGTTCATGGAGGCGATCAAGGCGGCGGCACGGCGCGGGGTCGACGTAAAGCTGATTTTTCCCGGCATTTCGGACGCCGGCCTGGTGCTGCAGGCGGGACATTCGTTCTACACCGAGCTGCTCGACGCCGGCGTGAAGCTCTTCGAGCTCAAGGCGTCGGTACTGCATGCAAAGACCGGCGTCATCGACCACACCTGGTCGACCATCGGCTCGTCGAACCTGGACGTGCGCAGCTTCCTGCACAACAGTGAAGTCAACCTCGTCATCCTGGGCAGCGATTTCGGCGCGACGATGGAAAGCGCCTTTGCCGAAGACATGAAGAATTCGAAGGAAATCACGAAGGAAAGCTGGGCTGCACGACCGCTTTCGGAACACATGAAGGAATGGGCGGCGCGCAATTTCGAGTACTGGTTATAGCGATTCAGACAACACTGTGGTGCAAGCCGTTCTCGTGATGGCGCGCGCTGCGTTCGGCCATCTGCGGGCGCTGCCATTCATCATGACGTGCAGCCCGACGCGCGGGCGAACACAACCTGATCTATCACGCACATGGCAAAACGGGCCGGCTCACTCGAACCGGCCCGTCTCTTTTATACCGCCGGACCAGCGCCTCGTGAGCGGCTGGCTGGCGGATTTCTTATCCGTTCAATTGAAGGTCTTGCCTTCGGCTGCCAGTCGCGCCAGCAGTGGTGCAACTTGCCACGCCTCGCCATGCGGACCGCGCGCATATTTCTCCATTGCCATGACGACGTTCGGCAAGCCGACGGTGTCGGCGTAGAACATCGGGCCACCGCGAAACAGCGGAAAACCATAACCGGTCAGGTAGACCATGTCGATGTCGGAGGCGCGCGTGGCGATGCCCTCTTCCAGGATGTGCGCCGCTTCATTTACCATGGCAAAGACCAGGCGCTCGACGATTTCCTGATCGCTGATCTTGCCGCGCGCGATGCCCAGGTCGGCCGAATGCTTGATGATCATGTCGTTGACGATGGTCGATGGATACGCCTTGCGGTCGCCCGGCTTGTAGTCATACCAGCCGGCGCCGGTCTTCTGGCCGAAGCGGCCGAGTTCGCACAGCAGGTCGGCGGTCTTCGAATAGGTGACTTCTGGCTTTTCGACATAGCGGCGCTTGCGGATGTACCAGCCGATATCATTGCCGGCCAGGTCGCCCATGCGGAACGGCCCCATCGCGAAGCCGAACTTCTCGATCGCCTTGTCGACCTGCTCCGGCAGACAGCCCTGCTCCAGCAGGAAGCCGGCCTGGCGGCTGTACTGTTCGATCATGCGGTTGCCGATGAAGCCATCGCACACGCCCGAGACGACGCCGGTTTTCTTGATCTTCTTCGATAGCGCCAGCGTAGTGGCCAGCACATCCTTGGCGGTCGCCTTGCCGCGCACGATTTCGAGCAGCTTCATCACGTTGGCCGGGCTGAAGAAGTGGGTGCCGATGACATCCTGTGGACGCTTGGTGAAGTTGGCGATCTGATCGACGTCCAGCGTGGATGTGTTCGACGCCAGGATCGCACCCGGCTTCATCACTTCATCGAGCTTCTTGAAAACGGTTTCCTTGACACCCATGTCCTCGAACACCGCTTCGATCACCAGGTCGGCCTGACCGATTTCTTCATAGGACAATGTGCCTTTGACGAGTGCCAGGCGCTGGTCGAATTTCTCCTGCGTCAGCTTGCCCTTCTTCATCGTGTTTTCGTAATTGCGGCGAATCGTCGCCAGCCCTTTGTCGAGCGCTTCCTGCTTTGTTTCGAGCAGGGTGACCGGCAGGCCGGCGTTCAGGAAATTCATCGCAATCCCGCCACCCATGGTGCCGGCGCCGATGATCGCCACCGACTTGATATCGCGCAGCGGCGTGTCGGCTGGTACGTCCGGCAGCTTGCTGGCAGCGCGCTCGCCGAAGAACGCATGACGCAAGGCTTTCGATTCCGTGGTCTGCACCAGGTCGACGAACAAGCCACGCTCGTAGGCGATGCCGTCGTCGAATTTTTTGGTGATCGAGGCGGCCACCGCGTCGACACATTTCAGCGGCGCCGGGAATGGACCCGCCATCGCCTTGACGGTATTACGCGAGAACTGCAGAAAGGCTTCGTGGTTCGGGTAGTCGACTTTCAGGTCGCGCACTTTCGGCAGCGGACGGGTGTCGGCCACGCTTGCTGCGAAGGCCAAGGCGCCGGTCATCAGATCACCTTCGACCAGCTTGTCGAAGATTTTTGTTTTCGCGAGTTTTTCCGACGCGACCGGCGTACCGGAGACGATCATGTTCAAGGCCATCTCCAGGCCGACCACGCGGGGCAGGCGCTGCGTGCCGCCTGCACCTGGCAGGATGCCGAGCTTGACTTCGGGCAGCGCGATCTGCGCGCCGGGCGAGGCCACGCGATAGTGGCAGCCAAGCGCCAGTTCCAGGCCGCCGCCCATGCAGACGGTGTGGATCGCGGCGACGACCGGCTTCTCGCTGTTTTCGACGGCGCTGATGACAGTATGCAACGTCGGTTCGGCGAGCGCCTTCGGCGAATTGAATTCCTTGATGTCGGCGCCGCCGGAGAAGGCCTTGCCGGCGCCGGTGATGACGATCGACTTGACCGCTGCATCCTGTTGCGCGCGACGCAGGCCGTTGACGATCGCGGTGCGCGTCGCCAGGCCGAGGCCGTTGACCGGTGGATTGTTCAGGGTGATGACGCCAACCGCGCCGTGTACTTCGTATTCAGCAGTCATGGCTGTTCCTTAATAAAAGTCGATCTGCATGGCAGCGATGCGAGCCATGCGGTCAATGCAGATGAGAGGGTCCGACATGCAAGCGCAATCGCGCAGCGCGTTGCCAAAAATCGATCGAGCGAAACCGTAAAGCGCCCGGAACTATACCGCAAAAAGAACGGTCGTATTATTTTAAATCGTGCTCTTTCAGCAGGGAGTCGTGCATGACTCCTGCCTGCCGAAACAGCGTCACACCTCCAGCCATTCCTTGCGGATCGCCGCATCCGCCCGCAACCCTGCCGGCGTGCCTTCGAACACGATCGAGCCGTGCCCCATCACGTACACGCGCTGCGAAATTTCCAGCGCGATCGCCAGCTTCTGCTCGACGAGCAAGATCGAGATGCCGCGGTTTTTCAGCGTGTTCAGGTATTCGGCCACCAGGTCGACGATCTTCGGCGCAAGGCCTTCGGTCGGCTCGTCGATCATGATCAGGTCGGGGTCGCCCATCAGCGTGCGGCAGAGCGTGAGCATCTGCTGCTCGCCACCCGAAAGCACGCCGGCGGCGGTGTTCTGACGTTCCTTCAGGCGTGGAAACATGGCGTACATGTCAGCCAGACTCCAGCGTGCCGCCTTGCCCTTGACCTTGCCCGCGCCGCCACGTTTCTCCCCGAGGATCAGGTTCTGTTCGACGGTCAGGGTCGGGAAGATGTCTCGGTTCTCCGGCACATAGCCCAACCCCCTGTGGGCGATCTGGAAGGCTTTCAGGCCAATCATTTCCTCGCCCTTGAACAGGATCGAGCCAGTGGCATCGACCTGCCCCATGGTCGCCTTGACCGTGGTCGAGCGGCCAACGCCGTTACGGCCCAGAAGGCTGACGATCTCGCCCTCGCCCACCGTCAGGTCGACACCATGCAGCACGTGGCTCTTGCCGTAGTAGGCGTGCAGATTGCGGATTTCGAGAAGCGCGCTCATGCTGCCGCCTCCGCCGGCGCGTGGCCGCCGAGATAGGCTTCCTGCACCCGCGCATTACCGCGAATGTTCTGCGGCGTGTCGCAGGCGATCATCTCACCATAGACCAGCACTGCGATCTTGTCAGCCAGGCCGAACACCACGCTCATGTCGTGCTCCACCATCAGCAGCGTCTTGCCGACCGTGACCTTGCGGATCAGTTCGACTGCGGCATCGGACTCCGAGCGGCTCATGCCGGCGGTCGGCTCGTCCAACAGGATGACATCGGCGCCGCCGGCGATGGTGATGCCGATCTCCAGCGCCCGTTGCTCGGCATAGGTCAACAAGCCAGCCGAGACGCTGCGCCGGCGTTTGAGGCCAATCTGTTCGAGCACGGCCTCTGCCCGCTCGTGCGCATCTTTCAACCCATTGAGCCGGTGCCAGAACGAATACTTGTAGCCCAGCGACCAGAGCACCGCACAGCGCAGGTTCTCGTAGACCGTCAGGCGATGGAAGATGTTGGTGATCTGGAAGCTGCGCGACAGGCCGAGACGGTTGATCTCGAACGGACGCAGGCCGACCGTACTCTTGCCATTGAGGAGAATGTCGCCGCCGGAAAGTCCGAAGCGGCCCGAGATCAGGTTGAACAGTGTCGACTT
This sequence comes from Herminiimonas sp., assembly GCA_014377845.1. Lineage (GTDB taxonomy): Bacteria > Pseudomonadota > Gammaproteobacteria > Burkholderiales > Burkholderiaceae_D > JANXSS01. Next base: position 4,920 of record JACMOV010000003.1, read on the forward strand.
GCCGGCGCCGTTGGGTCCGATGACGGCGAAGCGCTCGCCTTTCGGCACCTGCAACGTTGTGCCGCGAATGATTTCGGACTTGCCGAAACTCTTGCGCACGTCCTTCAGTTCCAGTGAAAATCCGGTCATGCTTCCGCCCTCCGTATTGCTTCTTCGATTTCGCCGCTGGCGTCGCCCCAGACCTGCCGGAAGCCGGGTTGCGCCATCCGGAAACCGATGATCCCGACCACGATCAGCACCAGCGCGATGATCCACGCCGGCGCCGCGGTAGTGTCGACGCTGGCGCCGAAGAGTCGCATCACCGGACCATTTGCCGCGTCCAGCGTCAGGTGGTACAGCATCTCGATGACCATCACGGCGCCGGTCGAGATCACCAGTGTGGCGACGCTGATGGCAGCCAGTTTCGGCGCGATGCGGGCGAACTTCCTGAACTTCATCATTCGCACGTTCATCATCAGCAGGCTCGCTACGCCGCCCGGCGCGTACATCACGATGATGATGAAAAAGACGCCGAGATAGAGCTGCCACGCCCTCGTGAATTCCGACAGCATCACCGTCATGAACACGGCGATGACCGCGCCGATCATCGGGCCGAAAAAGAATCCGATGCCGCCGATGAAGGTAAACAGCAGCACGAATCCCGAGCGCAGCGCACTGACGTTTTCAGCGCTGACGATCTCGAAGTTGATGGCGTTGAGTCCACCGGCGATGCCCGCGAAAAAGCCGGCGATGATGAGTGTCAGGTAACGCACCCACTGCGTGTCGTAGCCAATGAATTCGACCCGCTCTGGATTGTCCCGGACCGCATTGACGATGCGCCCGAGCGGCGTTTGCGTGAAGGCGTACATGCCGATCGTGCTGATGAACAGCCAGCCTGCGATCAGGTAATAGACCTGGACCTGCGGCCCGTACGTAATGCCCAGGAACGGCTTGCCGATTACCCGATTGGTCGCGATGCCACCCTCGCCGCCGAAAAATTCCGGAAACATGAGCGAACTCGCAAACACCAGTTCGACCAGTCCGAGCGTGATCATCGAAAACGTGGTGCCCGATTTCTTGGTCGTGACATAACCGAACAGGATGCCGAAGAACATGCCCGCGACGCCACCCACCAGCGGGATCAGGGTCACCGGAATCGGTAGCGTGCCGGCGGTCGCCAGGTTCATTGCATGGATTGCAAAGAAGGCGCCGAGGCCGGAGTACACGGCGTGGCCGAACGACAGCATGCCACCCTGTCCGAGAAGCATGTTGTACGACAGGCCGAGGATCATGATCGTGCCGATCTGCGACAGCAGCGACAGCGATGCGCCCTTGGTAAACAACAGCGGTGCGATGATCAGCAGGGCGGCGAACAGGCCCCAGATGATCCAGCGGCCCAGGTTCAGCGGCTTGTAGGTGAGCGTTGTCATGTGTGTGGTGGTCATTTCGCTCAGCCCTCGCGGGTGCCCATGATGCCCTTGGGCCGGAAGATCAGGATCAGCACCAGCAGCATGTACGGCATGATCGGCGCGGCCGACGAGATGGTCACCTTCCACAATGCATAGCCGAAGGTCTCCGGCGTAATCGTGGCGCCGAATTTAGCCAGCAGGTTGATGAAAGAATAGTCGAGCGCCACCGCATAGGTCTGCAGTACGCCGATCAGCAGCGACGCCAGCAGTGCGCCGACCAGCGACCCCATGCCGCCGACCACCACCACCACGAAAGTGATGCTGCCGACCGTGGCCGCCATCGAGGGATCGGTCACGAAGGCATTGCCGCCGATGACGCCCGCCAGGGCCGCCAAGGCGCAACCGCCGCCGAACACCAGCATGAAGACGCGCGGCACGTTATGCCCGAGCGCCTGAGCGGCATCCGGATGAGTCAGCGCAGCCTGGATCACCAGACCGATCCGGGTGCGCGTGAGCACCAGGTAGATTGCCAGCAGCATCAGCAAGGCGATCAGCATCATGAAGCCGCGGTACATCGGGAACGTGGTGGTGTAGAGCGTGAACAAGGGACCGTCGAGCACCGCCGGAATGGCATAAGGTACCGCCGCGCGGCCCCACACCAGCTGCACGAGTTCGCTGATGACGACCGACAGGCCGAAGGTAAACAGCAGCTCCGGGATGTGACCGTACTTGTGGACCGCGCGCAGGCCGTAGCGCTCCACCATGGCGCCGATCATGCCGACCACCACGGGTGCGATGAACAGCGCCGGCCAGAATCCGAGCTTGACGCTGATCGTGTAAGCGAAATACGCACCGAGCATGTAAAAGCTCGCATGCGCGAAATTGAGGACACCCATCATGCTGAAGATGAGCGTGAGTCCAGAAGACAGCATGAACAGCAGGAGCCCGTAGCTCAGGCCGTTCAACAGGGTAATTAACGTGAATTCCACGTGCCGATCCTCTCGTATGAATTGACGTACGACCGTACTATTTCATAAGTGTAAAAAAACAGCGTGACACCGGGCGTGCCACGCTGTTTTGTCCGGGTCAAACGGACCGGTGTTGCCGTATCACTGCTTCGGCGGCCGTTTCATCTGGCACGAGGTCGGCTGGGTAGCCACATAGGTATCGATCTTCTGATCGGTCTTCCAGCCGTAGCCGGTCTTCTCCTGGTCGTACTTCACGATCTTGCCGTCGACCTTGGTCCACGTCACGATGTAGAGCGGCTGCTGGGCCTGGTGGTCCACCGCGCGCATCTCGGTCTCGCCATTCAGGGCATTGACCTTCATGCCTTCCATTGCATACGCCACCTTGATCGGATCGGCCGACTTCGCCGTCTTGACCGCCTTTGCCAGCATCTGGATGATGGTGTCGATGTCGGTCACATACAGATCGTCGTTGTACTTGGCACGGAACTGCTCGGCGAGCTCATGTCCGGAGTAGGTCTCGTTGTTCGGGTGCCAGTAGGCAACCATCTTGACCTGGCCGGCGCCGGCCGAACCCATCGCGGTCGGAACGCCCGAGGTGCCGGCGTAGAACGTGTAGAACTTGGCGGTCAGGCCGGCATCCTTGGCAGCCTTGATCAACAGCGCCAGGTCGGCGCCCCAATTGCCGGTGATGACCGTATCGGCGCCGGAAGCCTTGATCTTGGCCACGTACGGCGAGAAATCCTTGACGGTGGCAATCGGGTGCAGGTCGTCGCCGACGATCTGGATGTCCGGACGCTTGCGCTTCAAGTATTCCTTCGAGGCGCGCGAGACTTGATGGCCGTGTGCATAGTTCTGGCCGATGATGTAGACCTTCTTGATGCTCTGATCCTTGGCCATGAACGAGGTCAGGGCTTCGAGCTTCATGTCGGAGTTGGCATCGAAGCGGAACTGCCAGAAGCTGCATTTGCTGTTGGTCAGGTCAGGGTCGACCGCCGAGTGGTTCAGGAAAACGATTTCCTTGCCCGGATTGCGTTCGTTGTGCTTGTTGACCGCGTCGATCAGCGCCAGCGCCACACCGGAGCCATTGCCCTGCGCGATGTAGTGGAAGCCCTGGTCAATTGCAGTTTTCAGCTGGGTCAGGGATTCCTGCGGGCTGCCCTTGCCGTCGAAGGCGACGACCTCGATGGTGTTGCCCGGACCGGCCAGCTGCTTCTTGTTGGCGATCTCGGCAAACATCTGGTAAGTGTTGAGCTGGTTCTGGCCAACCGGGGCGAACGCGCCGGACATGGTTTCGATCAGGGCGATCTTGATGACTTCGGCGGAGGCGATCGGCGCGGCAAAGGCGGCGGCGACGGACAGGGCCAGGACGGCGGGACGGATCTGTTTGAACATTGGTCTCTTCCTTATGGATTTTTATGCTGCTTTTTATTGATTGACTGCGCTACTGATCTACTACGGACACTACGACTCAGGCAGTTGGCAGGACGTGGTCCTTGAACTGCTCTCTTAATTTATTCTTCAGGATCTTGCCAGTGGCGCCGACCGGCAACGCATCGATGAAGGCGATATCGTCCGGCGTCCACCACTTGGCGATCTTCCCTTCGTAAAACGCCAGCAGCGCTTCCTTGGTGACGTCGGCACCGGTCTTCTTGACCACCAGCAGCAGCGGCCGCTCGTCCCACTTCGGATGAAACACGCCGATGCAGGCGGCCTGCAGCACTGCCGGATGCGCCATCGCGATGTTTTCGAGGTCGATGGTGCCGATCCATTCGCCGCCGGACTTGATCACGTCCTTGCTGCGATCAGTGATCTGCATGTAGCCGTCGGCGTCGATGGTGGCCACGTCGCCGGTCGGAAACCAGCCGTCGACCAGCACGTCGCCGCCTTCGTTCTTGAAATAGCTGCTGATGATCCACGGACCGCGCACCAGCAGGTTGCCGTAGGTCGAGCCATCCCATGGCAGTTCGACGCCGGCGTCGTCGACGATCTTCATGTCGACGCCGAAGATCGCATGACCCTGCTTGGCGAGCACCGCCATCTGGCCTTCTTCGGACAGGCCGAGATGCTTGGTCTGCAGCGTGCCGCAGGTGCCCAGCGGCGACATTTCCGTCATGCCCCAGGCATGCACCACTTCGACGCCGTGCTGCTGGCGGAAGGCGCGCATCATCGCCGGTGGACAGGCCGAGCCACCGATGACGGTACGCTTGAAGCTGGAGAATTTCAGCTCGTTCTGCGCCATGTAGGTGAGCAGGCCGAGCCAGACGGTCGGCACCCCCGCTGAAAACGTCACCTGCTCCGCTTCGAACAGGTCATAGATCGACTTGCCATCGAGCGCCGGCCCCGGAAACACCATCTTGGCGCCGGTCAGCGGTACCGAGTACGGCAGTCCCCATGCATTGACGTGGAACATCGGCACCACCGGCAGCACGGTATCGCGCGCCGAGACATTCAATGAATCCGGCATCGCCGAGGCGTACGAATGCAGTACCGTCGAGCGATGCGAGTACAGCGCGCCTTTCGGATTACCGGTGGTGCCGGAGGTGTAGCACAGGCTCGATGCGGCGTTCTCGTCGAACAGCGGCCATTCGAACTCGGCGGAATTGGCGGCGATAAGGTCTTCGTAGCACATCAGATTCGGAATCGTGGTCGTGGCCGGCATGCGGTCGCGGTCACCCATCAGGATGAATCCCTTGACGGTGTTGCAGTGCGAGGCGAAGGCTTCGACCAGCGGCAGGAATGTCATGTCGAACAGGATGTACTGGTCTTCGGCGTGATTGGCGATGTAGGCCACCTGCTCCGGATGCAGGCGCGGATTGATCGTGTGCAGCACCGCGCCGGAACCGGAAATCGCGTAATACGCTTCCATGTGGCGGTAGCCGTTCCAGGCGATGGTGCCGACCCGCTCCCCCATCTTGACGCCGAGTCCAGCCAGCGCATTGGCGAGCTGCCTGGCGCGCTTGTGGCAATCGCGGTAGGTGTAACGGTGAATGTCGCCCTCGACCCGGCGCGAGACGATTTCATTGCTGCCGAAGTAGCGGTCGGCGTGCTCGATGATGCTGGAGATGAGCAACGGACGATCCATCATCTGCCCCATCGTGGGGCTTTGCGGGTACTGCGCCATCTTGTCTCCTGAAGGATATTATTTTTTGTAAGGCGGATTTTTGTACGCCCGTGCTATTACCGTCAATGAATTTCGATGGTGCGTCGCACCAAGCGGGTTTCCGACCGCATTCGCTAGGTGTTATCCACAGTGGCGACCTGTTTGTACAAGCTGTTTTTCGGACTGCGCATCACGCGCCGCAACATCGGCTCGAATTCGGACAGGGGCAGCGTGTCGTAGGCGGGATCGAACGATGGCGCATCGTACTTCTCGCAGAAGGCGAGCGTCTGGTCGTAGACGGCCTGCCCGGCAAACTGGTCGCGCAGGTTGCGGTCCATTCCCAGGTGATGAAAGAAGTAATAGCCCTGGAAGATGCCGTGCTTCTCGATCATGCTGAAATTTTCGGCACTGACGAAGGGTTCCAGGATCGCTGCGGCGATGTCGGGATGATTGAAGCTGCCGAGCGTGTCGCCGATATCGTGCAGCAGCGCGCAGACGACGTATTCCTCGTCCCGGCCATCGCGCAATGCGCGGGTTGCCGTCTGCAGGCTGTGCGTCAGGCGATCCACCGGAAAGCCGCCGTAGTCGCCATCGAGCAGCTGCAGATGCGCCAGCACCCGGTCCGGCAAGCCTCGTGAAAACTGCCTGAATTCTTCGCCGATCTTTTGCCAGTCTTCGGCCGTGCTGTCCTGCATGTCGGTAAAACTTGCAGTCTCGTGCATGTCGTTCATCGTGGTCTCCGTGTCGGGTGGTCGGACGGTTTCGCTTCGTTGCGCCATTCACGACTTCGTGAAAGGTCGTGACCGGGCACTCAGTCGCGGAACGACGAATCCTTGCGATCGAGCCGGCGCAGCAAACCCGGCCAGGCCAGCATGCCGCCCATCGACTTGGTGGCAGCCCGTGCCTGGGCGATGGCGCCATCGATGATCTGCTGCGGAATGTGGATCAATTCGCCGCCACCGCTCTGTGCCCGGATTTGAATGGTGCAGGCGGCCTCGAAGAAGTACATCGCCTGGAATGCATCGGCGATCGTCTTGCCCACGGTCAGCAGGCCGTGATTACGCAGCATGAGGTAGTTCTTGTTGCCGAGATCGGCGACCAGGCGCGGCTTTTCTTCCTCGTTCAGCGCGACGCCTTCGTAGCCGTGGTACGCCAGGCTTGCCAGGATGAAGATCGATTGCTGCGACAGCGGCAGCACGCCCTCTTTCTGGGCCGACACCGCCACGCCGTTCAGGCTGTGCACATGCAGAACGCACTGGGCATCATGCCGAACCGCGTGGATCGCCGAGTGGATCGTGAAGCCGGCCGGGTTGACCGGGAATGGCGACTCTTCGATCTTGTTGCCCTTCAGGTCGATCTTGACCAGCGACGAGGCGCTGATCTCGTCGAACATCATGCCGTACGGGTTGATCAGGAACTGGTCTTCGGTGCCCGGGACACGGGCCGTGATGTGGGTAAAGACGAGGTCGCTCCAGCCAAAGTCGGCCACCAGCCGGTAGCAGGCGGCGAGGTCGACGCGGGTTTGCCACTCTTCGGGCGATACTCGCTGCTGCATCGAAGGAATCTGGAGTTTTTCGGGTGCGTTCATGCGGTCTCCTGTTGTCTGTCAAAATACGGGGCATCGGATCGCCGGTCGTTGACGGCGCCCTCTTTTTTTATGATCGATCCTGCATCGAGCGTGAGGCAACTGCTGGCAACGCCGCTGAAATCTGCTGGCTCCTCACTGCTCCTTGCTGACTCGATACGCTGATGTTCAGCATAACTCTTTTTAGTGTAGACCAGTCAATGACCGTCCCTATCGATTCTGCAACTGTGACGGACCCGGATGCCGCAGTCGACCGCCTGCCCTTCGGCCAGGCCTTCGCCGCGCTGCCTCCCGCGTTTTTCACCCGTCTGCAGCCGACGCCGCTGCCCGCCCCCTACCTGATATGCGCCAGCGCTGCTGCGGCCGCGCTGGTGAGTGTTGATCCGGCAGCGTTTTCTAGTGCCGCATTCATCGAGACTTTTACAGGCAACCGCATCCCTACTGCGGCACAACCGCTTGCGGCAGTCTATTCCGGCCACCAGTTTGGCGTTTGGGCCGGCCAGCTCGGCGATGGCCGGGCGATCCTGCTGGGCGACCTGCCGGCGCCGTCGACGCCTGCACCGCATGTGCTCGAAGTGCAGTTGAAGGGCGCCGGCGCCACCCCGTACTCACGCATGGGCGATGGCCGCGCCGTGCTGCGCTCCTCGATCCGTGAATTCCTGTGTTCGGAGGCGATGGCCGGGCTCGGCATCCCGACCTCGCGCGCCTTGTGCGTGACCGGGTCCGACCAGCTGGTGATGCGCGAGACGCCCGAGACGACGGCGGTCGCCACGCGCATGGCGCCCAGCTTCATCCGCTTCGGCTCATTCGAACACTGGTATTACAACGACCGGCCGCAGGAATTGCGGCTGCTCGCCGACCACGTCATCGACCGCCTCTATCCACAGCTGCGCAACAATGCCAATCCCTACCAGGCGCTGCTAGCCGAAGTCGCTCGCCGCACCGCCGATATGATTGCGCAATGGCAGGCGGTCGGCTTCATGCACGGCGTCATGAACACGGACAACATGTCGATCCTCGGTCTGACGCTCGACTACGGCCCCTTCGGTTTCATGGAAGCCTTCGATGCGCGGCACATCTGCAATCACACCGACCAGGGCGGCCGCTATTCGTACGCGATGCAACCGCAGATCGGCCAGTGGAACTGCTTTGCGCTCGGACAGGCGCTGCTGCCCTTGATCGGCGAGGTCGAGGACGTCCAGGAAGCCCTGGCCGGGTATCAACCGCATTTCAAGGCGCGCATGGATGCGCTGCTGCATGCCAAGCTCGGGCTGGCGACCACGGCCGACGGCGACAGCGCGCTGATCGACGCGATGTTTGCGGCTCTGCAGGCGAGTCACGTCGACTTCACCCTGTTTTTCCGCCGCCTGGGCAACCTGCGGCGCGACGATCCGCTGCAGGATGCGCCATTGCGCGACCTGTTCATCGACCGCACGGCGTTCGATGCCTGGGCGGTACAATACCGCGCACGTTTGCTTCAGGAAGACAGCAGCGATCTCGTCCGCAAGCTTGCAATGGATGCAACCAACCCAAAGTACGTGCTGAGAAACTATCTTGCCCAGGTCGCCATCGAAAAGGCGCAAAACAAGGATTTCACGGAAGTCGCCCGCCTGCTCGCGATCCTCGAAAAGCCGTTCGACGAACAGCCCGAACACGAACCCTATGCTGGCCTGCCTCCCGACTGGGCCAGTCACCTCGAAGTGAGTTGCTCATCATGACAAACAAAGTCGTCAAGACCGACGCCGAATGGCGCGCCCAGCTCGACCCGCTCGATTACCAGGTCACCCGTCACGCGCACACCGAACGCGCCTTTACCGGGCGTTACTGGGACAGCCACGAAGCCGGCATCTACACCTGCGTCTGCTGCAACACGCCGCTGTTCGCCTCCGACGCGAAATTCGATTCAGGCTGCGGCTGGCCGAGCTACTTCACGCCGCTCGATCCGGCCAATGTGCGCGAGATTACCGATCGCTCGCACGGCATGGCGCGCACCGAGATCGTCTGTAACGTCTGCGACGCCCACCTGGGCCACGTCTTCGACGACGGCCCGAAGCCGACCGGTCTGCGCTACTGCATCAATGGCGCCTCTCTTCGCTTCGATCCGCTGGGCGCCGGCGAAAAGGCACCCGGCTGATGAAATTCCTGTTCGACCTGTTCCCGGTCATCCTGTTCTTTCTCGTCTTCAAATGGGGCGAAGGCCATGCCGCGACCGCCCAATCGGTGGTGCAGCAGTACCTGTCGGGGCTGGTCTCCGGCAATGGCGTGGTCGAGTCGCACCAGGCGCCGATCCTGCTAGCCACCGCGGTGGCGATCGTGGCCACGCTGGCGCAGATCGGCTATTTGCTAGCGCGGCGGCGCAAGGTCGACGGCATGCTCTGGATGTCGCTGGTGATCATCGGCGTCTTCGGCAGCGCCACGATCTATTTCCATAACGAAAATTTCATCAAGTGGAAACCGACCGTGCTGTACTGGTGCTTCAGCCTGGCACTGCTGGTCAGTCAGCTATTTTTCAACAAGAACCTGATCCGGACCATGCTCGAAAAGCAGCTCGCCCTGCCGGAACCGGTCTGGACCCGCCTCAATTTCGCCTGGGCGGCATTCTTTGCATTCATGGGCGGTTTGAACCTGCTGGTCGCTTTCGGCCTGAACCTGTCGACTGCGACCTGGGTGAACTTCAAGCTCTTCGGCGCTACCGGCCTGATGTTTGTCTTTGTAATCGGACAAACAATCTATCTATCCAAATACATGAAAGATGCGCCCTGACATGTCGACAACGCCCCGCGAGCAAGCGATCCTGTCGCGCCTGTATGCAACTTTTTCGCCCACCACATGTCTGCTGGAGGATGAATCCGCAATGCATGCCGGTCATGCCGGCGCCGCTTCCGGCGGTGGGCATTACCGCTTGCGTCTGGTGGCGACGCGCTTTGAGGGCTGCAGCCGCGTGGCCCGGCATCGTCTGGTGTATGATTGCCTCGACGACATGATGCAATCCGAAATACACGCGCTTGCAATCACTGCGCTGGCGCCGTCCGAACTGACGGGCTAGTCGTCCTTCAACCCGTTCCAGAATTTTCTTTTTCCCCTTTTAGGATTCGACAATGACTTCAAAACCTGCTCGTTTGCTGGCCATTCTGCTTGCCGTCGCCGCCTTGCCCGTGATGGCGCAAAACCTTGCCACCGTCAACGGCAAAGCTGTTCCATCCTCGCGTGCCGATGCGATGGTCAAGCAAATGGCCACCCAGGGCCAGCAAGACACGCCGCAACTGCGCGCCATGGTCAAGGAAGAGCTGATCAACCGCGAAATCCTGATCCAGGAAGCCGACAAGCAAGGCCTCGGCAACACTGCCGACGTCAAGAACCAGGTCGAAATCGCCCGCCAGTCGATCGTCATCCGCTCGCTGGTCACCGACTACCTGAAGAAGCATCCGGTGTCGGATGCTGAAATCAAGGCCGAGTACGACCGCTTCAAGGCCCAGGCCGGCGACAAGGAATACAAGGCCCGTCATATCCTGGTCGAGAAAGAAGACGACGCCAAGGCGATCATCACCAAGCTGAAGGCCGGCGCCAAGTTCGAAGACCTGGCCAAGCAATCGAAAGACACCGGTTCAGCCGGCAATGGCGGCGACCTGGACTGGGCATCGCCAGCATCCTTCGTCAAGGAGTTCTCGACGGCGCTGACCGGCCTGCAAAAAGGCCAGGTCACCGAAACGCCGGTACGCACCCAATTCGGTTATCACGTCATCCGTCTCGACGATGTGCGCCCGGCCAAGGTGCCGTCGCTCGAAGAAGTGAAAGGCCAGATCGCGGAATCGCTGCAGCAGAAGAAGCTGCAGGAATTCCAGAAAGAGCTGCGCGCAAAAGCGAAGATTTCGTAATTTGCGTTCACGGCATGCCGGTCTGACGATCGGACTGCCTGCCTGAAAATCCCCTTGCGGTCGCCTGACTGCAAGGGGATTTTTTCATGGGCGGGCAGGTTGATCAGCCTCGGCTTCCATGCCGCCGCAGCCTCGCTGCGCTTGTGGAATTGCTGAACTTCAGCGATAGTCCCTCTGCGCTGCCGTCTCGATACGTTAGCTGAACCAACAACAAGTTCACCAAGGGGGAAACCGCATGCTTGCAGGGAGTCAAACCGCGCCGCAGCGCATCGTCATCGTCGGAGGCGGCGCCGGCGGCCTGGAACTCGCCGTCCGGCTGGGCAAGAAGCTCGGCAAAAAGAAAGCCGCCGAGGTCACCCTGATCGATGCTGCCCGCACCCATCTCTGGAAGCCGCTGCTGCACCAGGTCGCAGCAGGCACCCTCGATAGCCACGCCGACGAGCTCGAGTACTACGCGGTGGCACGCAACAACCATTTCAAGTTCCGGCTCGGCCGCATGGATGGCCTCGACCGCACGGCGAAGGTGATCCAACTGAGCGCCACCGTCGATGAAAACGGCGACGAGCTGCTGCCGCGCCAGGCGATCCCGTACGACACGCTGGTGATCTCGCTGGGAAGCCAGACTAACGACTTCAACACCGCAGGCGCCAAGGAGCATGCCATCATGCTCGACACGCCGGAGGCCGCCGAGCGCTTCCACCAGCGCATCATCAACAGCTGCCTGCGGGCGCAGGCGGTCGGTGCGGATGCCGCCCTGAACCGCTTCACGGTCGCCATCATCGGCGGCGGCGCGACCGGTGTCGAGCTGTCGGCCGAACTGCACATGATGAACCGGATCCTCGCAACCTACGGCCTGTCGAGCGCCGCCGCCGGCCAGGATCTGAAGATCGCCATCGTCGACGCCGCACCACGGCTTTTGCAGATGCTGCCGGAACGGCTTTCGGCCTCCGTCACGGAGGAGCTGCGCGGCCTTGGCATTGATGTTCACGTCAACGAAAAGGTGGTCGAGGTCAGCAAGGAAGGCGTGCGCATGGCCAGCGGGACGATGATCCCGGCCAGTATCGTGGTGTGGGCCGCCGGCATCAAGGCGCCGGATTTCCTGAACAATATCGACGGCCTGGAGACCAACCGCAGCAACCAGATCATCGTCGAGCGCACGCTGCAGAGCACGCGCGACGCATCGATCTTCGCCATGGGCGATTGCGCAGCCTGTCCGCAGAACGAAGGCCAGCCGCTGGTGCCGCCACGGGCGCAGGCCGCGCATCAGCAGGCGCTGCTGCTGGCGAAATCGCTGATTCGCCAGGCGCGCGGCAAGTCGCTGCTGCCGTTCCATTATCATGACCACGGCTCGCTGGTTTCACTCGGCAATTACAGCACGGTCGGCTCGCTCATGGGCGCCATCGCCAGTGGCTCCGTCTTCATCGAAGGCAAGATCGCCAAGCTGATGTACTGGTCGCTGCACAAGCAACATCAGCTCGCGGTGAGCGGCTTCATTCACACCGTGCTGGCGGTGTGCGCCGAGTTCATCGACGCGGCCCGCAATCCACGGATCAAGCTACATTGATCAAGCTACATTGATCAGGCTACATTGATCAGGCTCGGTTGATCGAGCCAAGTCGATTCACTCATGCTCGCGAACGCGGTTCAGCGCTTCGTCGATGCGTTCTACCGCGATGATCGTCAGCCCTTCGATCTTCTGCTTGGGTGCATTTGCCTTGGGAATCAGGGCAATCGAAAAGCCGAGCTTGGCTGCTTCTTTCAGGCGTTCCTGGCCGCGTGGCGCAGGCCGGATCTCGCCGGCCAGGCCGACCTCGCCGAATACCACCAGCCCGCGCGGCAGCGGCTTGCTGCGCATCGACGAATGGATCGCCAGCAGCACGGCGAGGCCCGCCGCCGGTTCGGTAATCTTGACGCCACCCACCGCGTTGATGAAGACATCCTGATCGAACGCCGCGATACCGGCGTGCCGGTGCAGCACCGCCAGCAGCATCGCCAGCCGGTTCTGCTCCAGGCCCACCGATAGCCGCCGCGCATTCGGCAGGTGCGAGGTATCGACCAGTGCCTGGATCTCGACCAGCAGCGGACGCGTGCCTTCCTGGGTGACCATGACGCAGGCTCCCGGCACCGGATTGTCGTGCTGCGACAGGAACAGAGCCGACGGATTGGAGACGCCCTTGAGGCCTTTTTCGGTCATCGCGAAAACGCCGAGTTCATTGACGGCGCCGAAACGGTTCTTGATCGCCCGCACCAGCCGGAAACTGGAATGCGTATCGCCTTCGAAATACAGCACCGTGTCGACGATATGTTCCAGCACCCGTGGCCCGGCCAGCGCGCCTTCCTTGGTGACATGACCGACCATGATGATGGTGATGCCGGTCTGCTTGGCCACGCGCGTGAGTTGCGCCGCGCATTCGCGCACCTGCGCGACCGAGCCGGGCGCGGAACTCAGGGCATCGGAATACACGGTCTGGATCGAATCGATGACCGCGACTTCCGGCTTGTGCTCGACCAGCGTGGCGAGGATTTTTTCGAGCTGGATTTCTGCCTGCAGCTTGAGATCGCGCGCATCCACCGCCAGCCGCTTGGCGCGCAATGCAATCTGCGCTCCGGATTCCTCGCCGCTCACATACAGTACTTTCTTGATGCGCGACATGTTCGCCAGCGCCTGCAGCAGCAGGGTCGATTTGCCGATGCCGGGGTCGCCGCCGATGAGCACCACCCCACCGGCCACCAGGCCGCCGCCGAGCACGCGGTCGAATTCCTCGATGCCGGTGCCGAAGCGCGGCACATCGATCGCCTCGATATCGGCCAGGCTGAGCACCGGCGCGGTTTGCGCCAGTCCCTGGTGCTGAACCGAATAGCGATTGCCGCCACCGGTCTCGGCGATCGATTCGACCAGCGTGTTCCACTGACTGCAGGCAGGGCACTGCCCGGTCCACTTGTTGGTAATGCCGCCGCACTCGGTGCAGCTGAAATTCGTCTTGGCCTTTGCCATGGGTATCGGTCGGTTTTCTTCAGTGAGGTTGCGGGGCGGCGACGACGCGCACGCGGGGCGCCAGTGCACACATGAGTTCATAGCCGATGGTGCCGGCCGGTTCGGCAACCGCGTCGATCGGCAGGCCCTCGCCCCACAGCGTGACGGTGGTGCCGAGCTGCGCGGACGGTGCCGGTGTCAGGTCGACCATCAGCATGTCCATCGACACCCGTCCGACCAGTCCGGTTCGCACACCGTCGACCAGGACCGGGGTGCCGTCCGGCGCATGCCGCGGATAGCCGTCCGCATAGCCGCAGGCGACGACGCCGATGCGCATCGGTCCCGGCGCGATGAAGCGGCTGCCGTAACCCACCGCATCGCCCTTCTGCAGGTCCTGGATGCCGATCAGTTCGGAGCGCAAGGTCATCGCCGGCCGAAGGCCAAAATCGGCCGCCGCGCCGCTGCCGCACTTGCCGCCGTAGAGCATGATGCCAGGCCGCACCCAGTCGGCATGCAGTTGCGGATGCAGCAGGTCGGTGGCGGAATTGGCCACGGTGCGTTCGCCTTCAAGACCGGTGGTGGCATCCTCGAAACAGCGCACTTGTCGTTCCAGGGGTAACCCTGCATTGTCGGGCGCCTCCGCATTGGCAAAATGCGTCATCAGCGTAATGTCGCGTACGGCCTCGAGTGAGCGCAATCGCGCATGCGCCGCCCGGAATGCATCCGGGCGGAATCCGAGGCGATTCATCCCGCTGTTGAGCTTGAGATGAATGTCGAGCGGGCCGGAAATCGCGCGCTCGCGAATCGCCAGTTCCAGCATCCTGATCTGCTCTGCGCAATGCACCGCGAAACCCAGACGGTAGCGGGCGGCGGTCACCAGGTCGGCATGATCGAAACAGCCTTCCAGCATCAGGATCGGTTTTTGCCAGCCAGCCTCTCGCAGGTCCACCGCCTTGTCGAACTCGATCAGGCTCAGGCCGTCGGCACCAGCGAAACCCTGCATCCCATGCAGCAGTCCATGGCCATAAGCGTTCGCCTTCACGACAGCCCATACTTTCGCGGCGCTTGCGCGTTCCGCTGCAACCGCGAGATTGTGCTGCATTGCGGCAATATTTATCGTTGCTACCAGGGGCCTGGGCATGTTAAAACCGAGATGTTTGGATGGGGTATAAAAGGTCTTCACATTCTACTTGAGCTATCTCGCCGGCCGGCCGCAATTCACCGGGCCACTACCGCTTTCATGGTATAAAGCAAGCCGAACCTTTTTGTCGGACGCAGAAAAAGAAGAATGAAACGCGGTTTTTACACGATCATGGCGGCGCAGTTTTTTTCTTCGCTCGCCGACAATGCCTTGTTGATTGCAGCAATCGCGCTGCTGGCCGAAATGAAGTCGCCGGGGTGGATGACGCCGCTCCTGAAACTGTTCTTCGTGCTCTCTTATGTGCTGCTCGCTGCCTTCGTGGGCGCGTTCGCAGACGCCTTGCCGAAGGGCCGGGTCATGTTCATCACCAACATGGTCAAGATCGTTGGCTGCGGCTTGATGTTCGCCAACGTGCATCCGTTGTTCGCCTACGCGATCGTCGGCTTTGGCGCGGCTGCCTACTCGCCGGCGAAGTACGGCATCCTGACCGAGTTGCTGCCGGCAGAAAAGCTGGTTGCGGCCAATGGCTGGATCGAAGGCCTGACCATCGTCTCGATCATTCTCGGCACGGTTCTCGGCGGTGCGTTGATCAATCCGCACGTCTCCAGCACCTTGCTGGCATTCGATTTCCCGCTGCTCGATACCGGTGTCGACACGCCGACCGAAGCGGCGTTGACCGTCATCATGGCGCTGTACCTGGTGTCGACACTAGTCAGCCGCAAGATCCCCGACACCGGCGCCATCTATCCGCACCAGGAACGCAGCCCCATACGCCTGATCGCCGACTTTGCAAACTGTTATTCGGTGCTCTGGCGCGACCGGCTCGGCCAGATTTCCCTGGCGGTGACGACCCTGTTCTGGGGGGCCGCCGCAGCGCTGCAATTCATCGTGCTGAAGTGGGCTGAAAAGTCGCTCCACATGCCGCTCGACAAGGCCGCAATCCTGCAGGGCGTAACCGCCATCGGCGTGGCGATCGGCGCGATTGCCGCGGCGCGGTTCGTACCCTTGAAAAAATCGATCTCGGTGCTGCCGCTCGGCGTCGGCATGGGTCTGATCGTGATGACGATGACCCTGGTCACCGACGTGCGCTTCGCCTATCCGCTGCTCATCATGATCGGCGCGCTATCCGGCTATTACCTGGTGCCGATGAATGCGCTGCTGCAGCATCGCGGCCACGTGCTGTTGAGCGCCGGCCATTCGATCGCGGTGCAGAACTTCAATGAGAACCTGTCGGTGCTGACCATGCTGGTGCTGTACGCGTTGATGGTCAAACTGAATGTGAACGTCAATTACGTGATCCTGCTGTTCGGACTGTTCGTCTCCAGCGTCATGCTGCTGATCATGCGCAAGCATGCGCGCAATCAGCGCGAACATGACTCGCTTTCGTTGATCGGCGAAGCAAAGCACTGACCACTGGCCGTCGAGCGGCATTGCTCTGCGAGACCTACTGCCCGCTCCCGAGTCGCAACACGGTCCGCTGGGCACGCTCATGCGCCCGCTCCCGCCAGTCGTCGGGCACGACGAAACAGCGCGCCACTTCACGCGCGACGCCACTGTCGACTTCCATCATCGCCACCATCACCGGCATCGCATCGCCAGCAAAATGGGCCTGCAGCCAGGCGGTCATTGCCGCATGATCGCGTACCAGATCCACCGGATCGTCGGCCGCAACCCGGGCCGGTGCCAGCCACGCCAGGCGCGGCAGCAGCAGGAAACCCTCGGCTGCAAGGTTGGCGAACTCCGCCAGGCTGCACCAGCCACCGCGGCAATGTGCTGCCGCCACGCCGGGTGCCACCGAGTGCAGCTCATGGTCCTGCCGGTAGAACAGCCAGCCCTTGACCAGCGCCTGTGAGCGCAACACCGGTTGCGGCAGGCACGCCAGTGCGGCCGGATGCCGGGCCAGCGCCAGTTGCCGGTTCAGGATCTTGTCCATCTTTGCATCCAGCGTATCGGCCAGGTTCGGTCCGACGAAATAGTGTGCCGGATCGTTCTCGGGCGCTTCGCCGCCGGCTTCGAACAGATAGAACTTGGTCGCGAACTCGAGGTGCAGCAGCGCCCCGCCTTCGCGCAGGAGGAAGTCGAATTCGCCGATGGTCTCCTTGTTCTCTGCCCGCACCTGCAGGCCATGGGCGACCAGCGTGCCGCACCAGCCGAAGTAGAACGCCATCAGCTTTTCGGCATAGCGGCCCAGGCGCGTGACGCTCGACATGTTCAGGAACGCGTGGAGCGCTGCGGGCGACTTCTCGAGCGAACCCAGCCAGGCGGCGACCTCGGCCCGGTCGATGTCGAGACCGGCGATCTTGCCGCTCCAGCGCGGCGCATCCGCGTCGAGAAGGTCGGGCGCATCGAGCAGCCACGCCAGGGCACGCACATGTACGTCATGCAGATGATCCCAGCGCCGATGGAAACGGCTCTGGCAGCTTTCGGGTACCGGCATCGGTGCCGGCGGAACCGGGTCAGCCTGCACCGGCAGCGATGGTGCGGGTCTCCATCGCCAGGCACAGGTCTTCCCAGGCCTTGCGTTTGTCGACCAGGGCGCGCAGCAGGTAGGCCGGATGGTACGTCACCACCAGCGGCAGCGGACCGTAGCGATGCACCGTGCCGCGCAGGCTCGAGACCGCGATGCCTGGATCACGCGCCAGTAGCGTGACCGCGGCGACCTTGCCGAGTGCGACCAGGATTTGCGGCTGGATCAGCGCGATCTGGCGCTGCAGGTAAGGCCGGCAGGCGGCAGCCTCTTCCGGCGTCGGCGCGCGATCCTTCCCTGTGGCATCGGTCGGGCGGCACTTGACGATGTTGGTGATGAAAACATCGCGGCCGCGCCGCAGCGACATCGCCGCCAGCATGTTGTCGAGGAGCTTGCCGGCCGGACCGACGAACGGCTCGCCTTGCTGGTCTTCGTTACGGCCCGGACCTTCGCCGACGAACAGCCATGCAGCCTTCGGGTCACCGCTGCCGAATACCGTGCGGGTGCGGCTGCGGCACAGGTCGCAACGCGTGCAGGTCGCGACCGCGGCCTGCAACGCATCCCAGTCCATGGCGGCGATGTCAGCATCGGTATGCCGGTCGGCGCTGGCCGGCTGATCGGCAATCGGTGCACCGGGCGATTGCGCCATTGGCGCGAAATCGGCTTGTAAATCAGCTTGGCGCCGGGTCCATTGCGGTCCGATTTCCAGAGCGCCGAGCAGCTGGTCGCGACGGGTCATGACGGCCGCCTCATACTGCGAGCCGCATGACGATCGCGTCTTCGCGCCGTTCGCCGGCCGCCGGGTAATAACCCTTGCGAATACCGATCTGCTGGTAGCCGACATGCCGATACACGGCCAATGCATGCGGATTCGACGGCCGCACTTCCAGCAGGATCGCCGATGCCGCATGATGCCGGGCGATCAGGCAGGCCCGATCGAGGAGCAGGCGGCCGAAACCTTTTCCCTGGCGTGCCGGCGCTACCGTGATGTTGAGCAGGTGCGCCTCATCCGGGGCAAGCATCAGCAGAAAATAGCCGATCATTCCGCCGCCGGCGTCGCGCGCAATCCAGCACTGGTAGTCGCTGCTGATCGAATCCTGGAAATTGCCGAGCGTCCAGGGATGCGAATAGACTGCGGTTTCGACCGCCCCGACCTCCGGCAGGTCCGCTTTCCGCATCGCGCTGAAGACGACGGCACGCTCATGTACCGATGCCGGCCACGCCGCATCGCGCGCGCCCTCGCCGGAATCTGCCATGCTGCGCGGCGCGCCGCTCATGCAGCCGCTTCCGCGCGCCGGACCGCCCGCTCGGCGGTGGTCAGGGCTACATCGTTGCGCAGGTAGACCGGCTGCGCATCGCGCGCCGCAACGGCCTTGCCCGCTGCGAGCAGGCCGATACCAAGCGTGGCGATCGCGACCGCGTGCGGCATGATGTCGGCGCGCGCAGTGGCAGCGAACGGTGCCGCGGCAAACGCTGCGGGATGTGCAGACAACCCGCTGCCGCAGGCGACGACGGCGCCGAATGCGGTCACCAATGCCGGCGCATCCAGGCGCGGCGCGGTCACCGCAATCCAGCGGCCGTCACCTTCCGTACTGGCTTGCTCCCACCGGTACTGCGCCCAGTACACCTCGCCCATGCGCGCGTCCAGCACCACCAGCACGTCGGCCGCGCCGGTCGCATCGCGGCAAGCCTGCGCCGCGGCTTCGAGCGTATCGACCGCGACTACCGGCAGATCGCTGCCATACGCCAGTCCTTGGGCGATACCGCAGGCGGTACGGACGCCGGTGAAGGAACCCGGCCCCGCACCAAAGGCGATCGCGCTGCAGGCGCCGAGCGCAATGCCGGCCTCTGCCAGCAGCGCCTGCACCATCGGCAATACGGTCTGCGAATGCGACTGCACGCCGCCGGCCTGCCGGCTCGCGACCCGGTCAGCGCCGGCCTGAGGACTACCGGCGATGAGCAGCGCGACCGAAGCGAGGTCGGTGGAGGATTCGATTGCAAGAATAATGCTCATGGCCGCATTTTAACGCCAGTCCCTGCCGTTTCGCAGTGTCCTTGATGCGGGTTTTATCGCGCGCCGTGCGAAAAAAGCAGTTGCACTGGATGCCATCGACGCACCGGCAGCGGCCTGCGACCGGTCACCGGTACAATTGGCGCATGCCCGCCCTCACCCTGGACCACACTAACCGCGCCGCCATCCGCGCCCGCATGTCCGATCACACCTGGAGCGTCGGCTGCCTGTGCGCCGCGTGGTGCGATGTCTGCACCGATTTCCGCAGCGCCTTCGACCGGGTCGCAGAGGCACACCCGGACAAGCTGTTCCTGTGGATCGATGTCGAGGATGAAGCCGAAGTCGTCGGCGATTTCGATGTCGAGAATTTTCCGACGCTGCTGATCCAGCGCGGCGATCATGTCGCGTTCTTCGGCACGATCACACCGGATGCCGGCACGGCGAACCGGCTGATTGCCAGTCTGAGCCAGGACGGCGGGTACCCAAAGCAGCATGCTGCCGGATTGCCGGACCTGCGCGCGAGCCTGTCGGCGGCCTTGGCCCGGTAGCGATGCGCGCCATCAGCGCATTCGGCGGGGTGGCGTTATCATCCATGCCTTTCCACCGCTTGCCAAAGGTTTTGCCATGACGATTTCCATGTACGCCGCCTCCGTTCCCGTGTTCCGCCAGATCCTCACGAGCCTGGGCGAGATCCTCACCAAAGCCGAGACACACGCGACCGAGCGCAAGATCGAACCGGCCGCGCTGCTGCAGGCCCGCCTCTACCCGGACATGTTCGCCTTCAGCCGCCAGGTCCAGATCGCGGCCGATTTCGCCAAGGGAGCCTGCGCCCGCCTGGCCGGTGTCGAGGTGCCAAAATATGAAGACACCGAACAGAGCTTCGCCGACCTGCGTGCCCGCATCGCAAAGACCATCGCCTTCATCGAGAGCCTGCCGAAGAATCAGATCGACGGCAGCGAAGCGCGGGAAATCAATACCAGCGCCGGTCCGAACAGCAAGACCTTCACCGGCCAGGTCTACCTCACGCATTACGCGCTACCCCAGTTCATGTTCCATGCCACGACCGCTTACGCGATCCTGCGGCACAACGGCGTGGAAATCGGCAAGCGCGATTTCATGGGTAAATTCTGATTCTGCTTCACCTTTTTATTTCATAATATCAAGAAGTTAAGATACTAACGTCGTGCGATTTATTTAAAGTAAATTCTTTTCCACCCATCGTGTACTCGGCGTAAAAAAACCCCGGAAGTTGCTTGAACTTCCGGGGCGCGTCCCTGATCCCGAGCCGATGCGTAACAGAACTTACCTTGCGCGCACCTGCGTGAATCTGGTGCCAGCAGATCGACACCTAACCGATCACAGCCTGTTGCTGCACGTACGTGAGCAGATCCGTCAGCGTCCGGCCACGTGCATGCGGGACGACATCGAGCTCTTCCATCGGAGCATCGGCACGGTTGACCCAGAAGGTCCGGTAGCCAAACCAGGTCGCACCGCAGACATCCCAGCAATTGCTCGACACAAAAATCATCTGCTCGACGCCGAAGCCGAATCGATCCGGGCCAAGTTGGTAGGCTTCCGGCGCGGTCTTGAATTTCCGAACGGCGTCCACCGACAGCAAGTGGTCGAACATCGGCGCGAGGCCGGCCGCTACGACCACCGATTCCAGCATCGCCGTATTGCCATTGGAAAGAATCGCCAGCTGCAGGCCCATCGCGCGAAGTTCCTGCAGCACGTTCAGGTTTTCAGGGAACGGGGGCAACGCCGCGTATTGCGCCATCAATGCGTCTTCGGCTTCCCGGGTCAGGTCGAGGCCAAGCTTGCGGCAACTGAACACCAGCGCATCGCGCGTGACATCCCAGAAGGGCTTGTAGCGCGAGGACATCGTGCGCAGCCGGGTGTACTCGATCTGCTTGTCGCGTAACAGCACGGCCAGTGCTTCGCCACGGCCAGGGAACAGCCGTTCGGCCAGCGCGCCGATCGAATACACGTCGAACAGCGTGCCATAGGCGTCGAACACGATTGCACGGACAGTCATCATCGGCTCCAAAAGTGAGACAGCAGGACCGGCCGCAATCCATGCCGGCCAGGCCCGAGGGGGCGATCAGTGCTGCTGACCACCGCCGAGATACGCCGCCTGCACCGCCGGGTCATGCTTGAGTTTTTCGGCCGGACCATGCACCGAGATGCGGCCGTTTTCCATCACGTAGCCGTAGTCGGCGACATTCAGTGCCGCAGCCGCGAATTGCTCGACCAGCAGCATCGTGATGCCCTGCTCCTTCAGGCGCAGGATGATGCGGAAGACTTCCTCGACCAGGATCGGCGCCAGGCCCATCGACGGCTCGTCGAGCAGGATCACGTCCGGGTTGAGCATGACGGCGCGCGCCATCGCCAGCATCTGCTGCTCCCCGCCCGAGAGCGTGCCGGCCAGCTGATGCTGCCGTTCCTTCAGACGTGGGAACAGTTCGAGCGCCTTTTCCAGGTCGCGATTGACGTCGCCGCGCGGACGCGAACGGGTAAAGCGAGGAAACGCACCCAGGATCAGGTTGTCGGTGACCGACATCGTCGCAAACACGCGCCGTCCTTCAGGCGAATGCGCCAGGCCGGCGCGGGCGATCTTGTGCGACTCCAGGCCGGTGATGTCCTGGCCGGCCAATGTCACGGTGCCCTCCTTCGGTTTGATCATCCCGGAAATGGCGCGCATGGTGGTCGTCTTGCCGGCGCCGTTGGAGCCGATCAGCGTGACGACTTTTCCTTTCGGTACTTCCAGCGAAATACCATGCAAAACCTCAACCTTGCCGTAGGCTGCGTGCAAATTATCGATCTTCAGCATGTCGGACTTTCGTTCAGGTTGGGGTCGCGGCGTGTGCGTCCGCCGTCTCGTCGCCGGCGGTACCGCCGAGATACGCTTCGATCACTTTCGGGTCGGCCTGGACTGCAGCCGGTTTGCCCTCGGCGATCTTCTGACCGAAATCGAGAACCGTGACCGTATCCGAAATCGACATCACCACGTCCATGTGATGCTCGATCAGGATGATCGTGATTCCGTACTGGCGAATCTTGCGGATGATCGCCATCAGCTCCTTGATGTCCGGCGCCGTCAGGCCCGCTGCAGGCTCGTCGAGCAGCAGCAGTTTTGGATTCAGACCAAGCGCACGGCCGATCTCGAGCACGCGCTGCTTGCCGTACGGCAGATTGCGCGCTTCTTCGTCCGCCAGGTCCGACAGGCCGGCAAACTGCAGGATGCTGGCCGCACGCTCGCGGGCCGTGTGCTCCTCGCGCAGGTAGCGCGGCGTGTGCAGCATGACATCGACAATGTTGCTCTTGAACGTGTTGTGCAAACCGACCAGCACGTTTTCCGTCGCGGTCATTTCACCGAACAGCTGCACGTTCTGGAACGTCCGGGCAATCCCGCCCAGCGCGATGGCCGAAGGGGTCGTGCCGGAAATTACCGCGCCATTGAACTCGACGGCGCCGGCAGTCGGCTTGTAGATCCCGGTCAGCACGTTCATCATCGTGCTCTTGCCCGAACCATTCGGCCCGATCAGGCCATGCACCGAGCCTTTGGCGATGTTCAGGTCGACCAGGTTCAGCGCCTTGAGGCCGCCGAACTGCATCAGGATCTGCTTGGCGCTCAGCAGGTCGGCGCTGGTGGCACTGGTCTGCTCGGCAGCCACCCATTCCTGGGCGGCAGCGCCGGTCGGCACGATGTCGGCGGCGTCTGTCGCTGCACGGCCACTGCGGCCCAATGCGTTGCGCAGAAAGCCGATGATGCCATCCTGCAGGTAATAGACGACGAACAACGTCATCAGGCCAAAGATCGTCAGACGCCAGTCGACGATGTTTTCGAGCTTGTACGAGAACACTGCCATGCCGATGGTGGCACCGACCGGTATCGCAAGTTCACGCACGGTCTTGCGCTTGCGAATCAGCAGAACTGCACCGGAAATGACGCCGATGACTGCCGCAACGGTAGCGATCTGACGAAACAGCGCGATATCGGCCAGCAGACTTGGCAGCATCACCACGATCAGGGCACCTACCAGCGCGCCGCTGCGGGTCTTGCGGCCTCCCATGATGACGGCCAGCAGGAACAGGATCGTAAGTTCGAAGTTGTAGGTATTCGGCGAAATATATTGTTCCGAATAGGCATACAGGCTGCCCGCCAGGCCGGCCAACGCCGCGCTGATCACGAATGCATAGACCTTGTAGCGATACACCGAGACGCCCATGCAATCACATGCGATCGGACTGTCGCGCAGGGCCTCGAAGGCACGGCCAAGATGCGACTTGAGGATCCGGTGCACCACGATCAGTGCCAGTACCATGATCACCGCA
>JACMOV010000115.1 GCA_014377845.1 Herminiimonas sp.
AAGACCACCGGCGTCGGCCTGCATTCGGGCACGAAGGTGGAGTTGACGCTGCGTCCGGCACCGGTCGATACCGGCATCGTCTTTCGGCGGGTGGACCTGACGCCGGTGGTCGATTTTCCGGCGTCGGCGATGGCGGTCGGGGATACGCGCATGGCTTCCACGCTGGAGAGCAATGGCGTCAAGGTGTCGACGGTCGAGCACCTGATGTCGGCCTGTGCCGGGCTCGGTATCGATAACCTGTTCGTCGATGTGACCGCCGAAGAAATCCCGATCATGGATGGCTCGGCATCGTCGTTCGTGTTCCTGCTGCAGCAAGCTGGCTTGCACGAACAGGCCGCCGCCAAGAAATTCATCCGCATCCTCAAGCCGGTCGAGGTGCGCGAAGGCCAGGGCGACAAGGAAAAATGGGCGCGGCTCGATCCCTATGATGGCTTCCGGCTGAAGTTCTTCATCGAATTCAATCATCCGGCCGTCGACGGCACCGGCCAGACTGCCGAAGTCGATTTTGGCGCGGAGTCGTATGTGAAGGAGATCTCGCGCGCCCGCACCTTCGGCTTCATGCAGGATGTGGAAACCCTGCGCGGCATCGGCCTGGCGCGCGGCGGCTCGCTCGAGAATGCGATCGTGATGGACGAGTACCGCATCCTCAATGCCGATGGCCTGCGCTACGAAAACGAATTCGTACGACACAAGATCCTCGATGCGATCGGCGACCTGTACCTGGTCGGCCATCCTTTACTGGCCAGCTACAATGCGTACAAGTCCGGCCACTCGCTCAATAACCTCCTGCTGCGCGCCTTGCTCGCGCAACCGGACGCCTATGAAATCGTCAGCTTCGAGTCGATGGAATTCGCGCCGCGCAGCTATCTGCGGCAGGTGGGGCAGGAGTGGGCGCTGAACTAGGCGCTGAATCAGCGGCAGAATCAGCGGCAGATTGCCGACGCCTTAAATTTCGGCTCCCCTGGCATTCACACCGGAAACCATCCGGGATCCGCCGTCACCTCCGCTGCTTGCGCACCATCGCCGCTATCGCGGTTTTCAATGCCTGGTTGCGCGGTGAATCCGGCAGGGCTTTTTCCAGTGCGTCAAAGGCGGACGTGGCGACCGGTGGCAACACCGGCGGCGCGGACTTGGGCGGCTTTTGAAGCTTCTGCGCAACCTGGATCTTCAGCCGGATTGAACTAACCTGCCATCCCTGGGTCAATAAAGCCTCTTGCAACTTTGGTAATTGCTGCTTCAGTTTCGACGCCAGCGCTGCATTCGGTGTCGACAGCACCAGTTGCGCCGACTCGAACTGCAACACTGCACATGCGCCGAACATCGCCGGCAACGCTGCCGCACACGCTTTTTGCAGCGCGACCATCCGTGTCACACCCGGCAGGATCGCGGCCATCTTGTCATGCGCACGCAAGAAATCCCCTGCGCCCCGCGCCGAACGGGACGATTGCGCCGACGGCGCGCCGTTCTGACTTGGCAGGAAGGAAGAGGATCGCAGCATCATTTCACCTTGGTTCATTCCACATTATCACATCGCATCGGCGCTGCAACTGCGCCAGGGAAGCCCATGCAAATAATACTGCTTCATTCGCGGCTGCGGCAGGCCCGATCGCTGACGCTGTCGTCGCGCCATCTCGTCGCCGGCCTGGTCCTGTTCACCCTGTCGGTTCTGGGGACTGCAACCGCGCTGGACCTGGTGGTCTTTCGCCATGCGGGTCGCTGGATGTCGCCAGTCGCGGCCGATGCCACGGCAAACGACGCCACGCTCAAACAAGATCGGTACGTGAAGGACAACCTGACCGCGATGGCGGTCAGGCTCGGCGAAATGCAAGCGAAGCTGATGCGCCTCGACGCGTTGGGCGAGCGGGTACAGGGCCTGGCCGGCATCAAGCCGGAGGAATTCAATTTCCGCGAACCGCCCGGGCGTGGCGGCGCCGAACCATCCAGCACCAACGTGCGCCTCGAACGCAGCCTGAGCATGACCTCGTTCCAGGAAGCGCTGGATGCGATGGCGCGGGACGTCGAGCATCGGGCCGATTACATGAACGTGGTCGAAACGTCGCTCATGAGCGACAAGATCCGCTTGAAGATGCTGCCGACCGTGCAACCGGTCAATGTCACTTATTCCGCCTCCGGCTTTGGCTGGCGCTTCGATCCATTCAATGGCCGCAATACGTTTCATGAGGGGATCGACTTCCCGGCCGCAGTCGGCACGCCGATCGTCGCTGCTGCCGGTGGCGTGGTGATCGCGGCCGAGTACCACCATGAGTTCGGCAACATGCTGGAAATCGATCATGGCAACAACATCGTGACCCGCTATGCGCATGCCTCGCGCCTGCTGTCCAGGGTCGGCGACATCGTGCAGCGCGGCCAGCACGTGGCCGATATCGGCTCCACCGGCCGTTCCACCGGCGCGCACCTGCATTTCGAGGTGCTGGTCAAGGGCGTGCCGCAGAATCCGAACAAGTTCCTGCTCGCCGGCGCCAGTCAGGCCAACATCGCCACCCTGGCCGCGAAGTAGATCCCAGCCGATTCGGCAGAACGGCATGGCTCGATGCCGCGAAGCCATTGTTTCGTCGCGGTTCGGCCCCACCTCCGGCTGAGGCGACCGCGCGCCCGGGCTACCGGGCCAGCCGCGCGAGGCGAGCATGCTAAAATCCAGCGTTTTCGCCCCACGACCACTCCCATGTGCAGCCGCCACGTCGGCACCCTGTCGGTGCCGCTGGTTCAGGGATTTTCCCGGCGACCTTTTTTAGAATCCAAGCATGTCATTACTGACCCAGATTTTCGGTAGCCGCAACCAGCGCCTGCTCAAGCAATACCAGAAAACCGTGCGCGAGATTAATGCGCTCGAGCCCGTGATCGAGAAGCTCTCCGATGCGGAATTGCAGGCAAAGACGCCGCAGCTCCAGGCGCGTATCGCCGCCGGTGAAAAGCTCGATGACATCCTGCCCGAAGCCTTTGCGGTCTGCCGCGAAGCCAGCAAGCGGGTGCTGAAGATGCGCCACTTCGACGTCCAGCTGGTCGGCGGCATGGTGCTCCACTTCGGCAAGATCGCCGAGATGGGCACCGGCGAGGGCAAGACGCTGATGGCGACGCTGCCGGCGTACCTGAATGCGCTCGCCGGCAAGGGCGTGCATGTGGTCACGGTCAACGACTACCTGGCGCAGCGCGATGCCGACTGGATGGGCAAGCTGTACGGCTGGCTCGGCCTGTCGACCGGTGTGAACCTGTCGCAGATGGACCACGATGCAAAGCAGGTTGCCTACGCCTCCGACATCACCTACGGCACCAACAACGAATTCGGCTTCGACTACCTGCGCGACAACATGGTCTACGACGCCGCCGACCGCGTGCAACGCAGCCTGCATTTTGCAATCGTCGACGAGGTCGATTCGATCCTGATCGATGAAGCCCGCACGCCGCTGATCATTTCCGGCCAGGCTGAGAACCACACCGACCTGTACCACAAGATCAATACCGTACCGCCGATGCTGACCCTGCAGATCGGCGAGGAAACGCCGGACGGCAAGGGCAAGATCGACGTCCCCGGCGATTACACCAAGGATGAAAAGGCGCACCAGGTCCTGCTGACCGAAGCCGGCCATGAGAAGGCCGAGCAGATCCTGACCACGATGGGTCTGCTGCCGCCCGGCGCGTCGCTGTATGACGCCGCCAACATCACGCTGATCCATCACCTGTACGCCGCGTTGCGGGCACACTCGCTGTATCACAAGGACCAGCATTACGTGGTCCAGAATGATGAAGTCGTGATCGTCGATGAATTCACCGGTCGCCTGATGACGGGCCGCCGCTGGTCCGACGGCCTGCATCAGGCAGTCGAAGCCAAGGAAAACGTCGCGATCCAGAACGAGAACCAGACGCTGGCCTCGATCACGTTCCAGAACTACTTCCGCATGTACGGCAAGCTGGCCGGCATGACCGGCACCGCCGATACCGAAGCCTACGAGTTCCAGGAAATCTACGGCCTGGAAACCGTGGTCATTCCGCAGAACCGGCCGAACCAGCGCAAGGACCGGCAGGACCAGGTCTACAAGAGTGCGACCGAGAAGTACACCGCGATGCTGACCGACATCAAGGACTGCTACGAGCGCGGTCAGCCGGTCCTGGTCGGCACGACCTCGATCGAGAATTCCGAACTGCTGTCGGGCATCCTGGCCAAGGCCAACCTGCCGCACAATGTCCTGAACGCCAAGCAGCATGCACGCGAGGCGGAAATCATTGCCCAGGCCGGCCGGCCGAAGATGATCACCATTGCCACCAACATGGCTGGTCGCGGCACCGACATCGTCCTCGGTGGCAATGTCGAGAAACAGATCCAGCTGATCGAGGCCGACGCCAGCCTCGCCGACGCCGACAAGGCGCAACGCTCGCAGACGCTGCGGGATGAATGGCAATCGCTGCATGACCACGTGGTCAACGCCGGCGGCCTGCACATCGTCGGCACCGAGCGGCATGAGTCGCGCCGGGTCGACAACCAGTTGCGCGGCCGTTCGGCGCGCCAGGGTGACCCGGGCTCGTCGCGCTTCTATCTGTCGCTCGACGACGCGCTGCTGCGCATCTTCGCTGGCGACCGTGTGCGCAAGATCATGGACGCGCTCAAGATGCCGGAAGGCGAGCCGATCGAAGCCGGCATGGTGTCACGTTCGATCGAGTCCGCCCAGCGCAAGGTCGAGGCGCGCAACTTCGACATCCGCAAGCAACTGCTGGAATACGACGACGTCGCCAACGACCAGCGCAAGGTGATTTACCAGCAGCGTAATGAACTGCTCGAATCGAAGGACGTGTCGGAACTGATCACGTCGCTGCGGCATGGCGTCTTCGAAGACCTGTTCCGCGCACACGTGCCACCGGAGTCGCTGGAAGAGCAGTGGGACGTTCCCGGCCTTGAAAACACGCTCAAGGGCGAGTGGCAGCTCAACGTGCCGCTGGCGGAGATGCTCAAGGACGCACCGAACCTGACCGAGGAAGAATTGCTCGATAAAGTCTTTGCCGCCGCCGACGACAGCTACAACATCAAGACCGCCGTGGTCGGCCGCGAATCGTTTGCCGGCTTCGAGCGCAGCGTGATGCTGCAGAGCGTGGACAGTCATTGGCGCGAGCATCTCGCTGCGCTGGATCACCTGCGCCAGGGTATCCACCTGCGCGGCTATGCGCAAAAGAATCCGAAGCAGGAATACAAGCGCGAGGCGTTCGAGCTGTTCGGCCAGATGCTCGACATGATCAAGAACGACGTGGTCAAGGTCGTGATGACGGTGCGTATCCAGTCGCAGGCGGAAATCGATGCGGCAGAAGAAGACATGTCGCAATCGCATGTCGAGAACGTCAGCTACCAGCATGCGGATTTCGATGCGAATGCCGCGCCGGAAGAATTGCTGGCGCCGGTGGCGGGTGCAGCTGGCGGCGCCGTTGTACAGTCGGCTGCACAGGACGTCGGCGGCCCGAAGGTCGGGCGCAACGACCCATGTCCTTGCGGTAGCGGGAAGAAGTACAAGCAGTGTCACGGGCGGCTGGCCTGAGCTTTTTGATCGAGTCGCATCGCGAAGCAAACGGCAGGTAAGGGCTCGGTCGCTATCGCATGCACTCCGTGGTCCGCTAATTAGGGTCAGATTCGAAATTGCGGTAGGGCTGCAAATTCGAATCTGACCCTAAATAGCTTTCGCTTTACCAGTTCGGGCAAAGCCATGTCCACTTCACCATTTGATCCAGAGACCCATCATGCCAGTCGATCTTCCTTTCCCCCTTGCCGCCAACCTCAAGCCGGTTCCCGGCATCGAACTTGGTTTTGCCGAAGCCGGTGTGCGCAAGCCCAATCGCAAGGATGTGCTGATCATGAGACTAGCGCCGGGCGCGACGGTGGCGGGGGTGTTTACCACCAATCGTTTCTGCGCGGCGCCGGTGCAGGTCTGCAAGGCGCACCTGGAAGGCTTGCAGATCACCGGGCGCATGGCGCTCGATGATGCGGACGCGGCGGCGGGGGGTATCCGTGCTTTGCTGATCAACACCGGCAATGCCAATGCCGGTACCGGCGAGGCCGGCTTGGCCGATGCCAATGCCACCTGCGATGCTCTGGCCGCGTTGCTGGATTGTGAGCGTTCGCAGATCCTGCCGTTTTCGACCGGCGTGATCCTGGAGCCGCTGCCTGTCGCGCGCATCACCGCCGGCCTGCCGGTGGCAATTGCGAACCTGAAGGCGGACAACTGGCTGGCGGCTGCCGAAGCCATCATGACCACCGACACCCAGCCGAAGGCAGCCTCGCGCACCGTCGTCATCGATGGCCAGGCCGTGACGCTGACCGGCATCAGCAAGGGTGCCGGCATGATCCGCCCGAACATGGCGACCATGCTCGGCTTCATCGCCACCGATGCCGCCGTCGCGCAGCCGCTGCTGGAGCACATGGTCAAGCAGGCCGCCGACGCCTCGTTCAACTGCATCACGATCGATGGCGATACCTCGACCAACGACTCTTTCGTGCTGATCGCCACCGGTACGGCACGGGTCACGATCACCGATCCGGCGTCGCCTGCCTGCGCGGCGCTGTCGGATGCCCTGATCTCGTTGTCGCAGGAACTGGCGCAGATGATCGTGCGCGACGGCGAAGGCGCCACCAAGTTCATCACCATCACGGTCGAGCAGGGCGCCAGCGTCGAGGAGTGCCGCAAGATCGCCTACTCGATCGGCCACTCGCCGCTGGTGAAGACGGCGTTCTTTGCGTCGGACCCGAACCTGGGCCGGATCCTCGCGGCGATCGGCTATGCCGGCGTGGACGACCTCGATGTCGGCAAGCTCGACCTCTATCTCGACGACGTTCTGGTGGCAAAGAACGGCGGCCGCAATCCTGCCTACCGGGAAGCCGACGGCCAGCGCGTGATGAAGCAGAGCGAGATCACGGTACGGGTGCGGCTCGGACGGGGCGATGCCGAGGCGACCATCTGGACCTGCGACCTGTCGCACGGCTACGTGACCATCAACGCGGATTACCGCTCATGACCACGCTCGACCAGTTCCTGATCCGGGCCGAAGCTTTGATGGCGCGCCTGGAGACGATGCTGCCGGCGGCGCAGGCCGAGCCCGACTTCCGCGCCGCCACGGCGTTCCGCTGGCGCACCCATGCCGGGCGCGACCGACGCGGCACGTTGCAGCCGGTGCGGCACATGGCGCCGATCGCGCTGACCGACCTGCACAACATCGGGCCACAGAAGCACGTGATCGAACAGAACACGCTGCAGTTCGTCGCCGGCGCGCCGGCGAACAACGTGCTGCTGACCGGCGCGCGCGGCACTGGCAAGTCTTCGCTCATCAAGGCCTGCCTGAACCGGTACGCCGAGCAGGGCTTGCGCCTGATCGAAGTCGACAAGGACGACCTGGCCGATCTGCCGGATATCGTCGACCTGGTTGCCGGCCGGCCCGAGCGCTTCATCATCTTCTGCGACGACCTCTCGTTCGAGGAAGGTGAGCGCGGCTACAAGGCGCTCAAGGTTGCGCTCGACGGCAGCATTGCGGCACAGTCCGACAACGTGCTGATCTACGCGACTTCGAACCGGCGTCACCTGCTGCCGGAAAAAATGTCCGACAACAGCAGCTACCAGCATGGCGACGACGGCGACCTGCATCCGGGCGAAACGGTGGAGGAGAAGATTTCGCTGTCTGAACGTTTCGGCCTGTGGGTCTCGTTCTATCCCTTCAAGCAGGACGATTACCTGGAGATCGCCAATCACTGGTTGGCCCATTTCGGCTGCGACGCGGCGCAGATCGCGGCGGCGCGCGGCGATGCCCTGCGTTGGGCGCTGCAGCGCGGGTCGCGTTCCGGCCGGGTTGCGTGGCAGTTCGCCAAGGACCATGCCGGCAAGATCGCCCGGCCCGAAACCGATGCCTGAGCAATCGGAACCCGTGCGCGATACAAGTGAAACGGCGCGGCCGATCGATGTCGCGGTCGGCATCCTCATCAAGCCGAACGGCGATGTACTGCTGGCGCAGCGGCCGGCGGGCAAACCCTATGCGGGGTACTGGGAATTTCCGGGCGGGAAAGTCGAACCCGGCGAAGCGATCCTGGCCGCCTTGAAGCGCGAATTTGTGGAGGAACTCGGCATCGAGATCCTCAGCGCCGAAGCCTGGTGCGGCGTCGAGCACGTGTATCCGCATGCGCATGTGCGCCTGCATTTCTACTTCAGCCGGTCCTGGAGAGGCGAGCCGCAAAGCCTGGAAGGACAGGCATTCGCCTGGCAGGGCAGCGTGGCGGTGTCGCCGGTGCTGCCGGCGACGATCCCGCTGCTCGACGCACTCGATGGCGCGCGCTACGGGCCGATTCCGGCATGATGCTATTGCCCGGTACTCAAACCGTCTTCGTCAGGATCTTCCGGCGGATTCACCGCCGGGATCACGTATTTCTCTTCGGCCCATGCACCGAGATCGATCTGCTTGCAGCGCAGGGTGCAAAACGGCCGGTACTTGTTGGCCTCGGACCATTCCACTTTCTTGCCGCAGGTCGGGCAATCGACAATCGCAACCATGATTCGCTTGTGATCTGACTTAAAAACTGCAGAGGGTCAGCTCGAACGGCACATCGCCTTCGAACGGCTTCGGTTTCATGTCGCCGCCCTGCGAGGTGAACCGGACCCACAGCATGTACTTGTTGGCGGAAATCTCGGGAATCGCACCCAGCGACATGTCCAGCGACAGCCGCAGCATCTGGTAGACCTTCCCCTGCAACATCTGCTGGTAGCTTGCCGCTGCCGCCATCAGTTCGGTGGGGCGGCCGGACTCGCGCAGCAGCCGCAGCACGATCGAGATCGCATCAAACAGCGGCAACAACGGCATGAACCAGGCCGAGATGTCGGCGTAGCGTTTCTCTGCGGGCTGATGCTGCCAGGCGTAGTAAGACGGCAGGTCGAACTCGCAGGCGCCACCCGGGATGATGGTGCGGCCGCGAATGCTCATGAGCCATTCGTTCTCGCGGATGTTCTGGCCAGTCTTGCCTTGTGAGGCCATGAGCGCGCCGCTTACGCGGTCGACTTCGGCGAGGACTTCGTCGAGCCGGGTCGGTTCGACGTTCGGATTGGTCTTGAAGCCGAGCAGGGTCTGCTTCTGGCGTTCGAGTTCTTGCAGCAGGTCGGATTTCAGGTCGGCGCGTCCGGCGACTTCCAGCATTTCGAAGATGGTCGACAGCGCGACGTGATGCTGATGGGGATGTGCCTGCTGCAAAAAAAACACGAACTTCTCATACAGGTCCTCCAGCCGCAGCAACGTGCGAATACGCTCGTTGAAAGGGTATTCGTAGACAATCAAAATGAGTCCCTTTAATGTTTGGCCGGGCAACAGTACCGTGATTCTGAACGAAGCTGGACAAAATTACAAATTGTGACGGCCTTTTGTTCGATTGCCTGGAGTACGGGTCGAAATCAGGTAGAAATCCCGTCGAAACGGGTGGCAGTTATCATGCGAGCGGCGCCTTGCGCGAAACGTGCGCATCGCGTCCGGACCATCTTCACGCCGGTCGGCCGGCGCTGCGCTGCGCCATCGCGCAATACTGCGCATGCAGGCGCTCGACCTGGGGCAGCAGCTGCGCCGCATCGGCATCGTTGACGATCACGTCGTCGGCGGCGGCGAGGCGCTGGGTGCGGCTTGTCTGGGCTGCCATGATTGCGCAGACTTCCTCCTCGCGCATCGCGTTACGCCGCATCACGCGCGCGACCTGCAGCGCTTCCGGGCAGTCCACCACCAGCACCCGGTCAACCCGTGTGCGCCAGCTACCGGACTCCACCAGCAACGGCACCACATACAGCAGGTACGCGCCACCCGCAGCCTGGGTCGCCCGTTCGGTTTCGATCCGGATCATCGGGTGCAGGATGGCTTCGAGTTGGATTTTTGCCGCCGGTTCGGTGAAGACCTTGGTCCGCATCCGGATCCGGTCGAGTGCGCCGGTGGCGGTCGCAAACTCGGCGCCGAACGTGGCAACGATCGCCGGCATCGCCGCCCCACCCGGTGCGGTCAGCGCATGTGCGATCAAATCGGTGTCGATGACGGCGGCGCCGCGCTCGCCGAGCAGGTCGGCCACCGTCGACTTGCCGGAACCGATGCCGCCGGTCAGACCGACCGAGAAGCGAGGGTTGGCAGTTCGTGCGTCGTTCATTCCAATGGGATGGGTGGTTGCATGCTGGGCGGCGCTGACGTTTCAGCCGCCTGCAAGAAAGCCGAGCCAGGCATCCATCAGCGGCTTGCCGTAGAAAAGCGTCAGCATGCCGGCAGCGGCAAGATAGGGTCCGAATGGCATCGGGATGTTGCGCCCGCGCTTGGCGAGAACGATCAGCGCGATGCCGACCACCGCGCCGACCACCGATGACATCAGCACGATCACCGGCAGCATCTTCCAGCCGAGCCAGGCGCCGAGTGCGGCCAGCAGCTTGAAATCGCCGTAGCCCATGCCCTCCTTGCCAGTGGCCAGCTTGAACAGCCAGAAGATCGTCCACAGGCACAGGTATCCTGCCACGGCACCGATCACGGCATCCGGCAGCGGCACGAAGGTGCCATTTAGATTGAACAGCAGCCCGAGCCAGATCAGCGGCAGCGTCAGGTCGTCCGGCAACAGCTGCGTGTCGGCGTCGATGAAGGTCATCGCGATCAGGAACCAGGCGAACAGCAGCACCGCGCCGCCAGCGACGCCGCCGCCGAAGCGCCACACCAGTGCCGCCGATAGCAGGCCGGTCAGCGCCTCGATGATCGGATAACGCGCCGAGATCGGCGTCTTGCATTGGCTGCACTTGCCGCGCAGCGCGAGATAACTGACGACCGGGATGTTTTCCAGCGCAGTAATCCGGTGGCCGCAGTGCGGGCAGGCCGAGCGCGGCATCATCAGGTTGAAGCGCTCGGTGTGCGGCAATGGCAAGCCGCTTTCGTGCGCGACATAATTTTCGGATTCGTGCGCCATCATCTTCGGCACACGGTAAATCACGACGTTGAGGAAGCTGCCGATCAGCAGGCCGAAGATGCCGGCCATCACTGCGGCGAGCAGCGTGCCCGGCGGCGCGAGGTAGAGCAGTTCCGGCGGCATGCTAGCGCGCCCCGCTGGTGGTGGTGTTTCGAACGGTCAGCATCGGTCAATCCCCTGGCGCCATGGCGGCGCGGTTGCGGCACCTCGTTATAGTAATGCAGATGCCGCAGGACAACCTCGTGTTTGACTCCGTCAGTGAGACTTTTTCAGATGGACAGCGTGCGCCGCGCTCTGGCACAAGGGCTTGGCGGTCCGTCTGTTTTTTTAACCTCGCCGCAGCATCAGTCGGTTGACATACGGATCCAGCGCCAGATTGCCGTGATAGGTCTCGGGCCGGTATTCGTAGGCGAACACCGGCAGCAGCGAATACTGTATTTGCAGTAGCAATCGTGGCCGGGTGGTCGGCACCATCCCCTTGTGTACGCCGTAGGTGTCGGCAGCAAATGCAAAACCGCGCGGTCCGAGCACCTTGATGGCGGCATCGCCCCAGGTCGCCTCGATTGTTTTGTCGCTGAAAGTGTGCAGACGCAGTGTCGAATTCATCCGGTGTGAGCCGCGCACATAGACATGCGGACCGGCACCCTCGTCGACATCGGTCAGATAGAAGAATACCTTCAGGAATCGCCAGTCGTCGGAGTCGCGGTGGAACGCCTGTACGCCCGCACCCGGTGCATCGCTCGGGAAAGACCAGCGCAAGAGGACCGCCGAAATGGTCGGTTTGCAGCCGATGTAGCGGGTTGCCAGTTCCAGCAAGCGCGGATCGTTCGCCAGTCGCAGCACATGGGGACAGGCGAGAATATCGGTCATGGTGTAATCGGCAAGCCGTATCCCGGCAGGCAGGGTGTCCGTCGGATGGGTACGGGCCGGATCGCGCCGATCGACCACGCGCTTGTCGCGCAGGAAGGCATGCATTTCGTCGACCTGCGCTTCGGTGAGCAGCGGCGGCAGCGGCGAGTAACCGCACTGTTCGAGCGCATTTAGCGCTGGCTGGAACGCCTGCATGGACTCGCATGCATCCGGTCGATCCGCAGCGGCAGACGGGTTGCGCAGCCGGATCCAGAAACCCAGAATCGTGATGATCGGCGCCCGCATCCAGTGAATGATCACCATCCGCTGCAGGAAGTACAGCATGCCGGGCGAGGCCCTGAAGGTCGTGCCGGGGTTCGAGCGAAGGGTATCCATCGGTGCGCCATTCCAGAAAAATTTAAACTGGAAGGAGTAAATCTTTTATGCGCACCCGCTGCGTTGATAATTTGCAAACAACTAAAGTACAACTGTACAACTGTTTAGCCCGGGAAAAACAAGTGCGACCCCAGTGCGGTCGGCCTGGCTACCGAACCGGGCGTGCCGTAAAAAAAGACCCGGCCAGGCGAACCTGTCGGATCTTTTTCAGAAAGGCGATTATGCGGTGTTCGACGCGCGCCTCAGACCACGGCGCCCAGCTTGAAGATCGGCAAATACATGGCGATCACGAGGCCGCCGATCAGCACACCCAGGATGACCATGATCAACGGTTCCATCAACGAGGCCAGGGCGTCGACCGCATCGTCGACTTCTGCCTCGTAGAAGTCGGCAACCTTGCCCAGCATGGAATCGAGCGAGCCGGATTCTTCGCCGATCGAGACCATCTGCGTGACCATGTTGGGGAAGACGTCCGCATTCTGCATCGCCACCGTCAGGCTGGTGCCGGTGCTGACTTCAGCCTGGATCTTCTTGGTGGCATCGAGGTAGACGGCGTTGCCCGCGGCGCCACCGACGGAGTCGAGCGACTCGACCAAGGGCACGCCAGCGGCGAACATGGTTGCCAGCGTACGGGTCCAGCGGGCGATCGATGCCTTGCGGATCACGGCGCCGAAGATCGGCGCCTTCAGCAGGGCGCGGTCCATGGCGCGCTGCATGTTGAGCGAGCGTTTCCATGACTGGAAAAACAGGTACAGCGCACCGAAGATGCCGCCGAAAATCAGGTACCACCACTTGACGAAGAAATCCGAGATCGCCATCACCACGAGTGTCGGCCCCGGCAGGTCCGCGCCGAAACTCTTGAAGACATCCTTGAAGGCAGGTACGACCCAGATCATGATCACGGCGGTGACGACGAAGGCGACCACCAGGATCGAGATCGGATAAAACATGGCCGACTTGATCTTGCCCTTGATCGCAATCGTTTTTTCCTTGTAGATTGCCAGCCGGGTCAGCAGGTCTTCCAGGATGCCGGCCTGCTCGCCGGCGCCGACCAGGTTGCAGAACAGCGGATCGAAATACAGCGGGAACTTGCGAAACGCCTGGTTCAAACTGGTTCCGGTCTCGACGTCGCCGCGAATGTCCTGGATCAGTTTCGACATCGACGGATTGGCATGGCCCTTGGCGACGATATCAAAAGACTGCAGCAGCGGTACGCCGGCTTTCATCATCGTGGCCAGCTGGCGGGTAAACAGCGAGATATCCTTGTCGGAGATCTTCTTGCCGCTCCTGAAGGTTTTTTTCTTGACCTTGGTGGTGGCGATGCCTTGCCGGCGCAGGGTGACGTTGACCACCGCCGGGGTTTGCGCGCGCATCTCGCCGCGGACCAGTTTGCCTGCCTTGTCCCGGCCTTCCCAAATGAAGATCACTTCAGTCGATGGCCGGGCGGATGTCGCGGAGGTAGTGCGGGAAGCGGTAGCCATTCTGGTACTCCTAGAGATGCTGTTGTCTTATGCTGGACCGGCGCAAGCGGCGGTTCTCATTCGTTCGTGCAGCCGACGACTTCTTCGAGGCTGGTCAGTCCCTGCTTTACCTTGATCAGGCCGGACTGGCGCAGGGAACGCACGCCGTCGCGTTGCGCCTGCGCTTCGATATCAAGCGCGGAACCATGCGCCAGGATGATCTTTTCGATCTCTTCACTGATCGGCATGATCTGGTAGATGCCGACCCGGCCCTTGTAGCCGCTGCCGGTGCAGCGGTCGCAACCGACCGGCTTGTAGGGTTGCCAGCTGCCGTCGAGTTCGTCTTCCCGGAAGCCTGCCTGCAGCAAGGCCTCGTCCGGAATCGATGTCACTTCCTTGCAGGTGCACAGGCGGCGCGCCAGTCGTTGCGCGGTGATCAGGATGACCGAGGATGCGATGTTGAACGGCGCCACGCCCATGTTCATGAGCCGCGTCAGGGTTGCCGGCGCGTCATTGGTGTGCAGCGTCGAGAACACCATGTGGCCGGTTTGGGCAGCCTTGATGGCGATGTCGGCGGTTTCCAGGTCGCGGATCTCGCCGACCATGATGATGTCAGGATCCTGGCGCAGGAAGGCCTTGAGCGCCACCGGGAATGTCAGGCCGGCGCGATCATTGACGTTGACCTGGTTGACGCCAGGTAAATTGATCTCGGCCGGATCTTCAGCCGTCGAAATATTGATGCCAGGCTTGTTCAGGATGTTCAGGCAGGTGTACAGCGACACCGTCTTGCCGGAGCCGGTCGGACCGGTCACCAGCACCATGCCATACGGGCGCTCGATCGCCTCCATCAGGGTAGCCTTCTGATCGGCGTCGTAGCCGAGCGCCTCGATGCCCATTTGCGCCTGGGTCGCGTCGAGGATCCGCATGACGATCTTTTCGCCGAACAGGGTCGGCAGGGTGCTGACCCGGAAGTCGATCGCCTTGGTCTTCGACATCACCAGCTTCATGCGGCCATCCTGCGGCACCCGCTTTTCGGAAATGTCGAGTTTCGAAATCACCTTGATCCGCGAGGCCAGCTTTTCCTTGATCGCCAAAGGTGGTTGCGCCATCTCCTTCAGCACGCCGTCGACCCGGAAACGGATCCGATAGAACTTCTCGAACGGTTCGAAATGCAGGTCGGATGCGCCCATGTTGATTGCATCGGTCAGGATCTTTTGCAGGAACTTGACGACCGGGGCATCGTCGATCTCGAGCGTTTCGGCCTGGGCGATGACTTCCTCGGCGCCGAAGTCGATATCGAGGTCGTCGCCGCTGAGGTCGCGCAGCGTCTGTTCGGCGCTCTGGCCAAACTTCTCGATCAATTGCAGCAGGGCGGTATGCTCGACGATCACCGGCTCGACTTGCATCTCGGTCTGGAACTTGATCTGATCCAGCGCCTGCAGGTTGGTCGGGTCGGAGATTGCGACCGAGACCCGGTTGCCGCGCTTGCCGAGCGCGATCACCCGCTGACTCATCATCAGCTTGCTGTCGATGATCTTTCCAGGCAGTTGCCCCAGATTGAACGAAGCGAAATCCAGCAGCGGATAGCCGAAGGTCTCGGCACAGAATGCGGCCAGAGACTTGGCGTCGATGGCACCGCTGACCAGCAGAACGTCGATGAACGGATTGCCTTCGGTCGTCGCCTGGCGGGTCAGGGTCTCGATTTGTCCCGCCGACAGCCGTCCGCCCTGCAGCAGCGCGCGCGCCAGGCCGGACATGGCAAAGTTCGCCGTCGAATTCGGAAGTACTGCAGCCATAGGAGACGCGCAACCAGGGGGTGACAGAACGGACTGCTCAGCCCTGGATGATGCCAAGCGGCATTTGATTTGTAAAGATAATGCGCCCTCGCGCCATCGTCGTTGTGCCTATTGCTACACAACTTGAAGGCTGAAGTTGTCGAATGATTATGACTGAAAGTCAATGCGCCATTCTAATCGCGGTCATCCACATCCTCTTCGGCGGCAACCCGGATCAGCTTCACTACCTTGATCGACTGGTTCTGCACCTGAACGATCTCGATGATGCAGTTGCCGATCTTCAGGCTGACACTGGCTTCGGGGATGTCCTGCAGGACTTCCAGCAGCAGGCCGTTGAGCGTCTTTGGCCCCTCCAGCGAGAAATGCAGGCCAAGCCGCTTGTTGACATCGCGCAGCGTCGTCACACCTTCCAGCAGGCACTCGCCGTTCGCGTCCCAGCCGAAGGCATCGGCGCGCGCCGCACCCGGCATGGAGGTCGTGAACTCGCCGATCATTTCCTCGATGATGTCCTCCAGCGTCACCAGGCCCTGCACTTCGCCGTATTCGTCGACGATGATGCCGAGCCGCTCATGGTTCTCCTGGAAATACTGCAGCTGGGTGAAGACGTCGGTATCTTCCGGAATGAAGTACGGCGCCGTCAACAGTTCCCGAAAATGCTCGACCGTCAGTTCGGCTTCCTGGTTGAGCAGGGCGATCGCCTTGCGCACATGCAGGATGCCGACGATCTTGTTGATCTCGCCTTCATAGACGACCAGCTTGTTGTGATAGCAGGTGGTCAGCTGATTGGTGATTTCCTCGACCGGCATCGCCAGGTTCAGCGCTTCGATCTGGGCACGCGGGGTCATCACGTCCTCGACCGAAATCTGCTCCAGGTCGAACAGGTTCAGCAGGATGCTCTTGTGCTTGATCGGGATGAAATTACCGCCTTCGAGCACCATCGAGCGCAGCTCTTCGGGCGACAGCCGGTGGTCACGCTCCTTGCTGCCGGTCTTGATGTGCAGGATGCGCAGCAGGGCCCGCACGAACAGGTTGACGAACCAGATCACCGGTTTGGCCAGCGTCATCAGCGGCTTGAGCACATAGCTCGTCGGCAGAGCGATCGTCTCTGGGTAGGTCGCCCCGATCACCTTGGGTGAAATTTCAGCAAAGACGATCAGCAGGAAAGCGACCACCGCGGTGGCGATCGTGATCACCCGCTCATGATTGCCGAAGGCGGAGATCGCCAGCGCCGTCACCAGCGCCGTCGCCAGCGCATTGATCAAGGTGTTAGCGATCAGCACCAAAGACAGCACCTTGTCGGTCCGGTCGAGCAGCCACAGGGTCGCCACGGCCTGCTTGCTGCCCCGCTTGGCGAGATGGCGCAGGCGATGCCGGTTCGCCGCCATCAAGGCTGTTTCGGCCATGGCGAAGAAAGCGGACAGGAGAATCAGTAAGGCAAGTGCAAGGGCTTGCACCCATAAGGGAACGGTTTCCATCAGGTCACCGTAAAGTGGAAGTCATGCGGGGCGCGGCGGCGTGGCCACCGGGGAAAGTGATCGAATGGCAAGTCTAGTGGAATCGGGGACGCCGCACAAGGACACGCCCCGCACCCGTTCCTGAACTCGCCGCCGGACCCGCCATGAACTTCCCGGTATCAGGGTGGATCGGCGCGCGTCAGCACCGAGCGTCCGATGCCATGATACTCGACACCGATGGCAGCCATCTCGGACGGCTCGTACAGGTTGCGGCCGTCGAAGATCACCGGCGCGTTGAGCAAGGCCTTGACCTGGCCAAAGTCCGGACTGCGGAACGCTTTCCATTCCGTCACGATTGCCAGCGCATCGGCTGACTTCAATGCCGCCATCGGATTTTCAGCAAACGTGATCCGCTCGCGCAGCGCCGGTTCCGGGAAGTCCAGCGCCAGCACCCGGCGCGCTTCCGACATGGCGACCGGGTCGAACACGGTTGCCGTTGCGCCGCGGGCGATCAACTCGCGAAGGAGCACGCGCGACGACGCTTCCCGCATGTCGTCGGTATTTGGCTTGAACGCCAGACCCCAGACGGCAAAGTGCTTGCCGCTCAGATCGTCGCCGAAGCGCTGAACGATTTTCGCGCCGAGCACATGCTTCTGCCGGTTGTTGACGGCTTCGACCGCCTGCAGGATCAGCAGCTCCTGATCGTAGGCCCGCGCGGTGCGTTCCAGCGCCTGCACATCCTTCGGAAAGCACGAGCCGCCGTAGCCGCAGCCTGCGTACAGAAAACTGTGGCCGATGCGGGGATCCGAGCCGATGCCGTGCCGCACCGCCTCGATGTCGGCGCCCACGCGGTCGGCCAGGTTGGCCAGTTCGTTCATGAACGAGATGCGCGTGGCCAGCATGGCGTTGGCGGCATACTTGGTGAATTCGGCCGACCGCACGTCCATCCAGAAGGTGCGCTCATGATTACGGTTGAAAGGGGTGTAGAGGGTCTTCATCATCGTCCGCGCGCGGTCGCCGGCGGACGTGCTGTCGCAACCGATGACGATGCGGTCCGGCCGCATGAAGTCCTCGACGGCGGCGCCTTCCTTCAGGAATTCCGGATTGGAGACCACGGAGAACTCGGCATGCACGCCGCGCTGCGCGATTTCCGCTGTGATGGCAGCTGCCACCCGGTCGCCGGTACCGACCGGGACCGTCGACTTGTCGACCACGACCTTGAAGCCGGTCATGTGCTGGCCGATGGCGCGGGCGGCGGCGACCACGTACTGCAGGTCGGCAGAGCCATCCTCGTCCGGTGGCGTGCCGACCGCAATGAACTGCACGTCGCCGTGCGCCACGCTGGCGGCGACATCGGTCGAGAACTGCAGACGCCCGGCCTCGCGATTGCGCTTGACCACTTCGGCGAGGCCCGGCTCATGAATCGGAATGCCGCCGCCGTTGAGGATATCGATCTTGCGGGCATCGAGGTCGAGGCAGAAGACATCGTTGCCGAGTTCGGCGAGGCAAGCGCCGGTGACGAGGCCGACGTAGCCGGTGCCGATGATGGTTATTTTCATTTTGGCGATTCAGTAAAAGGGCGGCGGAGCTGCATGGAAGCGCGAACGGACAGCGATCCTGCATGCGCTAGAGGTGATACGAGTCTAGCATGTGCCCGTGCCGGCTTTCGAGGCTGGATGGGTTCATGCTGACGTCGCGCAGAGGCTTTTACCGTGCGCGGGATGCCGTATCACCGCAGAGTCCTTCTCCGCCGCGCAGCCGAATATAATGCGGGGCGATCCTGCGGCCCGAGAGCCGTGGTCCGAGCGGGCCGGTCCTGCCGGCTCACCGGTGCGCGCCCGCCCGTTCACGACAACCGACAGAGCCAGGCCCCATTGCAATTCATGGATTTCAACATCATCACGGCATTCATCATGCACGTCGTCCTGCTGCCGCCGGCCTCGCTGTTCCTGCTGATCGCGGTCGGCTGGCTGCTGCACTGGCGCTGGCCGCGCCTTGGCAAGGTCTGCAGCCGGACCGGGTTACTGCTGCTGTTCGTTCTCTCGACTCACGCCGGCGCCGACCTGCTGGTCGCGCCGCTCGAAGCCATGACGCGGCCCTTGGCGCCGGCCGCGGCGGCAACCGCGCAGGCGATCGTGGTGCTGGCCGCCGGCAGGTTGGAAAGGGCGCCTGAATACGGCGGCACGCATGTTCCGGATTACATCGCGCTGGCCCGCCTGCGCTACGCAGCGCGATTGCAGCACCAGACCGGCTTGCCGATCCTGGCCACCGGCGGCAATCGGAGCAACGACGCACTGCGCGAGTCGAAGGCGGCCAGCATGGCGCGCGCCCTGAACGAAGACTTCCGCACCCCGGTGCGCTGGATCGAAGGCGATGCCGAGACCACTGCCGACAATGCCCGCAATTCGCGCCGCATGCTCGATACCGCCGGCATCCGGCGCATCCTGCTGGTGACCGATGCGATGCACATGCCGCGCGCCGAGAAAGTATTTCGCGAGAGCGGCCTCGAGGTGATCGCCGCGCCGACGGTTTTCCTGCACCGCACCGGCTTCGAGCTCACGGAGCTGATTCCGACCGCCGAGGCGCTGCGCCTGTCCTATTACGCATCCTATGAATGGATTGGCATTCTCTGGTACCGGTTGCGCCAGCAATGACAGCGCCGTCAATC
The DNA here is from genome assembly GCA_014377845.1 of Herminiimonas sp. GTDB lineage: Bacteria > Pseudomonadota > Gammaproteobacteria > Burkholderiales > Burkholderiaceae_D > JANXSS01. The sequence continues at coordinate 19,566 of JACMOV010000115.1, forward strand.
GGACCATCGGCGGCACCGGCGCGGCCGCTGTCGCCAGCCCCAACCCGTCGCTCGCCGTGGATGCTGCGATTGCTCGTTTTGATCGTGCTCCTCGTCTCCGCCGTTTCCGCGATTTTTCTGGTACTGAAAAAGGCAGGCGTCGCACCCCGGCGCCTGGCGCCGTACATCGAGCAACGGGCTGCCGGTCACAATCGTACGATCGTTGCGTTCGGCCACTGGCTCGGCAGGACCTTGCTGGAGAACGATCGGGGCCCGGCATATGTCGCGCGTCCGATAGCCCTGCCGGTGGGCGCCCACCCGGGTGGTGCAGACGGTGCTCCGGTCACTGCGACGGCAGTTGCCGGTGGCAGCCGCATCGTGCCGGTAGCATCCGAAGAGGCGGCGCTGGCGGCGCTGGCGGCAGCGCGGCCGGGTGACGTCATCGTCTTCGCGCCCGGCACGTATCTGTTCCGCAAGCCTTATCTGGAACTGAGGACGGCCGGGGCGCCGGACGCGCCCATCACGGTGCGCGCAGCAGTGGCGGGAACGGTCACGCTGGAACTCGATACCAACGAAGGCTTCCTGGTCAGCGCGCCCTACTGGCGATTCGAAAATCTCGTGGTCAAAGGGATTTGTCGAGACGATGGCGCATGCGAGCATGCGTTCCATGTCGTCGGCAAGGCCTCCCATTTCACCGCACGCAACAATACGATCAGCGATTTCAACGCCCATTTCAAGATCAATGGCGTGGATGGATCGTTCCCGGACGATGGGCTAATCGACGGCAATACGCTGACCAATACCCGCATCCGCATGACGGACAGTCCGGTGACCCTGATCGATCTTGTTGCAGCGCGCAACTGGGTCATTCGCAGGAACCTGCTGACGGATTTCATCAAGGGTGACGGCGACCGGATCAGCTATGGCGCCTATGCCAAAGGCGCGGGCGGCAACAATCTGTTCGAGAACAACATCGTCATCTGCGAATACCTGTTGCGCAGCCCGGCCGGTGCGCGCGTCGGACTATCGCTCGGCGGTGGCGGGACCGGACCGGCCTATTGCCGCGACGGGCGCTGCGGCGTCGAGCAGGATGGCAGCGCGATCCGCGGCAACCTGATCGCGTCTTGCTCGGACGATGGCATCTATCTCAACCGCGCGTCTGCCAGCAGAATCGTCCATAACACGCTGGTCGATACTGGCGGCATCGCAGTGCGATTCAAGGAAACCAGCGCTGATCTCGAAGGCAACCTGGTGGATGGCATGATTCACGCACGGGACGGTGCGACGCTGCGTGAAGCCGACGACGTCTCCACTTCGGCAGCGCGCCTGTTTCTTGGCTCGCATCCAGTGCGACGCTTGCTCGGCAATACTGCGCGGCCGCCATTTGGCGGTAGCATCCCCCGCAGACCTGCCAGTACGCAGCAATTGGCACCCGATTTATGTTCTGGCCGCCCACGGACCCGACCGGCGTACGGTGCATTCGATGATTTTCATGGTTGTATGCCGTGACGACACGTCGCTCCGCACGCCCCAGCCAACGCAATCCGAAAGAGACAAGATGAAAGTAACCGCGCCATTCCGATCTCCCGTGCTGGCAGCGTTTTTCGCCGCTGCCAGTGTGTGCTGCGCACTAGCGACCGCTGCAGGCATGGCGGCACAGTCAACTGCGGCGCCTGCCACCCTGCATGTCGGGAAGACCCGCCTGCTGCGCACCATCGGCGATGCGGCGCGCGAAGCCCGCGATGGCGATACCGTCGAGATCGATGCCGGCGACTATGTCGGCGACGTGGCAGTCTGGACGCAGGATCGGCTGACGATCCGGGCGCCGGCCGGGCGTGCTCACCTGATTGCAAACGGTGCGAGTGCGGAGGGAAAGGCGATCTGGGTCCTGCGCGGCGGCGCCATCCTCATCGAAAACATCGATCTCAGCGGTGCAAAGGTCGCCGATGGAAACGGCGCTGGCATCCGCTTTGAAAAAGGACAGGTGACGATCAGGAACTGCACCTTCACCGATAATGAGAATGGCATTTTGTCGGGAAACAGTTCGGGCGCACTGGTGATCGAAAACAGCGAATTCGATCGCAACGGTACTGTGAACGGGCAGGGCCACAGTATCTACATCGGGCGAATCCAGAGCTTGCGCATGAGCGGCACGTATGTTCATCATGCGGCCGGCGGCCATCTGGTGAAGACACGCGCCGCCGAAAATTACCTGGAAGCCAATCGCCTGACCGACGAAATCGGCGGCAGGGCCAGCTACGAACTCGAATTTCCGGATGGCGGCCTAAATTACGTAATCGGCAACATCATCGAGCAGGGTTCCGAGACCGAGAATTCGAGCATCGTCTCGGTGGGCAGCGAGGGCTACCGCTGGCCGCGCAACGAGTTGTATTTCGTGAATAACACGGTGGCAGATGACAAGCCACAAGGCGGTATTTTCGTCAACGTCAAGCCCGGTATCCAGCGGGTGAAGGCAATCAATAATATTTTCGTGGGGCTCGGCAAGACCGACACCGGCGGTGCAGGCGACCTCGTTGCGTGCACCGGCCTGTGCCTCGATGGCATCAAGCAGTCCGTGCGCGCGCTGGTGCAAGAGGTTGCCGCGCGCAAGCCTGGTGATGGCGTACCGGCGTCTGGATCAGGATCGGCAGCCGCGCCGATTCGCGGTGAAATGGCAAATAACTTCACGGCCGATTGGGATCAATTCGTACGCGCCGCCCGCTACGATTACCGGCTTGCGGCAGGTTCGCGGCTGAACGGCAAGGCGATTGCCGCCGGCACCGCCCACGGCATCGATCTGACGCAGCGCCGGCAGTACGTGCATCCTCACGGCGTCCTGGCGCTGCCGTCTACGCCGACCATGCCCGGCGCAGTGCAAGAGATGTCCCGGTAAGGCCGGAGGTGCGCCACATACCAGTCCATCGCCTGCGCCAGACCCGCATCGATCCGATGCGTCGGCGCGTAGCCGAGCAGCGAGCGCGCCTTGCTGATGTCGGCCTGCGAGTGCCGCACGTCGCCACCACGGAATGGACCGTAAGTCGGCTGGTGCGCGCCCACATGCGCGAAGCGATCCTTCAGCAGTGCGCGCATCATTTCATAGAGCTGGTTAAGCGTGGTGCGATCCGACAGCGCGATGTTGTAGACCTGGTTGATCGCCTCCGGCGTGGTTGCCAGCGCGGCCAGGATGTTGGCCTGAACGACATTGTCGATGAAGCAGAAATCGCGGCTGGTCTCGCCGTCGCCATTGATCTTCAGTGGCTGGTCGTTGATCAGCGCGGCGATCCACTGCGGGATCACGGCAGCGTAGGCACCGTTCGGATCCTGCCGCGGGCCGAAGATATTGAAGTAGCGCAGTCCGATCGACTGCATGCCGTAGGTCCGGCCGAACACGTCGGCATACAGTTCGTTGACGTACTTGGTGACGGCGTACGGTGACAACGGCTTGCCGATCACCGCTTCGACCTTCGGCAGGTCCGGATGATCGCCGTAGGTGGAGCTCGACGCGGCGTAGACGAAGCGGCTGACCTTGGCATCGCGCGCCGCCACCAGCATGTTCAAAAATCCCGTGATGTTGCTGGCGTTCGTCAGGATCGGGTCTTCGATCGAGCGCGTGACCGAGCCGAGCGCGGCTTCGTGCAGCACGAAGTCGACCCCGGTACAGGCATCAATGCAATCGGCTAGGTGACGGATATCGCCTTCGATGAAGCGGAAGTTGCGCCACGCCGCTTCACCGACGAGCGCGCGCACCTGCTCCAGGTTGTGGCGGTGACCGTTGGAGAAATTGTCCAGTCCGGTGACCGTCTGGCCGAGCCGCAGCAGCGCTTCGAGCAGGTTCGAGCCGATGAAACCGGCCGCCCCGGTCACCAGCCAGCGACGCGGGGTGTCGATCAGCTGCTGTTGCGCATCCTTGAAGTTTGTCATGAGCGTCAGCGATCAGAGCCGCCAGACATGCAGGCCGGCTTCCTGCAGGGCGGCCGCATCGAACTGCGACTTGACGTCGATGAAGACGCCGTTCGGCACCAGCTTCGACTGGAAATCGCCGAGCGGGCGGGCCACCAGTTCGCGGTGCGAGACCGCAGCGACGATGGCGTCGGCGCGTGGCAGCGATTCCCAGGTTTCCAGCGTGACGCCGTATTCATGGTGTGCTTCATCGGCATCGGCCACCGGGTCATGCACATGCACGTCGACGCCGTAGGATTTCAGTTCGGCGACCACATCGGCCACCTTCGAGTTGCGCAGGTCGGGGCAGTTTTCCTTGAAGGTCAGGCCCAGCACGTTGACCTTGGCGCCGCTGACATTGACGCCGGCCTTGATCATTTCCTTGATGGTTTTTTCGGCGATCAGTTTCGCCATGCCGTCGTTGATCCGGCGGCCGGCCAGGATCACCTGCGGGTGGTAACCGATCATCTCGGCCTTGTGCGTCAGGTAGTACGGATCGACGCCGATGCAGTGGCCTCCGACCAGGCCCGGACGGAATGGCAGGAAGTTCCACTTCGTGCCCGCGGCTTGCAAGACTTCCAGCGTGTCGATGCCGATCTTGTCGAAGATGATCGACAGTTCGTTCATCAGTGCGATGTTCAGATCGCGCTGGGTGTTCTCGATCACCTTGGCGGCCTCGGCGACCTTGATGCTGGAGGCGCGATAGACGCCGGCCGTGATGATCGATTCATACAGCGCGGCGATCTTGTCGAGCGTGTCGGCGTCGTCGCCCGAAACCACTTTCAGGATCGTGGTCAGCGTGTGTTCCTTGTCGCCCGGGTTGATCCTCTCCGGCGAAAAACCGACGTGGAAATCGGTCTTCCATTTCATGCCCGAATGCTTCTCCAGGATCGGGATGCAGACTTCTTCGGTCGCGCCCGGATAGACGGTCGATTCATAGGTGATGATCGCGCCGCGCTTCATGTGCTTGCCGACGGTTTCGCTGGCGCCGGCCAGGGCCCGGAAATCCGGCTGGTGCGCATCGTCGACCGGAGTCGGCACCGCCACCACGATGTGGTCGGCTTCCGCCAGTGCGGCGCCATCGGTGGTCACGGTCAGCTGGGTCGCCAGGCGCATCTGCTCGGTCGACAATTCGCCGGTCGGGTCGATGAAGCGTTTGTAGCTCTCCACTTTGGAGGCCGACAGGTCGAAGCCAATGGTGCGCATCTTCTTGCCAAATTCGACTGCCAGGGGCAGGCCCACATATCCGAGTCCGACGACAGCAACTGCATTCATAGTGATTTCCGGGTGAAGGTTGATGTACTGATTGCAGTACCGAAGTGTTTTTCAAGAGCGCCTGTCAAAACCTGGCTACGGCGTCGG
>JACMOV010000116.1 GCA_014377845.1 Herminiimonas sp.
CGAATCGTTCCGGCGCGGCCATGCTCATGCCGTTCTGCGGCCGCCAGTACCTGGTGCGCACCTTTGGTTCGCCTGGATACCAGGGCTATCCGGGGCCGGATGGCTGGCAGGGCCAGGTCATGATCCCGGCCGAAATCGCGTTCAATGGCGTCGCTACCGATGCGCTCGGGGGGCTGGATGCGGATACGGCGGCCGGCCTGCTGTCGCATGCGCAGTCATTCTGCCCGCCGCTGCACGAAATCATGAAGGCAGTGACGACTGCCTCCGACACGATCCAGCGCATCGTCTGGAACGGCCACCTGCTGACCGCCGGAGAAGCCGGCGAAATGCAGAAACTGAAAAGCATCCTCGACCAGATCAACGAAACCGGCGCGCGCAGCAACGCCCTGTTCGCGCGCTCCATCCACGACCTCTACCAGACGGTGCTGGCCTCGAGCATGCGCGAAGCGGCATTTACCGCGCATCTGCTGGTAGACCTGCTGGACCGCAATCTCTACGAGCGTTCCGACGATTGCCGCTGGTGGGCCTTGACCGCCGAACTGCGCAGGGCGCTGTCGCAATCGCCGCCCGATTCGGCGACCCTGGCTGGCGTCAATACCGTGCTCGGCACGATCAACGGGTTGTATATGGTCTACACACGAATCTTCCTGTACGACCGTAACGGCGTCATCATCGCCAGCACCGGCGAGACCGTCGATGCCGGCATTCTCGGCTCAACAATCGGTGCAGACTGCCTGGCGCAGGTCCTGCGGCTGCGCGATCCGCAGCAATACCACGTCAGCCCCTTCGCGGAGAATGCGCTGTACGACGGCAACCGGACGTACATCTATCATGCAGCCCTGCGCAGCATGGAGGATGCGAGCGTGATCGTCGGCGGTATCGGCATCGTGTTCGACGCGGCACCGGAGTTTCGCAACATGCTCGCCGGCGGCGTCAACGGCCGCCGGAACATGCACGCGTTTTATGTCGACCGCAGCGGCCGCATCCTGTCGACCACCGACCCGCATCGCGCCGTCGGTTCCCTGCTGCCGCTGGACCCGGCGCTGCTGCGGCTGGACAACGGCGAAAGTACGGCAACCATCGCGATCCACGACGCGCAGTATGCGATCGTGGCCTGCTCGGTATCGAGCGGCTACCGGGAATTCAAGGTCAGCGACGGCTATCAGGAGGACGTGATCGCGGTGGTATGCGAATCGTTCGGCCCGGTGCGCGGCGCCAGCACAAAAAGCGCGCCGCACCAGCTCGCCCCGGAGGCCGAGGCCGAGCCCGAGGATGGCGCCGACTACGCGACATTTTCCGCTGCCGGCAATCTGGCCGCCCTGCCCGCTGCGCACGTGCGACAGGCCCTGCCACTATCGGAAATGCTGCCGACGGCGATGGGTAGCCGGCCTGAGCGCATCGGCCTGATCGACCTGAAACGCGGTGCGGACCAGCGCGAAATCATCTGGGTCTTCGACCTTGCCATGCTCATGGGCGGGCAACGCACGGAACCCGCGGAAGCCAGCCAGGTAATCGTACTGGCGCATCACGGACAGACGGTCGGGCTTCTGGTCGACGCCCTGCATTCGGTTCCCCGATTCAGCCCGGCGCAGATCATCCAGATGCCCTTTACCGAAATGGGTACGTCGGTGCTGGTCACGCAGGTCATCAAAGCCAACGGCGGCGCATTGCTGATCCAGTTGCTCGATCTCGAGCGACTGTTTGCAACGCTGATGCAGGAACCGATTCCCGTGCCGGATTCGGATGTGCCGCAAATGCTGAGTGCTGCCTGAACCAGCGCCGCGCGCGAGGCACGCTGGCGTATAATGGTGGGTTTGATTGCACGAGAAAAATCATGGAAGCCGAACGCCTGAACGCCCTCTCCGCCCTGCTGGCGGACCTGACCACCCGCGAAGCAGAACTTCGGAGGTATCTTTGACTTCGATACGAAGTCCGAGAAACTGGAGCAGGTAAACGCCGAACTGGAAGACCCGACCGTCTGGAACGACCAGAAACGGGCCCAGGACCTGGGCAAGGAAAAGAAATCCCTGGAAGCGATTGTCCACACGCTGACCAAGATCGAAGCCGAACTGCGCGACACGTCCGACCTGTTCGCGATGGCGCGCGAAGAGCAGGATGAAGAAACCGTGGAAGCGGTCGAAGCCGATGCCGAAGGCCTGAAAAAACTGGTCGAAGGCATGGAGTTCCGGCGCATGTTCGCCAATCCGATGGACCCCAACAACTGTTTCATCGACATCCAGGCCGGCGCCGGCGGCACCGAGGCGCAGGACTGGGCATCGATGCTGCTGCGTCAGTACCTGCGCTATTGCGAGCGCAAGGGTTTCAAGACCGAGATCCTGGAACAGTCGGACGGTGAAGTGGCCGGCATCAAGACCGCAACCATCAAGGTCGAAGGCGATTATGCCTACGGCTTCCTGCGCACCGAGACCGGCGTCCACCGCCTGGTGCGCAAATCGCCATTCGACTCCGCCAACGGCCGTCATACCTCCTTCTCCAGCCTGTTCGTCTATCCCGAGGTCGACGACTCACTGGAAATCGACATCAATCCGTCCGATGTGCGGGTCGACACCTACCGTGCCTCCGGCGCTGGCGGCCAGCACATCAACAAGACCGATTCCGCCGTGCGCCTGACGCATGCGCCCTCCGGCATCGTGGTCCAGTGCCAGAACGACCGCAGCCAGCACCGCAACCGGGCCGAGGCCTGGGCAATGCTGAAATCCCGCCTGTACGAACATGAGATGCGCAAGCGCATGAGCGAGCAGCAGAAGCTGGAGGATTCCAAGACCGACATCGGCTGGGGTCACCAGATCCGTTCCTATGTGCTCGACCAGTCGCGCATCAAGGACCTGCGGACCAACTTCGAGATGGGCAACACGAAGGCGGTGCTCGACGGCGAACTCGACGATTTCATCGCCGCGTCGCTCAAGCAAGGCGTCTAATTTCACGCCGGACCCGATCGCGGGTAACTGTACCCGCTGCCGAAACCAGGCCGCCCGCTGCGGCGGCCTTCACGTATTACTGAGACCATGACAATCGACAACGACGCCGCCGTACCTGCGCAGGACGAACATTCCATCATCGCGGAACGCCGCGCAAAACTGACCGCGCTGCGTGCCGTGGGCGTGGCGTTTCCGAACGATTTCCGGCCACAGCACAAGGCAGCCGCGCTGCATGCCCAATACGGCGAGATGGAAACGCCGGCGCTGGAAGAAAAAGCCGTCAAGGTCAGCGTGGCGGGTCGCATGATGTTGAAGCGCGTGATGGGCAAGGCGTCGTTCGCCACCATCCAGGATGCCTCCGGCGCCCGCGCCGACGGCCGCATACAGCTCTACATGAGCAACGAGCTGACCGGCGAGGCGGCGCATGCCGCCTTCAAGCATTACGACATGGGTGACATCCTCGGCGCCGAAGGCGTGCTGTTCAAGACCAAGACCGGCGAACTGTCGGTCAAGGTCAGCCACTTGCGCCTGCTGACGAAATCGCTGCGTCCGCTGCCGGACAAGTTCCACGGCCTGGCCGATCAGGAAATGAAATACCGCCAGCGCTACGTCGACCTCATCATGAACGAAGACACGCGGCGCACCTTCAAGGCACGCACCGCGGCAATGAATTCGATCCGCCGCTTCATGACTGACAATGAATTCATGGAAGTCGAGACGCCGATGCTGCACGCGATCCCGGGCGGCGCCGCGGCAAAACCGTTCATCACCCACCACAACGCGCTCGACATGCAGATGTTCCTGCGCATCGCGCCCGAGCTGTATCTGAAGCGGCTGGTGGTCGGCGGCTTCGACCGTGTCTTCGAGGTCAATCGCAACTTCCGCAATGAGGGTGTGTCACCGCGCCACAATCCGGAATTCACGATGATGGAATTCTATGCGGCGTATGTCGATTACCGCTGGCTGATGGATTTCACCGAAGCCGTGATCCGCCAGGCGGCAGTCGATGCGCACGGTACCGCGCAACTGACTTACCAGGGCCGCGAGCTGGATCTGTCGAAACCGTTCCAGCGCCTGACGATCATCGCTGCAATCAACCAGTACGCACCGCATTACACCGCCGCGCAACTGCACGACATGGCGTTCCTGAAAGCGGAGCTGCAGACGTTTGGCGTCAAGCCATTCGCCACCGCCGGACTGGGCGCGCTGCAACTGGCGCTGTTCGAGGAGACCGCCGAAGCGCAATTGTGGGAGCCGACCTACATCATCGATTACCCGGTCGAAGTGTCGCCGCTGGCGCGCGCATCCGATACGGTCGCGGGCATCACGGAACGCTTCGAACTATTCATCAGCGGACGGGAAATCGCCAATGGCTTTTCGGAATTGAACGACGCTGAAGACCAGGCCGCGCGCTTCCAGGCCCAGGTCGCGGCGAAGGATGCCGGCGACGAAGAGGCCATGTACTACGACGCCGACTACATCCGCGCGCTCGAATACGGCATGCCGCCGACCGGCGGCTGCGGCATCGGCATCGACCGGCTGATCATGCTGATCACCGATTCGCCGAACATCCGTGACGTGATCCTGTTCCCCCATTTGCGCCGCGAGGACTGATCTGCGCCGAGTGGCATTACAAACGATTACAAGTGACACACTCCCGCGCTAGCCATTTCTTCGCTTTGTAAGCGATACTGTTTCCACAGCACATTAAAATGCGTTTATAACAGGAGGTAACATGAACAAGATCAAAACGACGAATTTGCAGAAACAGATGGGCCGCATTCATCCCGTGATGGCGACTGCTGCCGTGGCAGTGACTCTGGTAAGCCTGGTCGGCATCGCCGCGATCACGGGCGTGATCCCGACTTCGCATGGCACCAACGCGCCGGCGGTGGCCGTGAACAATCAGACACCATTGATGACGGCCACGCCGAACGAGCCTTACGATAGCCGCACCGGCCCTAACGGCAATACGGTAGTGACGCAATCGCCGAACTACGTGCCGATGCAGCAGGAGCCAGTGCGCGCACCGGCGCCAGTGATCAAGCATGCAGCGCCCCACCACGTCGCAACGACCAATAATTACGCGCAGGATAACTACCAGGTTGCGCAGGCGACCTGCTCGAGCTGCGGCCGGGTGGAATCGGTCGTTGCCGTGCAACACGCGGCGCAACCGAGCGGTCTCGGTATCGCAGCCGGTGCAGTTCTTGGCGGCGTGCTCGGCAACCAGGTCGGCGGCGGCAATGGCCGGACACTGGCGACAGTAGCCGGTGCAGTGGCTGGCGGTTACGGCGGCAATGAAGTCGAAAAGCGCACCCGCTCGACCACGACTTATCAGGTCCGCGTGCGGATGGAAAACGGTGAAATCCGTACCTTCCCGCAGGATGGCCAGGACGGCTGGCGCACTGGCGACCGGGTCCGCGTGGTCAACGGTGCACTGACCTCGCGCGGGTAAACGCCTCGCGCGGATAAAAAAAGACGGCATCGCCGTCTTTTTTTACGTCCCGATATCTGGCGACGATCAATCCCTCTCGTCGATCCACGCCATCTGTATCGCTTCGAGTATCCCTTCGCTCGATCGCGCGGGATCATCCTCGAAACCTTCGAGCTCGCAGACCCGGTGATGCAGATCGGTAAAGCGCACCGTCAGCGGATCGATATCCGGATAGCGATCACTCAACGATTCGGCAATGCGAATGGTGTCGGTCCAGCGCATGATTTTCTCCTCACCAGATCGTCAGTGGCTTTCGCTGACCTGGTTGATGGTGTACTTCGGAATCTCGATCACCAGGTCGTCGTCGGCCAGGATCACCTGACAGGACAGGCGGGACGCGGCTTCCAGCCCCCAGGCCTTGTCGAGCAGGTCCTCTTCCTTCTCCTCCGCTTCCGGCAAGGTATCAAAGCCTTCGCGCACGATGATGTGGCAGGTGGTGCAGGCGCAGGATTTTTCGCAGGCGTGTTCGATTTCGATATCGCTTTCGAGCAGGGCATCGCACAGCGATTTCCCGGCTTTGGCATCGATGACGGCCCCGTCGGGGCACAAGGTTGGATGTGGCAATACGACGATCTGTGGCACTTCGGTTTCCTTTTGCGGGCGGTCTGAATGACCCGCCGGTGCGTGATGTTGAGTGAGATAGGTAAAGGTGGTCAGACTTCATCGAGCCTGCGGCCAGCCAGCGCGGAGCGCACGCTGCGATCCATGCGGCGCGCCGCGAATGCTTCGGTGCCGTCGGCCAGTGCCGAGACGCTGGCCTTGATCCTTAGATGATCGTCGCCATGCACCTGCTGGCGCACCGCGTCCATCAGGCGATCAATCGACTGCCGTTCTGCATCGTCGAGCAACGTGCCGTCGGCATCGAGCGCCGATTGCGTGGCCAGCAGGATGCGTTCGGCTTCCACCTGTTCTTCCCGCAAGGCGCGCACCTGCATGTCACCGGCGGCCGAACTGAACGAGTCCTGCAACATCTGCGTGATGGTGTCGTCGCCCAGACCATAGGACGGCTTGACGACGATCGAGGCTTCCACGCCAGAGCGCAACTCGCGCGCCGACACCGCCAGCAAGCCATCCGCATCGACCTGGTAGGTGACACGAATGCGCGCTGCGCCGGCAGCCATCGGTGGAATGCCACGCAATTCGAAGCGTGCCAGCGAGCGGCAATCGCTCTCGAGCTCGCGTTCGCCCTGGACCACATGGATCGCCATCGCGCCCTGCCCGTCCTTGAACGTGGTGAATTCCTGCGCCCGGGCGCAGGGAATGGTCGAATTACGCGGGATCACCTTCTCCACAAGCCCGCCCATGGTTTCGATGCCGAGCGAGAGGGGAATCACGTCCAGCAGCAGCCAGTCGTCGCCGCTGGCGCGGTTGCCCGCCAGCAGATTTGCCTGGATTGCCGCACCGAGAGCGACCACCTTGTCGGGATCGATGTTGGCCAGCGGCGTGGTCTGGAAAAATTCACCGACCGCCTTGCGCACATGCGGCGTGCGGGTCGAGCCACCCACCAGCACCACGCCGTCGATGTCGTCGACGGTCAGGCCGGCGTCACGCAGCGCCTTGCGGCTCGGCGTGATGGTTTTGGCCACCAGATGCTGGGTGATGTCGACGAATTCCCTGGCGTTCAGTGTCAGGTGCACTTCTTCGCCGGAGCGCAACGCGGCGTCGATATGCGTCTCGCTGTGGAGCGACAGCAGTTCCTTGGCTTCGCGCGACTTGACCATCAGGAGACTCGTGTCTTCCGCCGACAGGGGCGCGAGTTTGGCTTCCTCGATGATCCAGCACAGGATGCGATGGTCGAAGTCATCGCCGCCCAGTGCCGAGTCGCCGCCGGTCGCCAGAACTTCGAACACGCCCTTGGTCAGCTTCAGGATCGAGATGTCGAAGGTGCCGCCACCCAGGTCGTAGACCGCAAAAATGCCTTCGGAGGCACTGTCGAGGCCGTAGGCGATTGCCGCTGCGGTCGGTTCGTTCAACAGCCGCAATACGTTCAATCCCGCCAGCTTGGCGGCATCCTTGGTAGCCTGCCGCTGGGCATCGTCGAAGTACGCTGGCACCGTGATCACGGCGCCCACCAGGTCGTCGCCCAGTGCATCCTCAGCCTGCTGGCGCAGGGTTGCCAGGATCTGTGCAGAGACCTCGACCGGGCTTTTTACGCCCGCGACCGTACGGAGCTGGACCATCCCCGGCGTATCGAGAAAGTCATAGGGAAGATTCTCGGCATAGGCGATGTCTTTCAAGCCGCGGCCCATGAAGCGCTTGACGGATACGATCGTGTTCTTCGGATCAGTGGTCTGCGCTTCCTGCGCCGTGTAGCCGATGTTGGCATGTCCGTTCGACAGGTACCGCACCACCGATGGCAGGAGCGGCCGGCCCTGCTCGTCGGTCAGCACTTCGGGCACGCTGTTGCGCACCGTCGCCACCAGCGAGTTCGTCGTGCCGAGATCGATGCCGACCGCAAGACGATGCTGGTGCGGCGCGGTCGACATGCCGGGTTCGGAGATTTGCAGTAATGCCATGGTTATCTAATCATTCAGGTTTGGGAATGCCGTCGCCGTCAGGCCAGCAGATCGAAGGTATCGGCGACTTCTTCGCCGAATTTTTCGACGAACATCAACTTGCGCACGGCTAGGGCGGCGTCGGTGAAATTGTCGGCGTCGAGCAGCGCGGCGATCTGTGCCACGGTATCGCGACGCGTATCACGAAGCGCCGCCTCGAGCGCATCGAGCGCCTTCTCGTCACGTGACGTGCGCGCATCGTCGAGCGCTTCGCGCCATTCCATCTGCTGCATCAGGAAGTCGCGCGGCATGGACGTATTCGATTCGATCTGCAGGTCAATGCCGTTCAGCTCGCACAGGTAGCTGGCACGGCCAAGCGGATTCTTCAGGGTCTGGTACGCCTCGTTGGCGCGGGTTGCCCACTGCATCGCAACGCGCTTCTCGGCATCGCTCGCCGTCGAGAATTTGTCGGGATGGACCTGGTTCTGGACGTCGTGATAGGCCCGGTCCAGCGCGACCGTATCGATGGCGAAGGTCGGCGGCAGGTGAAACAGGTCGAAGTGGTTTTGCATGGTCATCTAAAACAAAAGCCTGTCCGGACTTCAACAGGCTTGGAACAACAGGCGAACTTCACGGACTCGCAATCGGCCCGCGCAGTCGTTTTTCAACGCCGGCTAGATGCGGAAGCTTTCACCACAGCCGCACTCGTCCTTGACGTTCGGATTGCGGAACTTGAAGCCTTCGTTCAAGCCTTCGCGCGCGAAGTCGAGCTCGGTGCCGTCGATGTAGGGCAGGCTTTTCGGATCGACGAAGACCTTGATGCCGTGCGATTCGAAGACACTGTCTTCGTTCGCGCTTTCATCGACATACTCCAGCTTGTAGGCAAGGCCGGAGCAACCGGTGGTACGCACGCCGAAACGCAGGCCGATGCCCTTGCCGCGGCGGTCCATGTAGCGGCTGATGTGCTTTGCCGCTTTTTCAGTCAGGGTAATTGCCATGATGTCCGTTTCAGCTGGAGTGGCCGACGCAACAGGCGCCGGCCGTTCGCTGCGTGATTGATTACGCCGCAGCCTTGACTTCGATGCCGTGCTTGGTCTTGTAGTCCAGCACGGCGGCCTTGATTGCGTCTTCGGCCAGGATCGAGCAATGAATCTTCACCGGTGGCAGCGCCAGTTCCTCGGCGATGTGCGTGTTGCGGATGTCGAGCGCCTGGTCGAGTGTCTTGCCCTTGACCCACTCGGTCACCAGCGACGACGAGGCGATCGCGGAACCGCAGCCATAGGTCTTGAATTTTGCATCCTCGATCACGCCATCTGCGCCCACCTTGATCTGCAGTTTCATGACGTCTCCGCATGCCGGCGCACCGACCATGCCGGTTCCGATGCTGTCGTCGCCCTTGTCGAACGCGCCGACATTGCGGGGATTCTCGTAGTGATCGAGTACTTTTTCGGAATAGGCCATTTTGCTGCTCCTTCGATGAGTGAATTCTGTCAGTCCGGCATCGCTGCCGGAACGTCGCTGCCGGCGAATCCTAGTGCGCCGCCCACTGGATCGTGCTGAGGTCGATGCCTTCCTTGTGCATGTCCCACAGCGGCGACAGTTCGCGCAGCTTGGCGACTTTTTCCTTGATCAGCGCAATCGTGAAATCGATCTCTTCCTCGGTCGTGAAGCGCCCGAACGTGAAGCGGATCGAGCTGTGCGCCAGTTCGTCGCTGCGGCCCAGTGCGCGCAGCACGTAGGATGGCTCCAGGCTGGCCGAAGTACAGGCCGACCCCGACGACACCGCCAGGTCCTTGATCGCCATGATCAGCGACTCGCCCTCGACGTAGTTGAAGCTGACGTTGAGGTTGTGCGGCACACGATGTTCCATGTCGCCATTGATGTAGACCTCTTCGATTTGCTGCAGTCCCTTGGCCAGGCGGTCGCGCAGACCGATGATGCGGGTACGCTCGCTGTCCATCTCTTCCCGCGCCAGCTTGAACGCTTCACCCATGCCGACGATCTGATGCGTCGCCAGCGTGCCCGAACGCAGACCGCGCTCGTGACCGCCACCGTGCATCTGCGCTTCGATCCGCACGCGTGGCTTGCGCCGCACGTACAGCGCGCCGATGCCTTTCGGACCATAGGTCTTGTGCGCCGTGAACGTCATCAGGTCGACCTTGGTCTTTTCGAGATCGATCTCGACCTTGCCGGTCGCCTGCGCCGCATCGCAATGAAAAATGATGCCCTTGCTGCGGCACAGCTCACCGATCGCGTCGATCGGCTGGATCACGCCGATCTCGTTATTGACCAGCATGACGGATACCAGGATCGTGTCCGGCCGGATCGCTTCGGCCAGTTGTTCGATCGTGATCAGTCCATTGTCCTGCGGTTGCAGGTAGGTCGCCTCAAAGCCCTGGCGTTCCAGTTCGCGCACGGTGTCGAGGACGGCCTTGTGCTCTGTCTTGACCGTGATGATGTGCTTGCCGCGTGTCTGATAAAAATGTGCGGCGCCCTTCAGCGCCAGGTTGTTGCTTTCCGTCGCGCCCGAGGTCCAGATGATTTCACGCGGGTCGGCATGTACCAGTGCGGCGACCTCGGCACGCGCTTCCTCGACCGCCTTCTCGGCGGTCCAGCCATACATGTGGCTGCGGGACGCCGGATTGCCGAACTGCTCGCGCAGGTACGGGATCATCTTTTCGGCCACGCGCGGGTCGATCGGCGTGGTCGACGAATAGTCCATGTAGATCGGAAAATGCGGCGCTTTCAGCGTGTCAAGCAGGCTCTGTTCCATCGGTGCATTCATTTCAACAAGCTCCAGTTTGTTCAGGCAACGAGGTGGTTACGATGTACCACGACGACGCTTTGTTCGGTATTTTTCAATCGCTGCTGGTCCACCAGGTCCTTCAGCGATACAGAATCCAGGTAATCCACCATCTTTGTGTTCAGCGTGGCCCACAAGTCATGCGTCATGCAACGCGCGCCATGCTGATGCTCCGGACCGTGGCAATTTTCCTTGCCGCCGCATTGCGTCGCATCGATCGGTTCGTCGACCGCAATAATGATGTCGGCGACCGTCACTTCTTCGGCGCGCCGGGCCAGGTTGTAGCCACCGCCCGGCCCCCGTACCGACTCGACGATTTCGTGCCGCCGCAGCTTGCCGAACAGTTGCTCCAGATAAGACAGGGAAATCTCTTGACGCGCGCTTATCCCAGCCAGCGTCACCGGCCCCTGCCCCTGGCGAAGTGCCAGGTCGATCATCGCGGTCACCGCAAAGCGGCCTTTCGTTGTCAGACGCATACGACCTCACCTCCTGGGAATATCGTTCGGCAGAGCTAGCTGCGCTTGCTGAATAGTCGATCAATTCGCTCAAGTATAGCAAACTTGAGTAATCTTGTCAGGTAAGGGGCTGCTTGCGCAAAACAGCCTGCGGCATGGTGTCGCCGGACGAAACAGGCGGTGCGCGATGGCGAATAGACATTATTTCACATAAGCACTTCTCGCGTGATGATCGCCCCTGTTCAGTCCCGAACGCATCGTTCCAGCAAACGCATCGACCCGAACAGTGTCTGCATCGGCTTGCTGGTAATGAACGACAGGTTGTATGGATGCTCGGCAACGGCTTTCGGAAACCGACGGGCGATCGGCAGCGGCTCGACCTGGGCCGCAACCTTTCCCCATAATACGAGCGTCGGGGCATCCTGCTTGCGTTCCTCAGCGCGCGCGGCAAGCGCTTCCAGCACGGTCTGCAGAAACGGCTGCCAGGCGCGTGCTTCCTTGATCGGCGGCACCTCAGGCCGGAACACCAGCGCGGCGTTCAGCAGCAGGAAGCCGTTCGCCAGCAGGTTTTCCTGCAACTCACGGAGCGTCTGGATCGATGGCGAGCCCGCTGCCTGTGCTTCTTGTGCAAGCGCCATCAGGGCATCGCCAGAAGTGCGCTCGGGTGAAAGCCGCCCATCCGCCACCAGCAGCATCTTCATGAAATTGCGCAGCGAGGTTGCCCGGTTGACCGGTTTCGATAGTCCGGCCGCTGACCACAACGAGCCGACCGCACCATCCATGAAACAGACGCCGGTCGCGCTGGTGGCGCGCGGATACGGCCCTTCCCCCACCAGCACGTAGCGCACCGAATCGAGCGGCTGCGCGAACGCGGCGAACAGCCGGCCGCCGTTTGGCAGAAACGGGCCGCACAGCAATTGCCGCAAATAATCGGGCTGCGCTGCGGCAACCGCTTGCAGCCCGCGCGCCAGGACCGGCCGCCAGTCCGCATCGGCGACGCCCACCATCGCTTCCAGCTGCGGATCGATCAACATCGCCTTGCCTTGCGCTCAGTTCTGCGCAAACGGCACGACGTTGTCGCTGCCCGAGGCGCCGAACAACTGCTCCTTGACGACTCGCAACTGGTCGCGCACCTGCGCCGCCTTTTCGAATTCCAGGTTCTTCGCATGATCGATCATCAGCTTCTCGAGCCGCTTGATTTCCTTGCTGACCTGCTTCTCGCTCATCGACTCGTACTTCGCCGTCTCCTGCGCTGCCTGCAATTCCAGGCGTGCTTCCTGCGGGCTGTAGACACCATCGATCAGGTCGCGGATTTCCTTCTTGATGCCGATCGGCGTGATGTTGTTGGCAAGGTTGAACGCAATCTGCTTGTTGCGGCGGCGGTCGGTTTCGTCGATCGCCTTGCGCATCGAATCGGTGATCTTGTCGCCATACAGGATCGCCTTGCCGTTCAGGTTCCGTGCCGCGCGACCGATCGTCTGGATCAGGCTGCGCTCCGAGCGGAGGAAGCCTTCCTTGTCGGCATCGAGGATCGCCACCAAGGACACCTCGGGCAAGTCCAGGCCCTCGCGCAGCAGGTTGATTCCGACCAGGACATCGAAGGTGCCAAGCCGCAGGTCGCGGATGATTTCCACGCGTTCCACGGTATCGATGTCGCTGTGCAGATAGCGTACCTTGATACCGTTGTCGCTCAGGAATTCGGTCAGTTGCTCCGACATCCGCTTGGTCAGCGTCGTCACCAGTACCCGCTCGTTCTTCTTGACCCGATCTGTAATCTCGTTCATCAGGTCGTCGACCTGGGAGGATGCCGGCCGCACCTCGATTGCCGGGTCGACCAGGCCGGTCGGCCGTACTACCTGCTCGACCACTTGCCCGGCATTTTTGGTTTCATAGTCGGCCGGCGTGGCAGAGACGAAGATCGTCTGGCGCATCTTGCCTTCGAATTCATCGAAGCGCAGCGGCCGGTTATCCAGCGCCGACGGCAGCCGGAAGCCATAGTCGACCAGATTGGTCTTGCGCGCCCGGTCGCCGTTGTACATGCCGTTCAACTGTCCGAGCAGCACGTGCGACTCATCCATGAACATCAAGGCATCCGCCGGCAGGTAATCGACCAGGGTCGGCGGTGGCTCTCCGGGCATCGCGCCGCTCAAGTGACGCGAGTAATTCTCGATGCCCTTGGTGAAGCCGATCTCCTGCATCATCTCGAGGTCGAAGCGGGTGCGCTGCTCGAGGCGTTGTTCCTCGATCAGCTTGTTTTCCTTGCGGAAGAATTCCAGACGGTCGCGCAATTCGAGCTTGATCGATTCGATTGCGCGCAGCACCGTGCTGCGTGGCGTCACGTAATGCGAGCCCGGATAAACGGTGAAACGCGGGATCTTCTGGCGGATGCGGCCAGTCAGCGGATCGAACAGTTGCAGGCTGTCGATCTCGTCATCGAACATTTCGATCCGCACCGCCAGTTCCGCATGTTCTGCCGGAAAAATGTCGATGGTGTCGCCCCGCACCCGGAACGTGCCGCGGCTGAAGTCGACCTCGTTGCGGGCGTATTGCATCTGGATCAGCCGGGCGATCACGTCGCGCTGGCTGACCTTGTCGCGCGCCCGCAGCGTCAGGATCATCTGATGGTATTCGTTCGGGTTACCGATACCGTATATTGCCGACACCGTTGCCACGATGATCACGTCACGCCGCTCCATCAGGGACTTGGTGCACGACAGTCGCATCTGTTCGATGTGCTCGTTGATCGAGGAATCCTTCTCGATGAACAGGTCGCGCTGCGGCACGTAGGCTTCCGGCTGGTAGTAGTCGTAATAGCTGACGAAGTACTCCACCGCGTTCTGCGGGAAGAATTCGCGGAATTCGCTGTAGAGCTGCGCGGCCAGCGTCTTGTTCGGTGCAAAGATGATCGCCGGACGACCCATGCGGGCGATCACATTGGCCATCGTGTAGGTCTTGCCAGAGCCGGTAACGCCGAGCAGTGTCTGGTAGGACAGGCCGTCGTCGATGCCTTCGACCAACTGCGCGATGGCCGTCGGCTGGTCACCAGCAGGCAAAAATGGCTGGTACAAGCGATAGGGCGAGTCGGGAAAGGTGACGATTTTCGACTCGTCGATCGTACTGGAAACCTGGGATAAATCAGCCATGGGCTATGGACCTTTGGTAATATAGCGGACTGCAGACAAGCGCATTGCCTCAAGGGGCCGCGCATCAGAGCGACTGTCAAAACCCGGCTGGCGCACCCGCGCTGACGTGTCACGCAGCATGCCGTCTGCGGCCGCGCGCCATTCCAACCGGGTTGTGACAGGCGCCTTACTAACCAGACTGTCGGCGAGGTATTTTGCCCTCGCCGCGGCCAATTTTTGATGTTATCACGATGAACGCACCGCTTCCGACGTCCGTACTTTCCGCCATCGAAATGGCGCCCCGCGACCCGATCCTGGGCCTGACCGAAGCATTCAATGCGGACAAGAATCCGCAAAAGATCAACCTCGGCGTCGGCGTGTACTACGACGAAAGCGGCAAGGTGCCGCTGCTCAATTGCGTACGAAAGGCGGAAGCCGTGATGATGGAAAAAGCAGCGCCGCGCACCTACCTGCCGATCGAAGGCCTGCCGGCATACGACAAAGCAGTACAAGAACTTGTATTTGGTACCGACAGCGCCGTAATTCAAGAACAAAGAGTCATCACGGCTCAGGCCATCGGCGGCACCGGCGCATTGAAGCTTGGTGCGGACTTCCTGAAACGTTTTTCGCCGGATTCCGCCGTATTCATCAGCGACCCGAGCTGGGAAAACCATCGCGCCCTGTTCGAAGCTGCCGGCTTCACCGTCAACAACTACCCTTACTACGATCCCGCCACTCGCGGCGTCAACTTCACCGGCATGCTCGCATCCTTGCAAGCGATGAAAGCCGGCACGATCGTCGTTCTGCACGCCTGCTGCCACAATCCCACCGGCGCCGACCTGAACGACGCGCAATGGACGCAAGTGATCGAGGTCGTGACCCAGCGCGGTCTGATTCCTTTCCTCGATATGGCGTATCAGGGCTTCGGCGATGGCATTGAAGACGACGGCCAGGTGGTGCGTCGTTTCACTGCAGCGGGTGGTCCGCTGTTCGTGTCGAACTCGTTCTCGAAATCGTTCTCGCTGTACGGCGAACGTGTGGGCGCGTTGAGCATCGTCGCCGTGAGCGCGGATGAGGCCAGCCGCGCGTTGTCGCAGCTCAAGCGCGTGGTACGGACCAATTACTCCAACCCGCCGGTGCATGGCGGCCAGGTCGTGGCGATTGCATTGTCGACACCGGAGCTGCGGCAAATGTGGGAAGACGAACTCGCCGCAATGCGCGTGCGCATCCGCGAAATGCGCGAACTGATGGTCAGCAAATTGAAGGAAAAGGCGCCGGCACATGATTTCAGTTTCGTCACGAAACAGCGCGGCATGTTTTCCTACTCGGGGCTGACCAAGGCCCAGGTCGAACGGCTGCGCACGGAGTTTGCGATCTACGCTGTCGATACCGGCCGCATCTGCGTCGCACCACTCAATCATGCGAACATCGATCGCGTCGTCGACGCGATCGCATCGGTACTCTGACAGGCGAAGTTAGGCTGACAGGCGCACTGTCCCGGCCCCCGTGCCGCTCAAAAAAATAACATCCACTCCTGTATCCAGACCGGCAACGCAGCCGAATCCATTGGCTTTGCGATATAGAAGCCCTGCGCAAACGTGCAGCCCAGCTTCACCAGGAAGTCCCAATCGTGTTTCGTCTCGATACCAACCGCCACCGACTGCCGATCCAGCTTGTTGCAGATGGCAAGACTCGAACTCAACACCAGTTCCAGCGTCGGATTCTGCGCCGCACCCGATACCAGCGAGCGGTCGATCTTCAGCTCGGAAAATGGAATGCGCAGCAGTTGCTGCAAGCTTGATTTACCGATGCCGTAGTCGTCCACCGATACGCCGAAACCGTGCATCCGCAGGCGCGTCAGATTTTCCAGGAAGTGTGGTCCGTCGGTGACTGTCGATGCTTCGGTCACTTCGAAGATGAAACATGCCGCCGGAACATCCAGTTCGCTCACGTAGGCAATGATCTGTTCGGCAAAATCCTGGATTGCGAGCACCGACGGCGAAATATTGATCGACACCGTCAGCATGAATCCCTGGCGCCGCCATTCGAGACAGGCGGCAGCAGATTTTGCAACGATCACAGCCGTCAGAAGTGACATGCCAAGCGCCGCCTCGAAGACCGGGATGAAGCGAGACGGCAGCAAGAGCCCGAATTTCGGATGCTGCCACCGTGCAAAAGCCTCTACCCCCACCACCTGCCGCGTTGCCAGGTCGATTTTTGGCTGGAACAGCGGCAGGAACTCGTCGGCATCAATCCCCGCGCGAAGGTGTTCGAATGTCAATGCAGGCAACGAGGAATACGTCCGCGATACGCGCGTCATTTGCTCGAGTCCCGCGATTTTTTCGTGCAGCGTCTCCGGCGTGACAGGTTTGCCTATCGTGCCGAGCAATTCCACACCATAGGCCTTCGACATCGTTTCCACGGAAAACAGCAGCGCCTGATCGAGGCTGCTGACGACGATTACAGCATGGCGCTTTTCAACTTTGGAAATGTGACGGATCAGCTCCATCCCGTCCATTCCGGGCAGGTCGATTTCAATCAGGCTGATATCGATGGAGCAGTCCGGCTCGCTCAGCACACTGAGAGCAGATTCGCCGTCTTCGACTTCGAGAATGTGTTGGGCACCGATCTGCGTCAACGCAGCCACGAGCCAGTTTCGCTGGAACGGATCGTTCTCGGCGACCAAAAATTTAAGGTCAGCTATCTGCATCAGCGCATCTTCTCCGTGGATGCTTCGTCATTGCGCGGCGCAGCAAAATTTTCTGCGACTGCGAAGCGCAATGCGACATCGCAAAATTGTTTGAAGAACTCTAACAGGGTTGCTCGATAATTTCCGGCGAAACATGATTTTAATTTCTGCAAAGCCAAAAATTTTTGTTTCTAAAAGCGTCTTTTTTGGGTATCCGCGCGCTTAACTCGCTTCACCATCCAGATGGTTCTGAACAACCGACAGCTTGAACTGTTCGTTGTATTCCGTCATGAAAAAACCCCAAAAGTTGATAGCCAACTTTTGGGGTTCAGGGCATTGCTTGCAGTTTTAAAAGCGCCGTTGCACGGTCGAGCGACCGCGTTCTCAACTCATCGCGTGACTGGCATGCGAGCTGTCGTGGTGTTCAGCACCTTTTCAGGCTCCTCTGCTTCGAGCACAGTTTCGTTGTTCAACTCACGGGTCAACTTGCGCATGTCGAGGTCGTTCGTCCATTTTCCAACGACCACGGTGGCAACACCGTTGCCGACCAGATTTGTCAATGCACGTGCCTCGGACATGAAGCGGTCGATGCCGAGAATCAGCGCGAGTCCGGCGACGGGCACGCCCCCTACAGCCGACAAGGTTGCCGCCAAAACGATGAAGCCACTGCCTGTGATGCCGGCAGCGCCTTTCGACGTCAGCAGCAGTACGGCCAGGAGGGTCAGTTGTTGCATGAGCGTCATCGGCGTGTTGGTAGCCTGCGCGATAAATATTGCGGCCATCGTCAGATAAATCGAGGTGCCGTCGAGATTGAACGAATACCCTGTCGGGATCACCAGGCCAACGACGGACTTGCGTACGCCGAGGTTTTCCATCTTTACCATCATGCGCGGCAAGACCGACTCCGATGACGAGGTGCCCAGAACGATGAACAACTCTTCCTTGATGTACTTGACGAATTTCCAGATGCTGAATCCATGGATTTTTGCGATCGTACCGAGGACCACGAACACGAAGATCAGGCAGGTCGCGTAAAAAGTGCCCATCAATTTCGCCAATGGCAACAGCGAAGCCACGCCGTATTTGCCGATCGTGAATGCCATCGCGCCAAACGCACCGATCGGGGCGACCTTCATGATGATGCCGACGATCGAGAACAGTACGTGAGAGATTTTTTCGATGAAATCGAACACCAGGGTTCCACGGCCGCCGAAACGATGCAAGGCAAAACCAAACAGGACGGAGAACAACAGGACCTGCAGGATCTCACCCTTGGCAAATGCGTCGACGACGCTGCTCGGAATGATGTTCAAGAGAAACTGGGTAGTCGTTTCCAGTTTTCCCGGTCCGGTATAGGCGGCGATCGCCTTGGTGTCGAGTGTATTCGGATCGATGTTCATGCCGGCGCCCGGCTGGACCAGATTGACGATCACCACGCCAACCAGCAGCGCCAGGGTGCTGACGATTTCAAAATACAGCAGCGCCAGACCACCGGTCTTGCCGACCTTCTTCATGTCCTCCATGCCGGCGATGCCGATCACGACGGTACAAAAGATGATCGGGGCAATGATCATCTTGATGAGCTTGATGAAGGCATCACCCAAAGGCTTCATCGCCGCGCCCTGCTCGGGATAAAAATGACCGAGCACGACCCCGATGAGAATTGCAGTAAGCACCTGTGCGTACAGCGATTGATAAATCGGCTTTTTCACCATTTCGACTTCTCCTAGATAAATTCGTCAACTATTTTAATGTTTCGAGCACC
Source organism: Herminiimonas sp. (assembly GCA_014377845.1). Lineage (GTDB taxonomy): Bacteria > Pseudomonadota > Gammaproteobacteria > Burkholderiales > Burkholderiaceae_D > JANXSS01. Next base: position 18,763 of record JACMOV010000116.1, read on the forward strand.
GCACCCCGCGGAGCCGAATGGTGCAAAGTCACGCTGGCGCCCGCATGGTGCGGTTCGGGCAAGTCGGCATAAGATCGCTACTTTTGGATGAACACACTCTGGATTGAAATACTACCGATAGCCACGAAAATCTCACGCAGGAGATAAACAAAACTGCCGATCAAGGCTAGCATCGCAAAAATAAAAAGTAGCGCAATGAACTTGCTCAAGCCAAGAGCAAGTGCATCGCCGACAAACAGTGCGGCAATCGTTATGCACACCAACAATGCACAAGTCGTGCTCAGCGTGATCGCCCGGTTGATGAGGTGGGTGCGCTGGTAAAGGCTGATCAACTCTGCCCGTGGCCGGACCGGATCGGTGACGACACCCGATTCAAGCCGGTCTTCCAGTACGCGGGTGCGATCGATGATGCGCGCCAGGCGATTGGTCAGGACCATCAGGTTGGTGCCTACACCGGTCAGCAAGAACACCGGTGCGATCGCGAGCTGAATGGTGTGGCTGACGTCGCCAAGATCGATATTCATCAGATGTGCCGTTTCAGCGAGCATGCGACTGCATGCAGCAGGTTGGAGGTGCCGCGAGTTTATCAGGAGCGGCCCGTTCCACAAGTCGCTTACCCGGTGGGGCCGCGCATGTTCGACATGCGCAGGCGCGGGACGAACACGAATCGACGCCGCGACCTACGCTGCCGCACGCTTCAATTTCACCCTGAGAGGTGACCAAAAGTCACGCCGACCCTTATAATTAAAACCACGCTGACTGATTCGTTGCAGGCGAATGAAATCAGGATGTACAGCGCGTCTCGATCGCAATGCAACCTGTTTCTCATTGTTCCTTATCGATCATGCTTCCCGCCAATCGACGTGCCCACCCTGGATGCCATCTCGAAAGATTTGGTGGTGTCGGTATGCGCGTCGACGACATGGCAGGCGCAGCGCGGAAGGCGCAACAGGCAAGAATGGAAGCCGCCGCGCGGTGCGGGTCGTTCGAGATATTGTTCGATGCATCGGGACGCGAGATTTACTCGGACTGGTCGTCGGGCATTTACCATCTGGTCGGAAGGTCGCTGCAAGCTGGACCTGTTTCGCGAGAAGCATTCGTTCTGGCGTACGTGCATGCGGAAGATCAGGCGCGGATCTTTGAAGCGGAAATCCCCGAAAAGACCCCTTTATCCGCGCTGCGATACCGGCTGATTTCAGACGAGGGAGCGACGGTCGAAGTCATCGAGCGAATCACGGAAATCGTCGAAACCACGGCGGGACGGCTTGTCTTCGCGACCCTGCACGATGTGCGGGTGGAGCACGCAGCATGCCGTTCACCACAGTCGATTCCAGCACGAATGCCCGGCATATGTGACGATGCGCCACCGCGAATGACGCAAACCACCCAGGCAACGATTGGCATGGTCGACCGAATGATCGCCGATGAGCGCCGGCGCGTGGCGCGCGACATTCATGACGACTTCGGCCAATTACTCGGTTTGCTGAAAATTGACCTCACGCTGCTACAGGCATCGATCACCCCTGCCAGCCCGCTGTCAAGCAAGGTGCGCGACCTCCAGGAACTGGCCGCTGCAATGATGGTATCGATGCGTCGCATCCTCGCCAATCTTCCAGCCCGGGCCGTTGCCGTGGATGGCCTGGCGTCGGCGGTCGAGCAATTGATCGAGGCACTCCGCAAGCGCCATCCGATCGAATTCTCGACTTGCCTCGAGTTGCACCAGAAAAAGCTGCCAATGGGCATGGCGCAATCGATCTACAGGGTGGTGCAGGAAGCGCTGAACAATATCGTTCGGCATGCGGAAGCGGCGCACGTGCACATCACTTGCGACACGAACGATCACTGTCTCAACCTGCAAATCAGCGATGATGGAAAAGGCGTCAGCGAAGGGGATCTACACAAAGTCGCGTCGTACGGTTTGTTGTGGATGCGCGAACGCGTCATCGGACTGCAAGGTCGGATATCCCTTTCCAGACGCGAACCGCATGGCACCGTACTGGACATCCAGATCCCACTTTCTCCTTCCCCGACCGGGAACGGGCATCAGTAGCGGTCGCCCGCCAGCTTGTTCCACCAACCCAGGCCGAAGTGATCGTCCGAAACGTCAGGCAGCCCCGCGACGCTACCGGTACTGGAAGTCATGGACTTCCGGGAGCCGCAATCAAACGCATGCACTGCAGTGGGCGACAATGACCGGCGCAGAACCGATACTCCCGCCCTGGATCAAACCAGCTGAGCTGACGGCCTGAGCTAGCGCATTGGACCAGCGAGCGGATCAAAGAATTGAAGATTCGATCCACGCAGCGCCAGTGAACTGATCTACGATGGCAGCTCATATTGCCAAATAGACAATATCTGCCGAATGTCCTCTTCAGTTGTCAATCTTGCGTCAATCCGCTTGGCGCGCAAACGGGATGCCACCCACACCATCCGTGCAATACGTTCGATGCCAGAAATCGCTGCCGGATGTGATTTGCCCAAACTCGCGTCCTTGGGGCCGAGCATCGTCCCTGTGCTAGGGCTGCGCGATCACCGAATATATTTTCGGATCCCTGCAAAATGATCCGCATTGTCATCGCCGATGATCACACCTTGATGCGGGAGGGACTCAAACGCATCCTCGAGGGCGCAAGCGACATCGTGGTCGTGGGCGAAGCCATCGACGGCTTCGAAACCCTGTTGCAGGCTCGCCGGGGCGACTTCGACCTGTTATTGCTCGACATGTCCATGCCCGGCAAAAGTGGGGTTGAACTGATACGTCAGGTAAAGGAAGGCACACCGAAGTTGCCCATCTTGGTGTTGACGATGCATGAAGAGGAGCAGTACGCAGTACGCGCCATACGCGCTGGAGCTCGCGGCTATCTCACCAAGGAAAGCGCCGGCACACAGTTGTTGAGCGCAATCAGGAAGGTCGCCTCCGGCCGTCCTTACATCAGCATGGCGGTTGCGGAACAACTGGCGATCGACGCCATGCCGGCAAATGAAAACCTGCCGCACAAGGAACTCTCCAACCGGGAATTCGAAGTGTTCTCAATGCTCGTCAGTGGGAAATCGATTACTGAAATCGCTGCAGCGCTTCACCTGAGCGTCAAGACGGTCAGTACCCACAAGACCCGCATTCTGCAAAAAATGTCGCTGAGTTCACTGGCGGAACTGGTCCAGTACGCCGTGGCATACCGGCTTCTTGCGCCAATGAAAATTTAAATTTTGACACTGGCATTCAGTCCAGTTCCTGCTGGAATGTGGTTCAGAAAAAAGCCAAAATCCGGCTTTCTTCTATCCAAATTTATACTGAATAAATTCAACATTTTTTAATTGAAACATTTTGCAAAAATATATTTCATGCATGGACGTAGTGTTCTCAGTTTCTTTAATTTTCTCGGACTATTCTTATAAAAATCATCTTAATCTTACACGTTGATTCAGCGTATGCCGATAGTATTAGAACATGCCTGTTGACATAATTATAACTTGCTACTCAAGAATGACAGAAGGCGCCAGAGTCATTGATGTGCATTTTTATTGTTGTATTTCGATATGTAATCTCAAACCGGCCAGGCAATATTTTATTTTGGAATTGCCGTTTCGTGAAGAGTGCCCAGATCGAAGCGCAAACGATACATGCTTGAAGCATTCATGAATTGAACGTAGCCACCATCTGTCATTTTCTGGATGCAGTGATGCCAAGAAGATCAAGTACCGGGCAGGTGAGGACAACCGGCACTTTGACTGCGTCTCCAGAAAATGAGTCTTCATTGAACGTGTGTTTATGAATTAGGAGATGACTATGTTGTCCACACAAATGTCTGAAATCCGTTCCGAGTCACCCGCCACTGCAACATCCGTTGCCGCTTCTTCCATGGAAGCGGGCTGGCAACGGCAAGGCAAGCTTTGGTCCAACCTCAAGGAACTGTGTGATGTGCTGCGCATCCCGGCTGTTTCCTCGCTTGCAGATGATGAACTCCTGTTCCAGCATGTACAGTTCAAGACAGGCCAGCGCATCCACACGATCGGCCAGCCATTTGATACGCTTTATATCGTTCACTCGGGCTTCCTGAAGACCGTCCTGATTGACGAATTCGGCAACGAACAAGTGCTGAGTTTTCCGATGAAAGGTGACCTGTTCGGCGTGGACGGCATTCATACCCGTCGCTATGCCTCCGAAGCAGTCGCACTGTCGAACTGCGATTTGATCCTGCTGCCATTCAAGAAATTCACCGCTCTAGGGCGTACTCATGTCGAACTCGAGCATGCGATGTACAGCGTGATGAGCCGGGAACTGGTACGGGAACAAGCCATGGTCAGCATGCTTGGCGCACTGAGCGCCGAGGCTCGGGTGGCCCGTTTCCTCGTTTCGCTGTCTGATAGATTTGCCGAGATGGGATACTCGAGCAAGCTGTTCAACTTGCGCATGACCAGGCATGAGATCGGCAGCTACCTAGGACTGACACTCGAGACGGTGAGCCGCACGCTTTCTGCTTTTAACGAAATCGGATTGATCAGCGTGGATCAGCGATCGATCGGCATCAAGGACCCGGAGGCACTCAAGACCCTGCGCCGTCTGCCGCCATCCAGTTCTCGCGCAAAGCAGATCGCATCGAAGAAATCGAAGCAACTTGCGCGCAAGACTGCGGAAGATCGTGCAGCGCTCGAGCAACTCGCCGCTGTTTGAAGCCTAAAATACCGGGTATTTCCGGTATCTTAAAGCGGCGCACCTGAGAGCACCCGAAAGCCACAGCATTGACGAAAATCGGCTTTTTTAATTGCGCCTTTCAATGTGTCGATCGCCGGGTTGTGACAGGCACAGTCAAGGCGCGCCTTCAAAATGTACGTAGTTACTCTGCCTCGAGCGTGTTGCTCGGGCAGATTCTGCAATTTTCCGAATCTCTTTTACTCCTGCTTGCGCCGGCCAGTCGTCGACTTCGTGGACTCATGTCCGCCACCCGATGGTGCATCAGACATTGGTGGAGTCTGATCCTGTGGGCCGCCAGCATCTGCTTCCCGGCCTGCTACCTGGCTTCGCGGAGATTGCGACTTTTCATCGACTTCCAACGCTGCCTCGTCACTTGCGGCAATATCCACCGGCTCAGCATTGATTCCAAAGGGAGACGCGACATCCGTTCCGCGTCGTGCGTCACCGCTCGCATCCCGTCGCATGTGCTGGCGCGGCCGCTGCCCCGCCGCTGACTGGAATTCCTGGACTGCATTCCGTGCGCTTGCCATTGCCTGTTCGGAAAATCGTGACGCGCCCTGCATCGCGCTTTCCCATGCTGAAACCATGCCGCCAAACGGGTTGGCGCTGACTCCTCCGCCCGCCGCTTTCGCACCTGGCATCGGGTAGGGCATCGGACGCATCGCGCCAGCACTGAAATGTTCCGCATACGCCTGGGTGGCGCGACTGACTTCATTTTGGATTTCAGCAACGATACGCATGCATTCCTGCTGAAACTTCTGGAACTGCACCGGCTTTGCTGCCCAAAAGGTCGACTGCAGGTTCGAAAATCCTTGCATGTCCCGCGTCCTGCCGACAGCTTGTGCAAAACGAAACTGCTCGTCAGTGGCGCGATGCGCCGTGTCCAAGGCAACGTGCTCCAATTTGCCGGCCCCAACAAAGAGGGCGTCGGCAATCCGACGGGATGCTTCCAGGTGGTTCTGACAGATATCGGTAATGGGGGTAAGAATGTCGGGCATGGCAATCTCCGGGAGGAAGGGGGAAACCGATGCGTGATCCCCGGACATTCTGGGGTCCGTCGACACGCACCGCGAAAAGGACGAAAAACGAGCGGAAGTCGTCGCCAAATGCAGACAACGCAGGCATGGAAAGCTGCGTGAATCCCGGCGACCGGCCTGATCCCGCGAACTGCTTTCAGTCTTGCACCTGACGGCACCAGCGCCTTGCGCACCCTCAATCAGCAGCCCGGCCTACCCCATCTGCCCCTTACCTGGCCACCATTCAGCCGCGTTTTCAGCGTTTCATCAACCAGAACATGCAGCCTGTCGCAAGCAGATGGTGCTGCAGTCCGGCTTTGCCTACAGTGCATCCATCGCAAGAACATTGCGCCCCCACACGAAAGGAAGCCGCCATGAAAACCCTCATTACCCCATCGATCACACGTGTTACCGCCGCCCTTTGCGTAACGGCAGGCCTGCTCACCGGCGCGCTCTGGTCGTACGTTCCAAAAGCGCCGATCGCGCCCGCACGTGCCGCTATCGACGCCCCGATCGATCCGTCGATCCCGTCGGTCACCATCATCGCAAAACGCCTGACACCGGCTGAAAAAGGCCGGATGGCGAGCGAAGATCACCTGACCGCGGGGGCCGAGATGCTCGATGTCAGTGGCGCTGCAGTGGCCCTCCGGAAGAACTCAGGCGCTTTCTGAATTCCGGCAGACCAGAGAATGAATGCGCTAGACTTCCCGCCGCCGGGCCCGTTTTTCCGTAGCGCAAAAATCGCTGCGCCATTGACTGAGAATCCATGAACCCGAACCACTTTCAGAACTTCCAGTCCTTCGTTTCCGCTACCGTCGCCTGGTTGCGCACCGCCTTCGATGCGACTGCCACCTGGGTGACCCAGCTTTCATGGCGCAAATTCCTGCTGATCGCGATCCTGATGATTTTCGTGGGCGCGTTGATTCAGGACATCCTGTTCGGTGGAAAATCGGAACGCAGCGTCATCGTTCACAAGAATCAGCCAGGGGCACATTCCAAGCTCTTCCGGACCAACAAGCAACACGAAATCACGACCGATGACGGCACCACCATCCGCATCGATAGTACCGGTCTGCATATCACCAGCAATCCCAATGACAAGAACAAGGATGGCGGCCAGTCCGTGGGAACGCCGGATGCGGCGGGCCCGCCCGCCGTTGCGCAGACGACCGGTGAGATGGCTGCCCCGGCTGTCCCGGCTGTCCCTGCTGCACCCGCCGTCCCGCAGGCGGAAAGGGCGAAGTCGTCTTCCGATCTCCACATTTACCTGCCGCCGGAAGTGGGCCAGGAAGTGCGCGACGCGCTGGCCGATGCGGTGGATGAAGCCGCGTCCCAGGAGATCACGGTCGCCCAGAAAAAATCCTCCGAATGGTTCATGAATTTTGTCTTGCTGCTGGTGCTTGGCCTGTTCGGCACCAAGGCCCTGATGGGCGGCAAGAAGCGCGCGGAAGCCCAGGCCCAGGCAGCCAATGCGGCGGCAGAGCGCGCCACGCTGCAGCGTGAGATAACCGAAGCCAAGATGCAGGTGATGCAGGCGCAGGTTGAACCGCACTTCCTCTTCAACACATTGGCGTCGGTAGAGTACCTGATCGAAACCGATCCGCCCCGCGCGTCGGCCATGCAACGCAGCCTGATTCAGTACCTGCGGGCTGTGCTGCCGCAAATGCGCGATCCAGCCAAGACGACCACGCTTGGCCGCGAAGCCGACATGGTGCGCGCCTATCTCGATCTCCTGAAAATGCGCATGGAAGAGCGATTGACGGTCGATTTCCAGATACCGACCGGCCTGCGCAGCGCAGTATTTCCGCCGATGATGCTGCAGTCGCTGGTGGAAAACGCGATCAAGCATGGGCTCGAGCGCAAGGCCGAAGGCGGTACGTTGCAGGTGCTGGCGGAAATTGCGGACAACCGGCTGCGGGTCACGGTCGCCGACGACGGCCTGGGTTTCGGTGCGATGCCGAGCGACGGCACCGGCCTGGGATTGCAAAGCATTCGGGAACGCCTCACACTGCTGTACCAGAATCAAGGGTACCTGGAAATCGTGCCGAATCAGCCGACTGGCGTGCGGTCGACGATCGAGGTTCCGTATCAGGTCGCAACGAACGGTACCGCTGGCAGCAGCACCGCAAAATAACGAAAACGGGAAAAATCGATGCCGAGCGCGATCATCGCCGACGACGAACGACTGATGCGGGACCAGCTGCGCCTGCGGCTGTCGCAAGTCTGGCCGGAACTGGAGATCCTTGCCGAGGCGAAGAATGGCGAGGAAGCAATCGCGCTGGTCGCAGAGCACACGCCCGATTTCACCTTCCTCGATATTCGCATGCCGGGCAAGACCGGCCTCGAAGCGGCGCACGAAGTCGCGGGCATGACCCACGTCGTCTTCATTACCGCCTACGATCAGTACGCCATCGAAGCCTTCGAGCATGGCGCGATCGATTATGTCCTGAAGCCGGCCGAGCTGGAGCGCCTGGCCGTAACCGTCGACCGGCTCAAGCAGCGTCTGCAGAGCGCACCGATCGATGTCAGCGCAATTCTTGGGAAACTGGCGACTCAGATCGCGCCGAAGCCAATCTATCTGCAATGGATTCAGGCATCGATCGGACAGGAACTGCGCCTGATCGCCGTGGCCGACATCCTGTTTTTCCAGTCGGATGAAAAATACACGCGGGTGCAGACGGCCCGCTTCGAAGCGCTGATTCGCAAGCCGGTACGGGACCTTGCCGATGAACTCGATCCGGCGCTGTTCTGGCAAATCCACCGCTCGACCCTGGTGAACGTGCACGCGATCGACGGCGTGGCACGCGACCTGCGCGGCCGCCACCTGGTACTCATCAAGGGCCAGCCGGACAAGCTCGAGGTCAGCCGCAGCTTCGTCCATCTTTTCAAGCAGATGTAAGTACCTGCCCAAAATAAATCGTGAATGTCTGCGGCCCTGATGGGCGCACTCCTGCGTTGGCCTCCCCTTGCAGTGCTCGCAATACGGTGGGTCGGCCGCCTTGCGTCGCATCGCACCAGGACCACATCCATTTCCCAATTTATCCCGGGCGGATGCTTGGGTCCGGCATCGCGGCTTGCCGGAACGACCGCGGCGTGCCGCACGCCGGGTTGCACCATTGACATAGAATGCAGGCTTACGCGCATCTACGCCAGGCCCGACATGACCGTATTCTCCAGCGACGCCCCCGCCATCTGGGACATCACACCGACCGTGTCGGCAGCGCTGCCGGTGTGGCCAGGTGACACGCCGTTCTCGGCGACGACCACCTGGGCGATCGGCGAGGGCTGCCCGGTACACGTCAGCCAGCTCGCCATGTCGACTCACACCGGGGCCCATTGTGACGCGCCGTCACATTACGATGTCGACGGCGCGGGCATCGACGCCGTGCCGCTGTCGGCATACATCGGCGCCTGTCGCGTCATCGATTGCGTCGGTGCTTCACGGGTGCTGCCATCTCATGTGCAAGGCCATCTCGACGCGCTGCCGCCGCGCGTCCTGCTGCGCACCTACTCACGCGCCCCAACCACAGCTTGGGATCCCGATTTCGCCTCGGTCGATCCGGCCACCATCGGCCTGCTTGCCGCACACGGGGTACGCCTGATCGGCATCGATACCCCCTCGCTCGATGTACAGACCTCGAAGACCATGGATGCCCATCATGCGGTGCGCAAGCATGGCATGGCGATTCTCGAAGGCGTGGTGCTCGACGCGGTGCCGCCTGGCGACTATGAGCTGATTGCGTTGCCCCTGAAGCTGGCCGGCATGGATGCAAGTCCGGTACGGGCGGTGCTGCGAAGCCTGCCTCCCGGCGCGCCGAAGCAGGTGCAGCCATGATGACCCGCGAAGACTGCGCGGCGCTCGACGCCGCTGATCCGCTGGCCAGCCTGCGCGCGCGTTTCGATCTCCCGGACGGGGTGATTTATCTCGATGGCAATTCGCTCGGTGCCTGTCCTCGTGCGGCGCTGGAACGGGTCCGGCAAGTGGTGGCCGATGAATGGGGATTCGATCTCATCCGCAGTTGGAATCAGGCCGGCTGGTTTCAGATGCCGCTGCGGCTCGGTGACATGCTGGCGCCGCTGATCGGCGCGGTCGCCGGTGAAGTCGCAGTCACGGATTCGACCTCAGTCAACCTGTTCAAGGTACTGGCCGCCGCATTGCAGATGCAGGCAACGACAGCGCGCCGCACGATTGTCAGCGAGCGCGCCAATTTTCCATCCGACCTGTACATCGCCGAAGGCCTGACCGCCTGGCTCGACCGCGGCTACCGGTTGCGGCTGGTTGATTCGCCCGAAGAACTGCCGGCCGCAATCGATGCCGATACCGCGGTCGTCATGCTGACCCACGTGAACTATCGTAGCGGCTACCTGCACGACATGGCCGCGCTCACGGCCCATGCGCATGCACAGGGCGCATTGACGATCTGGGACCTTGCGCATTCGGCCGGCGCGCTCGAAGTCGATCTGCATGCCGCAAAGGCCGATTTTGCCGTCGGCTGCACCTACAAGTATTTCAATGGCGGGCCGGGCGCACCGGCATTCATCTGGGTGCCGCAGCGTCATCAACACGCCTTCTCGCAGCCGCTGGCGGGCTGGTGGGCGCATGCCGCACCGTTTGCGATGGCGCCGGGTTTTACCGCAGGCGACGGCATCCGGCGCGCGCTGTGCGGCACGCAGCCGGTCGTATCCCTGGCGCTGGTCGAATGTGGATTGACGATTTTTGGCGAGACCGACATGCGTCGGATCCGGCACAAGTCGCTTGCGTTGTCGGACCTGTTCATCCAATTGATCGACGCGTGTCCGGCGCAGCATGGATTGACGGTCGCCACGCCGCGCCAGGCGGAACGGCGCGGCAGCCATGTCAGCGTTGCCCACGCAGACGGCCAGGCAGTCATGCGCGCGCTGATCGCCCGCAACGTCATCGGTGACTTCCGTGCGCCACAGCTGATGCGCTTCGGCTTTACGCCGCTTTACACGCGGTTTGTCGATGTGTGGGATGCAGTCGACATTTTGAAAAACATTCTCGACGATGCGGCGTATGACGTTGACCACGGCGTACCCCCTTCGTCTACCGAAGTCACCTGAACGCCGGCGTCGCATTTGGATTGGCCGGTGGTCCTTGCGTCATAGGTCCAAGTACCCGGCCAGGAAAAAATGGGAAATGCATGTGATCCCGATGGGATGCGGGGCACGGCGGCCGATCCCATCTTTTTTTACGCAAGGTTCTTGCCGAAGTCTGGCCGATGGCCGCACCCGAGGGGGCTTCCCTTGCGCAGTCATAAGCCTGCCTGATCCCAGTTTGATTAAATGAAATCCGGATGGTTTTGCGCCATCCCACTTCATTCAAACTGGATCACAAGGGCAAACTGATGACTCGATTCAACTCCGTGAGATGTCGGCGAAAGTGTCTCATCGCATCGATTTCCGCAACCGCCTTTGCTGTCGCTGGCTGCGGTGGCGGTGGCAATAATGCAGCACAGGGCCCGGCAGCCAGTCCCGGCGCTCCGGCGTCCTTGTCAGGTTCCACTGCGCCGCCAGCCGCCGTGCCCTCGCCCACTGCGTCCGCTACCGAAAGCGGCACCCAGTCACCGGACACGACCGCGCCGCCGGCAAACGATCAGCAACCCCCGGCAACAAACACGCCACAGCCGCCGAGCGGCGCACCGGTCATCGGGAACCCGCCGCCAACGACACCGCCACCCGCTTCCACACTCGCGCCGCTGTCGCAATTTGCCTATTTCAAGCTCGGCGCGCTCGGCCGGGTCGGCACCGCCAGTATGGTCGGCGCCACGCTGAATCTGGATGGTCGCCAGTATCCCGATGCCCGCCTCACGCCCGGCCGTTGCAGCATCAGTGGCAACGCGTTCACGCAATGCTCCAGCATGCCGACGCAGACCGCCTTCGAACTATGCGGTACCGACGGTGGGGCGGGTCCCGGCACCGACAAGATCCGCAGCCGCTACGTGCTGCTCGATCCGACTGCCGCGCAGATAACCGACCCGGCGGTGCTGAAAAACCTGACGTTCGATGGCTATGAAAACTGCGGCCAGGACAACCTTGGCTCGCAGCCGAAAGGCGCGCCCAGCACCACGTTGTCCTTCGACGGCGATGGCAATCTGACGTTGACGCAGTTCACCGCGACCCCGGCACGCGTGTCAAAGGTGCCATCGTTTTTCTTCAGCCTGGACAACGACACGGTCCGCAACGGCGTGACCGCGCGCTTCAATGTCTTCAAGAGTAATGGCAGGTACCTGATCGTGGCGACCGGGACGCCGATCAACGGCGCCACTGCCACCGATCCGGGGACGATGATCGCGTTCATGCAGAGGTGACACAAACCTGTTCCAGTGGGCAGGTACTCAAATCATCAGCGCAGCGACAGGCAGCACGATCCCCGATGCCACCATGACCCATGCGACGCGCCGGGTTCTGTCGTTCTTGACTGCGATGAAGATACCGAGCGCGGCGCTGACGATCAGGCCGGCTCCCATCAGCACGATGAATGTCTTGAGGAGCGTCTGGGACAGTTTGGCGGCAGCATCCGGTTCGGCGCCAGCACCTGCGTGACCTGAGTCCGGACCTGCATCAGGTGCGTGCGCAGCCTGCTGCGCATGGTCGGCGCGCATCTGGGTAATCGCTCCCGGCACCGTGTGCGCCTTCGGCCGCGGCAGGTGCTGGTCCTTGTGCACACTTGCCATTGCGACGATCCACGCCGGGGGTTGCGCGGCCTCCGCGTCTTCCGCTTCGTGCAGGCCGAGTACCTGCAGTACGCCGCTAAATGCGAACAGGATGATCGACGGCGCAAACAACGTGCCCAGATAGAGGTGAATCCGACGAAGCAGCAGCATGATGGAGGCGGTGCCAGGCCGCGTAAAAAAGACATCTTCAGTGTACCCTGTCCTCGAGGTAAAAATTGACTGACGGACATTTTCCGTCAGGCCGCTGCTTTTTCTGGCACCTCGCCACCAAGTGCTTCCACCAGCGCTGCCATCATTCGACCCAGCTCACCGGTCATCAACATCATGTCACCGTCGAAGCGCTCGTCGGCATCGCGTCCCAGGCCGTCCTCGCCTTCCTTGATCACATCCAGGGGGGCAACCCGTTTGATGGTCAGCGATTCCGTCAGAACGAATGAAATCCGGTCGGCCCAGGTCAGCGCCAGCCGGGTGCATTGCTTGCCGCTTTCGATGTGGCGGCGCACGTCCGCCGCTTCCAGCGTGTGGCGGACATAACGCACCGTGGCCTTGGACTCGCCGGTCGAGCGCAGCTCGGTATCCTGGTCGACGGTAAACCCGTACGGCGCTTCATCCGTCGACAGCCATTGCGTCATCGCCGCCAGCGGCGACTGTTGCACACGCAGCGCACGCAGCGGCAGCGGGCTCACCGACTTGATGAGCAGCTTGATGACTTCGTCGGCCTTGGCGGCAGTGCCGGCGTCGACCACCAGCCAGCCGTTGACCGGATCGATCCAGACCATCGTGTTGCGGCGGATGCTGAAGGCGCGCGGCAGCAGCTCGTCGGTGACCTGCTCCTTGATTTCCTTCATCTGCTTGCGGCCGGGCGCGAAGCCCTGCTGCTCTTCGATCTCGGCTGCCTTCGCCTTGGCGACCTGGTTCACGACTGCCGTCGGCAGCAATTTCTTTTCAGTGGCGAGCGCGACCAGCAACTGGCGATTGACGACATGCACCAGGCCGCCCTTGTCACGTGGTGCGCACCAACCCTGGTTTTGCAGGTCGAGACTGGAAGTGTCGGTGAAGGCATGCGGCGCGAGCGCGGTTTCGAGTTGTTCGGCTGATATCGACCACGGTGCGGGAAGACGGTAAATCTGGAGATTCTTGAACCACATGGCTGCCTTGCAAAAAGGCGCTATTCTACCGCCGCGAAGGCGAGCCTTCGAACCGAATTTCGCCGCCGGAAAATTTTGCGAAGAATGCGTATCATTAGCCCAACGCAAGCGCGCGCTGCGCGGCAAAGCAACAGGTTGTACAAGCGAAACCCGTTCGGGAAACCGCTGTCAAATCGTCATCCGACCCGTGTGCATGATCGCCATTACCTGCCTGAGGAGGTTGAAATGAACTCATTGAAATCGCTATGTGCAGCACTGACCGTGCTGGCGTTAAGCGCCGCTGCCGGAAGTGCGCTGGCAGCAACCGGCGCTCGGGGCTTCGAGCATCACGGCGGTGAACACCGTGGCTTTGAACACCACGGATTCCAACACCACGGCGCGCGGGTCGGCGTGTATCTCGGTGCGCCGGTGTTCGGATTCGGCTACCCGTATTACAGCTCCCCGTATTACAGCTCCCCGTACTATGGCGCCTCGTACTACGGCGCCTCGTACTACGGCTCCCCCTATTACGGCTATCCGGCCTATGCCTACGGTTATGGCGGGCCTGGCTACTACGGTCCGTCGACTACCGTAATCACCACGCCGGCCGCACCACCGGTGTATGTTGAGCAAGGAAGTGCGTCGGTCACGGGTCCTGCATCGGACGGCAACTGGTACTACTGCCACAACCCGGATGGCTATTATCCCTATGTTAAACAGTGCGCCGATGGCTGGCAAAAAGTGCCGTCGCAACCAGTTGCACGTTAGACGAATCACTCGCTGCGAAAGTTCGAAATGAACCTGAATGTAAAGTCACCCCTGGCATCGATCCTGAAACCGGTCGCCGCGACGATCACCGCCGGATTGCTGCTTGGCGCATGCACTACCCTGCCGCCGAGCGGACCGAGCGTCATGGTCCTGCCGGGTACCGGCAAGAGCTTCGACCAGTTCCGTTTCGATGATAACGACTGTCGCCAGTACGCCGCGCAGCAAACCGGCATCACGCCGGACAACGCGGCCGTCGACAGCGGCACGCGCAGTGCCGTCGTCGGCACCCTGCTTGGCGCAGTTGCCGGGGCGGCGATCAATGGCAGCCGTGGCGCCGCGGTAGGTGCGGGCACTGGCCTGCTGCTCGGCGGCTCGGCCGGCGCTGGCGCTGCCAGCAGTTCGGCGTACGGTGTGCAGCGTCGCTACGACTTCGGTTACACGCAGTGCATGTACGCCAAGGGACACCGCGTGCCTGTATCGGGCCGGCTGATGACCGAAGGTGGAGCAGCCGGTGGTTACGCGCCGCCAACCGGCAACGAGTACCGCGGCAGCACGCCGCCTCCGCCGCCGCCCAGTGCATCGCCGCCACCCTCGCCGCCTCCCCCGCCGCGCCAGTAATCAGTCCGACAGCCGTTTGATCCAGCTGACAATCCCGGCGATCGAACGGAATTCCGTTACCGAGCGGCAGGCAACATGTCCGTGCCGTGCCGCCAGCATGCGGCTCAGTGCAGATCCCGGACCGAGTTCCAGTGCGGCGTTGACACCGGCTTCGGCAAGCGCATCCATGCAATGACTCCAGAGCACTGGCGCAATCGTCTGTAACGCCAGCGCATTCGCCGCACCCGCTCCGGATGTCAGCACGGCGCCCGATATGCCGGCGAGCAGCGGCGCCTTGGGAGCGTCGAACTGCAAGGTCTGCATGAAGGCCGTCAAGGGCGCGACCGCAGCTTGCATCCAGGGCGTATGCGAGGCGATTGCGACCGGCAGCAGGTGCACGCCCGCGCCACAGCTTTCCAGGCGCGGTTGCAGCACCGACAGGTCGCGGGCAAGACCGCCCAGGATTACCTGGTCTTCACCGTTTTCGATGGCGATGTGGACGTGCTCCCGTAGCCCGGTTTGCGTAAGCAAGCCCTGCACCGAATCGCGAACCATGCCGGAGACGGCAAGCAGACCTTGCGGTGCTGCCGGGTCGACGCAGGCATCCATCAGGCGCGCCCGTTCGGTTGCCAGCCGGATCGCCTGCGAGGCATCGAGCACGCCCGCGACCGCCAGCGCCGATACTTCGCCCACGCTGTATCCTGCCACCCGGTGCGGTTGCGGGATGCGTGTGCGCAGCGCTTCCCACATGCCGCAGGCCGCACCGACCAGCAAGGGTTGTGCGTGACGGTTCGCAAACAGATCGTCCATCGGTGGCAGCGTCCATGCGGCGATCTGCCGGACGGCGCCGGCGTCGCTGCGCGCGAGATCGAACATGCCGGGGTGCTGTCCTCCCTGGCCTGGGCACAGGATCGCGAGCCGCAGGCTCATGCCGCCGCAGACGTCAATGCGGGTGCAGATGCAAGCGCGGCCAGACGACGGTGCGCCGCGCGCTGCTTCCGCTGCGCGGGCTGGGTATCTGTCAGCGCATGCACCAGGCAAGTCGCGGCGAGCAAGTCGGCGCAGCCGCCGGGTGACAGGCGTCGTGCCACGAATGCGCGGTGGGCCAGCAGCGCCAGACTGCGCCACGCCGGATTCGCCGTGCCGCCACGCGCCATGAAATCCTCGCCGCATGTGCGAACCAGCCGTGCGCCTTCTTCGCCGCCGCGATGATAGACATTGGTGTCCTCGACGGTGGCCATCAGCGTAAAGAACGCATCGATCCGCGCGCATTCCCAACCGCGCCTGGCATCCAGGCTCGCCTGCAGCGCCGGTAGCGCGACATCGAACACGGCAGGCAGGCCAGCCGCCGCCTGGGCCCGTGCACCGCCGGCGCCATGCACCAGGGCGGCGCGCGTGCCGTGCGCACCTGGGTCACGCGCAGCGCAGTGGCCGCACAGCGCGCCGCCCCACTGCGCCGTCAGGATATTCCGTAATTCGTGCGGAGTACCAGTCGCCTCGGGCGCATGTTCAATCGCCATCCGTCCCGCCGCAGCGCACAGCAGACCCAGGATGAAGATTGCGCCGCGATGGGTGTTGACACCCTGCGTCGCAGCGAGCATGCGCCGCTCCGCTGCAATGCCGAGCCCAACCAGCTCTGCGAACGCAGCGCCACGCATGCCGGCGGCGGCGACGGCCGCGAAATAGCCGCGTAATGAAAAAAGGCTGCGCATGAAAGTCGCCGCGCACATGTCGGCATGGCTGCCGTTGTCGATCGTTGAGACCAGGCCTGGCTTCGGATAGAGCCTGAGCTCGGCGTGCAGGCTGCGGACCGCATGGCGCGCGATCGACACCGTGGTGCTGGACGAAGCGCTACCGCTCATCGGCTGCGGGATGCAACATCGAAGCTCGCCAGCAGCGCGGCGCAATCGGTCAGCGCGATGCAGTCGGCGTACTTCGCGAGCACGCGACCGGACGCCGACACCGCACCAGTTCCGACGACGTCGCGCCACTCCTTCCAGGCCACCGCCGCGCCAGAAGGAAAAATGACTTCACCGTCGAGCGGCAGCGCCATGGCGTGGCGCGCGAGGAGCGCAACACCAAGCACCAGTTCGTCCTGGCTCGCAGGCGAAAAGAGCAGGTCGATATCCGAGGTGTTGCGCAGGTACGTCATGCCGGTAAGCGATTGCCAGGCGAGCGATCCGTAGACACGCAGTGGCGGCAGTGCATCCATCGCTTCCATCTGCAGGGCCAGCAGCGCAGCGCGCCATTGCGGCAGCACGGATTTGAGCGCAGAAGCGAGCAGCAGCGGCGGTTCCATGCGGTCGATGTGCTGTGGTGCGACGATGGCCGCCACGCGGATCTTGACGCCGGTGTCGGCGTGGGGCGGCAGGGGAATGCCGACCGCGATGGTGTCGGCCGGCTGCTCCGGTTCGGCGCGGCGCACCACCAGCGGCCAACCGGCGCCACGCCAGCGCGCCAGCGCATCCCGCACTGGCACCGCCTGCTGCACCGTCGCGGCCTGCACCGCCTCCCAGCCGCTGGCCGTCAGCCAGACCAGGCTATGACGCGGCGGCATGTGCGGAGAGCACCGCATCGATGACCGGTTGCGCCAGCATCCTGCCACCACGCGCCAGACCGGTTGCGCTGCGGCGGTCGACCGGATCGGCCGCAGCCAGCGCCTGTTCCAGCTGCAGCGCCAGGTCCGCATCCCAGATCGCTTCGACGCCACCCATGCGCAGGTAATTCTCCGGCCCTGGCGCGAACACCGGGCTGTGGCCGGCCAGTTCGATCAGCCGCTCTTCGGGCACTTTGGTGATGCGTGCCATTGCCGGCAATCCCATGACCCGGATCGTCGCGTTCGGCAACGCGTAGCAGGCATCGGCCATCAGGCCACTGGTGATGAAGCCGCCCGACAGCGCCTGGTCGTACACCAGGCCGAGCACCGGATGCCCCTGCTGGCGCGCCAGTTCGATGCACTTGCCCAGGTGCGCCATGTAGCTGTTTATGCCGAGCATCTCATCGCGATAGCGCAAGCGCTGACCCTGCGTGTCGACCAGGATCAGGATCGGACGCCGCGGATGGCTGCGCACCGTGTCGAGCACGGCCGTCGCCTGTGCCAGCGCGATCTCGACGCCGATCGGCGTGTGATCGGTGGTGCCGATGATGGCGACGGTTGTGCTGCCGACCTGCGCCGTGCCAGACAAAAAGTTCTCCTGCTCGACGATCTGGTGCCCATGCGGGAAAAGTTGGTCCGCGACCAGCTGCCAGATTTTTGGGGGATCTTTCAACCCGTTCATGCTACGGCTCCCAGACGATGTCCCTCGGCGGCCGTCACGAAAGCATCGGCTTCCAGCATCGGCAAGTGGGCCACGTCGTGCATGCCCAGGGCAGCCCAGATCGCCAGCGGATCGCCACTCGCGCCAAAACGCGTCATCCGCTCGCGCAGCAGCACCTGCTCGGCTTCGAGGGCGGAAAGCGTCAATGCGATTGGCTGCTTCATGCAGGCATCGATGGCCGCCAGCGCAGCGGTGCGAAAGGCCGCGACCGATTCGGCGACGATGGCCTGGCAATCGCCAAGCAGGTAACGATGCTTGCCCCCCGTGGTGCGCCACACCAGCGCCCGATCGCGCGAATCGAATTCCTCGACGCCGCTGGCGGTCTCGATCACTTCCGGACCCGACATCGCCAGGCGTCCTTCTTCCGACATCACGATCGCGTTCGCGCAGCGGGCGACGATGCCCATGCCGCCGAAGCAGCCGTTGGCGCCGCCGATCAGCACGATCACCGGAATCTGCGCGGCGCGCACCGCAAGCACGGCGCGCATGACTTCCGAGACCGCGATCAGGCCGGCGTTGGCTTCATGCAGACGCACGCCGCCGGTTTCCAGCAGCAGCAGCACGGCGACCGGACGCTCGACGATGGCGCGCTTTAACATGCCGACCAGCTTGGCGCCATGCACCTCGCCGACCGCGCCGCCCATGAAGCCACCCTCCTGCGCCGCGACGAACACGGTGCGGCCATCGACGCGCGCCCGGCCGACCACCACACCGTCGTCGAAGGCGACCGGAGCATCGAGCTGCGCCAGATGCGGACTGGTCACGCGCGCCGACGGCGGCAGCCATTCTTCGAGCGAATGCGGATCGAGCAGATGCTGCAGCCGTTCGCGGGCGGTCGCTTCCAGATAACTGTGATGATCTTGCACAGCGTGCGAGATGGGAGAAGCGTGCGAAGCGTGAGAAGGGGCGCTCATGGTGCGGCCGATCCGTTGACCGACTCGACCGCCTGGTCGAGCCGCAGGCTGACCACCGCCGGCGTCGCGCCCATGTCGTTGATCGAGATACGCGCGTCGCGCAATTGCCAGCGCTGCTGGAAGTCTTCCATCACCGCTTGCCAGGTCGTGCCGAAGCCGCGCGCGGCGGTCGTGATGCCGATCTCGCAGGCGCCGCCGAGCAATGCCGATTCGATCAGTACCTCGAGGTTGCCGGAACTGACCACGCCGACCAGTTGCGTTGCCACGGCCAGCGGGACGCGGCCGTTTTCGAAGCGGTAATTCAGGGTTTCCATGGGTGCCTCTACCAGTTCCGGAAACGCTTCGGCGGCGCATACAGGCCACCCGATGCACGTACCAGGTCCTTCATGTTCTTTGCCGCCAGCAGATCGCGGGTGGCGTCGCGCTTGTCGATGCCGAGGTCTTCGGCGCGCCGGATGATACCGCGCGCACGCAGGTTCTCGACCATGGCCCGGTCACGGCCGCGGCCGACTGCGGTGTACCCCGCCACGCCGCGAATCGCCTGCTCGCGTTCCTCGGGCGTGCGGCACAGCAGCAGATTGGCGATCCCCTCTTCGGTCAGGATGTGCGTCACATCATCGCCGTAAATCATCACCGGCGGAATCGCCATGCCGGCCTGCTCGGCCAGCTCCCATGCATCGAGGCGTTCGACGAACGCCGGCTGCATGTGCTCGCGGAAGGTCTCGACCATCTGCACCACCAGCTTGCGCCCGCGCGGCATGCCATCGGCGCCAGCGCCGGCTTGCGCGCCGGCCTTGAGCCAGGCCGGGCTGACATGCCGCCGGCCGCGCGCATCGGCACCCATGTTCGGCGCGCCGCCGAAGCCGGAAATCCGGCCCAGTGTCGCCGTCGAGGAATTGCCCTGCAAGTCGATCTGCAAGGTCGAGCCGATGAACATGTCGCACGCATAGTGCCCTGCCGCCTGGCACAGCGCGCGGTTGCTGCGCATCGAGCCGTCAGGTCCGACGAAGAAGATGTCTGGCCGGGCCCGGATGTACTCTTCCATGCCGAGTTCGGAGCCGAAGGAATGCACCGACTCGACGAAGCCCGCCTCGATTGCCGGGATCAGCGCCGGATGCGGATTCAAGGCCCAATGCCGGGCGATCTTGCCCTTCAAACCGAGCGACGCCGCATAGGTTGGCAGGATCAGTTCGATGGCGGCGGTGTCGAAGCCGATGCCATGATTCAAGCGCTCGACCGCGTACTCCGCATAGATGCCCTTGATGGCCATCATCGCCATCAAAATCTGGATTTCCGAGATCTGTGCCGGGTCGCGGGTGAACAGCGGTTCGATGTAATACGGCGTCGGTGACTGCACCACGAAATCGACCCAGTCCGCCGGGATGTCGACCCGCGGCAGCGTGTCGACGATCTGGTTGACCTGGGCAATCACGATACCGCTCTTGAAGGCAGTTGCTTCGACGATGGCCGGCGTGTCTTCGGTATTCGGTCCGGTGTACAGATTGCCGTGCCGGTCGGCAGCTTCAGCGACCACCAGCGCCACGCGCGGCGTCAGATCGACGAAGTAACGGCCGAACAGTTCGAGATAAGTGTGGATGGCACCGATGTCGAGCTTGCCGCTGGTGGCCAGCTTTGCCAGGCGGCCGGCCTGCGGACCGGAGAAGGAAAAATCCAGTTTCGAGGCGATGCCGCGTTCGAACACATCCAGATGCTCCGGCAGCGCCAGCACCGACAGCAGCATGTGCAATCCGTTGACCCGTGCCGGATCCAGCCCCGCAAGGCTGGCAGCCAGAAAATCCGCCTGCTTCTGGTTGTTCCCTTCCAGGCAGACCCGGTCGCCGGATTCGACTACCTGGTGCAGCAGCTCACCGATGGCGCCGGCGGCCACGACCTTGCCGTGCAGGTGCGACCCGAGTGCCGCCGATGCGCGGACCAGCCTTGCAGAACGATTCGTTTGCTGCGTGTTCCAGGTCCGCTCAGCCGCACCCATTTATTTCGTTCCCATCAGGAGATCAGGCAGGTAGGTCGAGATACCCGGGAAAAAGCACAGCAGGAACACCGCCACGAACATCAGGCCGACGAACGGCATCACGCCCCAGATCACGTCTTTCAACGGAATATCGGGTGCAATGTTCTTGATGACGAAAATATTCAATCCGACCGGCGGATGAATCAGTCCCATTTCCATCACGATCGTCATGACCACGCCGAACCAGATCAGGTCGAATCCGGACGCCTTCAGCGGCGGCAGGATAATCGGCGCCATCATCAAGATGATCGAGACAGGCGGCAGGAAAAAACCGAACACGATCACCATTAGCAGGATCACCGCCAGCAGCACCCATTTCGACAAGTGCAGCGCAACTACTGCCTGCGCTGCCGACTGACTGATGTGCAGGTAACTCATCACATACGAATACAGGAGCGACATGCCGATGATCAGCAGCAGCATGGTCGATTCCTTGATGGTCGACTGCAGGATCGGCGCCAGGTCGCGCGGGCGCCACAGGCCATAGACGACCGCAACCAATCCAAGTGCCAGAACAGCGCCGAGGCCGGCGGTCTCCGACGGCGTTGCGAAACCGCCGTAGAGCGCGACCATCACGCCGATCAGCAAGATGATGAACGGCAGCACACGCGGCAGCATTTCGACCTTCTGCTTGAAGGTAAAGTTCTCGACATGCAGATAGGCCGACTTTTCACCACCGGCGGCGTAGATGTCATACGCGAGCCGGTATTCCTTGCGCGCCCGGTACACGGCATAGCCTGCAAAAAGTCCGACCAGCAGGATGCCTGGGCCGATCCCCGCCAGAAACAGCCGGCCCAGCGATTGTTCCGCTGCGACGGCATACAGGATCATCGTGATCGACGGCGGCAGCAGGATGCCGAGGGTGCCGCCGGCCGCGATGATGCCCGCTGCGAAACCGGGCGAGTAGCCACGCTTGCGCATCTCCGGAATACCGGCCGAGCCGATCGCCGAGCAAGTCGCCGGCGATGACCCCGCCATCGCTGCGAACAGCGCGCAGGCAAAGACGTTGGCGATGCCGAGTCCGCCCGGCACCTTGTTGAGCCAGGTGTGAATTGCCGAGTACAGGTCCTTGCCGGCCGGCGACTTGCCGATTGCGGCGCCCTTCAGGATGAACAATGGGATCGACAGCAGCGTGATCGACGCCATCTCTTCATAGACATTTTGCGTGACGGTGTCGAGCGACGCCGAGGGCATGAAGAAATACATGAAACTGGTCGCCACCACGCCGAGCGCGAAAGCAATCGGCATGCCGGAGAACATGACCACCAGCGTGGCCGCGCCGTACATCAAGCCAAGCGTGAGTTCAGACATGGTTGCCTCGCACGTTGGTCAGGCGTGCCGCCAGCTGCACCAGCAGCTGCACCGTCAGCAGCGTCATGCCGAAGGCCATGATCGAGTAGGGAATCCACAACGGTGGCGCGAAGGTCGAGGTGGTGGTCTGGCCTTCTTTCAGCGCTTCATGAAACAGCGTCCACGACTTCCAGGAAAAGAAGCCGCAGAACAGGAACGACAGCAGGTCGACGAAGATCATCCGCGCCCGGTTGACGGCGCGCGGCAGCAGGCCGGCCAGCGCCTCGATGCCGATGTGGCCGCGATACGATTGCACGTAGGCAGAACAGAAGAAGGTCACACCGATCAGCATGAAGACCGACGCCTCGTCCTGCCAGTCTGTTGCGACCTTGAAGAAGTACCGGCTCACCACGGAATAGGTCAGCACCAGCGCCGTCAGGATGAGGGCAACCATCGAGAGCATCAGCAGCGCATGATTGAATCGGTCGAGCAGGCGCGACAAACCGGCAACGGCCGGGTTGTCCGGCACCGCCGGCCCTTTTGCAGGCGCCAGCTCGAAGCCGTGACTCACAGGGTTTTCTCTGCCAGTTTCAGCAGGCGGGCGCAGTTTTCACTGTGCTCGCCGTAGTCCTTCCAGGCCGAGGTACGGGCGATCGCCTGCCATTTCTTGACGGTGGCGTCGCTCAGGTCCACCACCTTGGCGCCGGTCTTCTGGTACACGGCAGCTACCAGGGAATCGTCGAGCTGCGCTGCCTTGCGGGCATAGGTTTCCATCTCGGCGCCGACGGCCATGATCGCAGCCTGCTGTTCCTTGGTCAGCTTGTCGAAAATCGCCTTCGACATCATCAGCGGCTCGAACATGAACCAGTACGCCTTGCCGCGGCCGGTGGTGAGGTTCTTCGACACTTCCTCGAGGCGAAACGAAATCAGCGAGGTAGACGACGTCAGTGCTGCGTCCATCGCGCCCGTCTGCATCGCGGCATAGATTTCATTGGATGGCAGCGACACCACGGCGGCACCGGCAGCTTTCAGGATCAGGTCCATCTCGCGCGAGCCGCCGCGGATCTTCAGGCCCTTGACGTCTTCCGGCTCGACGATCGGCTTGGTGCGCGAAGCGACGCCGCCAGCCTGCCAGATCCAGCTGACGATGACGATGCCTTTTTCATTCAGGAACTTGTTCAGTTCCTTGCCGATTTCGGCGTTCTTCCAGCCATAGCCCTGCTCGTAGGAAGTCACCAGTCCCGGCATCAGTCCGATATTTACTTCCGGCAGCTCACCGCCGGCATAGGACAGCGGCACCAGCGACAGGTCGAGCGCGCCCTTGCGCATGGCCGAGAACTGGGAATTCGTCTTCATCAGCGACGAGCCTGGATAGACCTCGAATTTCAGGCTGCCCTTGGTGCGTTTCTCGACCTCTGCCGCAAAAAGACGGCAGAGTCGGTCGCGAAAATCGCCCTCGGTGGCGGACCCACCCGGAAACTGGTGCGAGATCTTGAGTGTTGCAGTCTGGGCAAATGCGCCCGACAGGTTCCACAGGGGGCTGGTCGCCAGCGCGCCCAGGAGGGTTCTTCTTGTCGCTGATGTCATGGTGTCTCCTCGTTGTAATCGATACGGTGTCGTTGCAGCCGCTTGAAATGGGGTATTCGGATGCCTGAATCTGGTTATTGCATTTTAGAAAATTTTTATGCAACATCCAAGCACTTGTATACAAGAATAAAGATAATAAATGCATTGTCAAGCGCCTGTGCGGCTTTATACTAAAGTTAATGCCTAAATGATCGGTATTCCACGGAAAAACATGAAAAACCGCAACGCAAGCCTGCGTGAATCCATCGAAGAAATGATTGCAACCGGAAAGCTGTCTCCGGGACAACATCTTGACGAGACCGAGCTGGCAACGCAATACGGAGTGTCCCGTACTCCGGTGCGCGAAGCGCTGATCCAGCTGGCCTCGATGGGCATCATCGTGATCCGTCCGCGGCGCGGCGCGGTGGTGGCGGAAATCGGGCCGCAGCAACTGGTCGAAATGTTCGAAGTCATGGCCGAGTTCGAAGCGATGTCGGGTCGACTCGCTGCGCGCCGGATGTCGCCGGCCGAACACGCCGCAATGCTGGCAGCACACCGGGCTTGCAGCGACGCCTGCGAAGCGCACGATGCCGACGCCTATTTCTATCAGAACGAGCTGTTCCACGACACGATCTATGCCGGCAGCCACAACGCCTTCCTGGCCGAGCAGGCGCGCGCCCTGCACCGTCGGCTGCGGCCGTACCGCCGGCCCCAGCTGCGGGTGCGCGACCGGCTCGCCAACTCCTATAGCGAACATGAAGCCGTGGTGCAGGCCATCATCGCCGGCGATGGCGAGCGCACCGCCGGACTCCTGCGCGGCCACATCATGATCCAGGGCCAGCGTTTCGCCGACCTGATGGCGTCGCTGGATCAGCTCACCGCCAAGGCCGCTTGAGGCGACGCGCGCCAGCACCGCCAGAAGCGTCCCGACAGCCCCACCCCGCGCCACAAGGCGGGTTCGCGCGCCGCCGTTTATACTTGCAGCCCACCCGGCCAGGCGACATCACGGCGCGCTTCGGACTGCCCCGGCGCAGCAGCGCCGCCTTACTTCCGCGATCTCGCCAATGTCCTTGCTTTCCCGCTTTCCCTCCAACCTGACCGTACCCCTGATCGTGGCCTGTGCCCTGTTCATGGAAAACCTGGACTCGACGGTCATCGCGACCTCGCTGCCGGCTCTGGCGATCGACCTGCATGAGAATCCGATTGCGCTGAAACTCGCACTGACCTCGTACATCGTCAGCCTCGCGGTGTTCATCCCGATCAGCGGCTGGATGTCGGATCGATTCGGCTCCCTGACTGTGTTCCGCACGGCGATCGGCGTGTTCATGCTGGGGTCGATCTTTTGCGGGATGTCAAATTCGCTCGGTGGCTTCGTCGTCGCCCGCTTCTTCCAGGGCATGGGAGGCGCGATGATGGTGCCGGTCGGACGGCTGGTGATACTGCGCAGCGTCTCGCGCGCGGAACTGGTGAAGTCGCTCAGCTACCTGACGATCCCGGCGCTGATCGGACCGGTGATCGGACCGCCGTTGGGCGGCTTCATCACCACCTATTTCCACTGGCGCTGGATCTTCTTCATCAACATTCCGATCAGTATTCTCGGCATCTGGCTGGCGACGAAATACATCGGCAACTTCAAGGACGAGGACGTGCCGCCGCTCGACTTCAAGGGCTTCCTGTACACGGCAGTCGGCTGTTCGTTGCTGATGCTGGGGCTGGCGACAGCCGGCCGTCAACTCGTGTCGGATACGGTGGCCGCAGCCTGTGTCGCGATCGGATCGCTGGCGCTGGTGGCCTACACCTTCCATGCGCGCCGGGTGGCGCATCCGCTGATCGACTTCCGGCTGCTGCGCACCCAGACCTTTCGCATGAGCGTATTCGGCGGTGCTTTTTTCCGGATCGGCGTCGGTGCGATTCCGTTCCTGCTGCCGTTGATGCTGCAACTGGGATTCGGCCTCAATCCCTTTCAATCGGGATTGCTCACCTGCGCCTCGGCCATCGGTGCACTGACCATGAAGACCTTGACCACGAAGATCCTGCGCAGCATCGGATTTCGCAACGTGCTGATCTTCAATGCGGCACTGGGGTCGCTCTCGGTCGCCGCGTTCGGCCTGTTCACGGCGGCTACACCGCACCTGCTGCTGATGGCAATCGTGCTGGTCGGCGGTTGTATCCGGTCGCTGCAGTTCACCAGCCTGAACGCGATCGCCTATGCCGACATCGACAAGCGCGCGCTGAGCCAGGCCACCAGCATATCCAGCGTCGCGCAGCAGCTTGCCATAGGCATGGGGGTGACGGTGGGCGGGCTGGCGCTCCAGGCATCGAACACGGCGCAGGGACACGCCACCATCGTCGGCGCGGATTTCTGGCCAGCGTTCCTGTGCATCGGGGTGATTTCGGCGCTGTCGATTCCGTTTGCGATTCGGCTGCCGAAGGATGCGGGGGCGGAGTTGTCGGGTCGTCAGCGCGCTTCCTAACCGTGGCGTGAAATCGCTTTGACACGCGCTGCGGGAGGCGGCCTGCCGCCGACCGCCTGACGGCGACGCGTCAGGAAATCTCGGCAACCCGGTGACAGGCCACCAGCCGCCCTTCGAACGGCAGCAGCGCCGGCACTTCGGCCCGACAGCGATCGATCGCATGCGGACAACGGGTGTTGAACGCGCAGCCCGGTGGCGGCGCCAGCGGCGACGGCAATTCGCCGGGCAGCATGATCTTCTGCTGGCGCTGGGCCGGGTCGATGCGCGGGGTGCTGGCCAGCAGCGCCTTCGTGTAAGGATGCAGCGGCCGGCTGAAGATCGCGGCCTTCGCGCCATGTTCGACCGCCTTGCCGAGGTACATGACCAGCACGTCGTCGGCGATCAATTCCACCACCGCCAGGTTGTGCGAGATGAACAGGTACGCGACGCCGCTCTCCTGCTGCAGGTCCATCAACAGGTTCAGCACCTGCGCCTGGATCGACACGTCCAGCGCCGACACCGGCTCATCGGCGACGATCACCTTCGGGTCCAGCATCAGGGCGCGGGCGATCGCAATGCGCTGGCGCTGTCCGCCGGAAAACATGTGCGGATAGCGGCCGTAATGTTCGGGCCGCAAGCCGACCTTGGCCATCATGGCGCGCGCCCGTTCGGCCCGGCCGGCAGTCGTCAGTTGCGTGTTGATGACCAGCGGCTCCTCCAGCATCGCGCCGACCTTCTTGCGCGGATTCAGGCTGGCATAAGGATTCTGGAACACCATCTGCACCAGCGGCCGCACTTTCTTGAGCGCCGCCCGGTCGGCCGCGGCGATATCGACGCCGTTCATCCACAACTGGCCGCCGGTGGGCGGCTCGATCATCGTGATCTGGCGCGCGAGTGTCGACTTGCCGCAGCCGGATTCGCCGACCACGGCCAGCGTGCGGCCCGCCTGCAGGACGAACGAGACACCGTCGAGCGCGCGCGCCACCGCCTTCGGCTTGAGCCATCCCTGCGAGACGCTGTAGTGACGCGACAGGTTCTTTGCTTCGAGCAGCACCGGCGTACCCGGCGCAGCCTGCGCAAGCGGTGACTGCAGGTCGGAAAGCCGGCTCATGCTGCAATCCCCTGCCAGCCGTTGGTCGGCACACCTGCCGCATCGAGTGGAAAATGGCAGCGCACCGTTGACTGGCCGTCACCGGCGAGCGCCGGACGCTCGGCATGACAGCGCGCCTTGACGTAAGCGCAGCGCGGGCTGAGCAGGCATCCCGCCGGCCGGTCGTACTGCCCCGGCACGACCCCCGGAATGGTTTGCAGGCGGTCGCGCCCGACATTGTGTTCCGGCAGCGCAGCCAACAAGGCCTGCGTGTAGGGATGACGCGGTGCGTCGAAAATGTCCGGCACGCGGCCGGTCTCGACCACCTGCCCGGCGTACATCACCACGACGCGCTGCGCCGTCTGGGCGACCACGCTCAGGTCGTGGGTGATCAGCATCAACGCCATGCCGCGCTGCTTTTGCAGCGACAGCAGCAAGTCGAGCATTTGCGCCTGCACGGTCACGTCGAGCGCCGTGGTCGGTTCGTCGGCGATCAGGAGGCGTGGATTGCAGGCAATCGCGATCGCCACCATCACGCGCTGGCTCATGCCGCCGGAGAGCTGGTGCGGGTAGGCGTCGAGGCGCCGTTCAGGATCGGGAATCTCCACCTGCTGCAAGAGCGCCAGCGCTTTCGCGCGCAACGACGCCTTGCTGCCGCCCTGATGCACCCGCAGCGTTTCCATCAACTGGTACGCCACCGTGAAGCACGGGTTCAGGCTGGTCATCGGATCCTGGAAGATCATGGCGATGTCCTTGCCGAGCAGGCCGCGCCGCTCGCGCTCGGACATCCGGACCAGGTCGCGGCCGTCGAAGGCCATGCGCTTCGCAGAAACCCGGCCTGGATAATCGATCAGGCCCATCAGGGCCAGCGAGGTCACGCTCTTGCCGGAGCCGGACTCGCCGACGATGCCGACCACTTCACCGGCGTCGATCGCCAGGTCGAGGCCATCGACCGCGATGAAGGGAGCGGCTTCGGTACCGAATTCGACCCGCAGGTCCTGGATGTCGAGTAATGCCATGGGTTGTGCCTGCTTCACCGCTTCAGTTTCGGGTCGAGCGCATCACGCAATCCATCGCCCATCAGGTTGAATGCCAACACGGAAATCAGGATCGCCAGGCCGGGAAAGGTCACGACCCACCAGGCGCTCTGGATGAACTCCAGCGCGCTGGCCAGCATGGAGCCCCACTCCGGCGTCGGCGGCTGCGCGCCGAGACCCAGGAAGCCGAGCGCTGCAGCATCGAGGATCGCGCTGGAAAAGCCCAGTGTGGCCTGCACGATCAGCGGCGCGGCGCAATTGGGCAGCACGCAGTTGAACATGATGCGCAAGGTGCCGGCGCCGGCGATGCGCGAGGCGCTCACATAGTCGCGTGACAGTTCGCCGATGACGGCGGCGCGGGTCTGGCGCGCATAGTGAGGCAGCATCACCACCGCGATCGCATACATCGCATTGATCAGGCCAGGGCCGAGGATGGCGACGATGGCGACCGCCAGCAGCAGGCTCGGCAGCGCCAGCATGATGTCCATGAGCCGCATGATGGCAACCTCGACGATGCCGCGGTAATAGCCGGCCACCAGTCCGAGCACGATGCCGATCGACAGCGACAGCGAGACCGACACCAGGCCGATGATCAACGACAGCCGCGCGCCGTGCAGGATGCGCGACAACATGTCGCGTCCGACAGGATCGGTGCCGAGCAGGAAGCGGCTGCTGCCGCCCGCCTGCCATGCCGGCGGCACCAGCGTCGCATCGCGGTATTGCAGTGTCGGCGGATGCGGTGCGATCACATCGGCAAACAGCGCGGTCAGGATGATCAGGCATACCACCACCAGGCCGATCACCGCGCCCCGGTTCTGACGAAAGTAGTTCCACATCTCGCGCAGCGGATGCGGCGGCGCAGACTGCACAGCCGCGGCTGCTGCGGCAGCAGTGGCGGCCATAGCGGTCGTGTTCGGTGTCGCGCTCATGCGGTATGCCGTATGCGGGGATTGATGACGCCGTAGAGCACATCGACAATCAGGTTGACAAGGATGATGATGGTGGCCGACAGCAGGATTCCACCCTGCACCACCGGATAATCACGCCGGTGGATCGCCTCCACCAGCCACTTGCCGATGCCAGGCCAGGAAAAGATGGTCTCGGTCAGGATCGCGCCGGCCAGTAAGGTGCCGACCTGCAGGCCGATCACCGTGATCACGGGAATGAGCGCATTGCGAAACGCATGCACGCCGATCACGCGCAGCCGCGACAGGCCCTTGGCGCGCGCAGTGCGCACATAATCCTCGCGTAGCACTTCCAGCATCGAGGAGCGGGTCATCCGTGCGATCACCGCCAGCGGAATCGTGCCGAGCGCGATCGACGGAAGAATCAGATGCGAGAGCGCCGACTTGAATGCACCGGGCTCGCCCGAGAGCAGGCTGTCGACCAGCATCAGTCCGGTCACCGGCGGCAGGTCGTACAGGATGTCGATGCGGCCCGACACCGGGGTCCAGCCGAGCGTCACCGAAAACAGCAGGATCAGCAGCAGCGCCCACCAGAAGATCGGCATCGAGTAGCCGGTCAGCGAGATGCCCATGACGGAATAGTCGAGGAAGGTGTTGCGTTTCAATGCCGCCAGCATGCCGGCCGGCAGGCCGATCACCAGCGCGATCAGGATCGCGCACAACCCCAGTTCCAGGGTGGCCGGAAACAGCGTGGTGAACTCGGAGAGCACGGTCTCGTGGGTCGTGATCGAACTGCCCAGGTTACCGTGCAGGACGTTGCCGAGGTAATCGAAGTACTGCACGTAGAGCGGCCGGTCGAGGCCGAACTCATGCAGCAGGCGCGCGTAGCGCACCGGGTCCATGCCGCGCTCGCCCGACATCGCTTCCACGGCGTCGCCCGGGATCAGGTGAATCAGCGAGAACACCAGCAGCGTGATGCCGAGGAAGGTCGGAATGATCAGACCGATCCGGCGCAAGAGAAAACCAAACATCGGATGCGCGCCTTACTTGACGAGATCGACCTTGTCGAAATTATGATGGCCGACTGCATCCATCTTGAAGCCGACGACTTCCTTGCGCACGGGCGTGAAGCGCACCGAGTTGGCGATCTCCAGCAGCGGTGCTTCTTCGTGGGCGATCTCCTGTGCCTTCTCGTAGAATTTGGCGCGATCGGCCTGCTTCGGCGTGGTCTTGGCCTTGGCGAGCTGCGCCTCGAAATCCTTGTTGCACCAGCGCGCCGTGTTGCCGCCACCCTTGACCGCTTCGCAGGACAGGATCGGCACGAAGAAATTGTCCGGATCGCCGTTGTCGCCGCTCCAGCCGAACATCATTGCACCCTGCTCGCCGCTCTTGCTGCGCTTCTTGTATTCGCCCCACTCGTAGGTAATCAGCCTGGCCTTGACGCCGATCTTTTCCCAGTCGGCCTGGATCAGTTCGGCCATCCGCTTGCCGTCCGGATTGTACGGACGCGATACCGGCAGATACCACAGGTCGATCTCAACGCCCTTGCCATATCCGGCCTGGGCCATCAGCGCCTTGGCCTTCACCGGGTCATAGGCATAGTCCTTGATCTTGTCGTTGTAGGACCACATGATCGGCGGGATCAGATTCTTGGCCGCCTGCCCTGCGCCCTGATAGACGGTGCGCAGGATGGTCGCCTTGTCGACCGCCATCGACAGCGCCTGCCGCACCAGCTTGTTGTCGAACGGTTTCTTTTCGACGTTGAAGCCGACGTAGCCGATGTTGAGGCCCTCTTTCGTCATCAGCGTGATGTTCTTGTCGGTCTTCATGGCGGCGATGTCTGCCGGCTTCGGAAACGCCATGACCTGGCACTCGCCGGCCTTCAGCTTGGCGTAACGCACGGATGCATCCGGCGTGATTGCGTAGATCAGGTTATCGATCTTAGGCCGGCCGTTCCAGTACGGATCGAACGCCTTGTAGCGAATGATCGCGTCCTTCTGGTACGACACGAACTGGAACGGGCCGGTGCCGATCGGCTCGCGGTCGACGATGTCGAGGGTCTTGGCGGCCTGCATCCTGTCGGCGTATTCGGCCGACAGGATCGAGGCGAAATCCATCGCCAGGTCGGCCAGGAACGGCGCCTCGGCATGCTTCAAGCGGAAACGCACGGTCATGGCATCGACCTTTTCCAGCTTGTCGACGATCTTGTCCAGCCCCATGTCTTCGTAGTACGCGAAGGTCTGGCCGACGGCGGTGTTGTGGAATGGATGCTTCGGATCGGCCATCCGGTTGTACGAAAACAGGATGTCGTCCGCGTTCATGTCCCGGGTCGGCTTGAATTTCGCGCTGCTATGGAACTTCACGCCGGGACGCAGCTTGAATGTGTATGTCAGGCCATCGGCCGACACTTCCCACGATTGGGCCAGGCCGGGCACGATGTCGGTGGTGCCGAGTTCGAATTCGACCAGCCGGTTGTACATCGGCACGCTGGAGGCGTCGGCCGTGGTGCCGGTGGTGAAAAGCTGGGGATTGAATCCTTCGGGACTGCCTTCGGAACAGAAGACCAGTGTTTTTGCGGCAGAGGCCATGCCGGCGCAGGCGCCGAAGACGACGATGAGGGCTGCTTGAGCAATCAACTTGCGGTGGTGCGTCATCTGTTTCTCCTGAAGGACTGTAACTTCCGGTCTGTGCATCCTGAGCCTGGCGTTCGATCGAAACACCGGCCGGTGTCGCGTCGGCTGCCGCATTGATCGAATGCGTGACGCAAAATAACCGCGGAATTTACCATAAGGCGTCGCGATCAACCATTACTTTCATTGTCGGCATGGCATGAGAGACCGGCATGACGCTTGCATCGGCCAGGCCGGCAAAAGACAGCGCAAGCGAAAATGCCATAAACTCCCGGTGCGCCGGGACGGCACGCGCTACCACCAACGCACCGGTCCCGGCATTCCGACCAATCTCATTCCCAGGAAACGATACCATGACATCCAGCCTGATCGACATCGCCAGCCACGACGGTAAATCTTTCAAGGGCTATCTGGCCTTCCCGCCGACCGGTACCGGTCCCGGCATCGTCCTGATCCAGGAAATCTTCGGCGTCAACAGCCATATCCGCGCCGTCGCCGATCAATATGCGCTCGACGGCTACGTGGTGCTGGCGCCGGACCTGTTCTGGCGCCAGCAGCCGGGGGTCGATCTCGGCTACACCGAGGCCGATTTCGGCACCGCCATCGGCTTCATGCAGAAGATGGATTTTTCGCTGGCGGTGCAGGACCTGACCACCACCGTCGCGGCGCTGCGGTCGCGCCCGGAATGCACCGGCAAGGTGGCCTCGCTCGGCTTCTGCATGGGTGGCCTGTTGTCGTACCTGTCGGCGGCAAATGCCGGCGTCGACGCCGCTGTCTGCTACTACGGCGGCTCGATCGAGAATCACCTGGATCAGGCCTCGAAAGTGAAGTGCCCGATCCTGTTCCACTTCGCAGAAAAGGACCACTACATCTCGCCGGCGGCGGTCAAGGCAGTGCAGGAAAAATTCGCCGACGCAAAGAATGCCGTCATCGAAGTCTATCCGGGCGTCGACCACGGCTTCAACTGCTGGGAACGTCCGGCGTACCACCAGCAGACTTCGTCGCTGGCGCATGGGCTGACGCTGTCCTTCCTCGCAAAAGCCTACTGATCGATCGAACCAGGAAACACACCACATGTCCGCAACTGAAACAACAAGAAATGCCGGTGCACCGGCACTGTTTTCGCCACTGGTCATCGGCCCGCTGACGCTGCCGAACCGGATCATGGTCTCGCCGATGTGCCAGTACACCGCGCAGGAAGGCAATGCCGTTGCCTGGCACATGGTGCACCTGGGCGGACTGGCGATTTCGGGCGCCGGCGTGCTCTGCCTCGAGGCGACGGCGGTCTGCCCGGAGGGCCGCATCACGCACGGCGACCTCGGTCTCTACAACGACGCGAATGAAGCGGCGCTCAAGCATGTGGTCGAAGGATTGCGATCGGTCTCGCGCATTCCTCTGATGATCCAGCTGGCGCATGCTGGCCGCAAGGCGTCGAGCCAGGCGCCATGGGATGGCGGCGCACAGCTCGCGCTGGCTGACGGCGGCTGGGTCACGCAGGCCCCCTCGGCGCTGCCGCACAAGGCCGGCGAAGAAGCACCGCATGCGATGACGGAGGCCGACATCGCGCGCCTGATCGCCGATTTCGAGATGGCGACCACGCGCGCCCGCCGCCTCGGCTTCGATGCGATCGAGCTACACATGGCGCACGGCTACCTGCTGCATGAATTCCTCTCGCCGATCGCCAATCACCGCAGTGACCAGTATGGCGGCGCGTTCGAGAACCGGGCCCGCCTGCCGCTTGCGATACTCGCCGCGGTGAAGGCTGCGGCCGGCCCCGGCATCGCGGTCGGCGTGCGCCTGTCGGCCACCGACTGGGTCGAGGGCGGCTGGGACATCGCGCAAAGCGTCGAATTCTGCAAGCTGCTCGATGCACATGGTTGCGCGTTCATCGACGTCTCGAGCGGCGGCATCTCACCGGCGCAAAACATTCCGACAGGTGCCGGGTACCAGGTCCACCTCGCCGAGCAGATCAAGCGCGCCGTCGCAATGCCGGTCATCACCGTCGGCCTGATCACCGATCCGGCGGTGGCGGAAAAGATCATCGTCGACGGCCAGGCCGATGCCGTGGCACTGGCACGCGGCCTTCTGAACGATCCGCGCTGGCCCTGGCGCGCGGCGGCGCAACTCGGCGGCACTGTCGAAGCACCGAAACAGTTCTGGCGCTGCCTGCCGCACGGCTCGCCGCCGATTTTCGGCGATATCCGGATCGGTCAGCGCTGACGGTCGAATGCTGCGCCGTGAAAGCGGTAAAGGCTGCAGCAGACGAAAAAAAACCGCTCTCTTCAGCGCCTTAGCGCCGCATCGCACGCTGTAGCAGATCGCGGGCAATATCGACCACCAGCGCGTCGGCATCCCGATCCGCAGGTGCGGTATCCGCCGCGGTTTGCGCCGGGTACGAGGCCAGATAACTGCGCAAGTCGGCGCTCGATGTCAGGCGCATCAGGACCGCCCCGCGCGCCTGGCCATTGAGCCACAACTGCAGGTCCGGATCGAACGGATCGGCCAATACGCCGACCAGCGTGCCGTCCGCTTCGCGCAGCAGCAGGCAGCCCCAGCGACGCGCGAGAGACAGCGGCAGCAGGTCGAACGCGGGCGTCAGGGCCGCCAGGCCCGCCTGGTCGACCGCAACCATGCCGAACAGCGCCGCGAGTTGCTGCGCAAGTTCGTCGGCACTGCCATTATGCAGGTGCTCCAGCTCGGAAATGACCGAGCGACCGCTCTCCCGCGCCAGGTTGCGGGCCCGCCGCAGATGCGCCTGGTCGATCACGAATGGCTTGTTGGGTGGTAGCAGGCTCATGCCATTGCTCCATGCAGGGACAGCACCGATACCTTCGGCATCTGCGAAATACGAATGATCATCTCGAACTTTCCGGACGTAGTAAATCAGACTACCACGAAGCTATTTTAAAAAAATCGTTATATGCAGCGCGTCTTCGCGTCCGCATCAATGTATCGGCACCTGATTCGGCGGACTCGTGGCGGCGCCGAATGAATCGGAGAAATAGGTATTGCGGCCGTTTCGCTTGGCCGTATACAACGCCTGGTCGGCATGCGCCATCAGTTCGTGCGGAATCAGCTTGGCACCGTCGGTGTAAGCGATGCCGATGCTGGTGGTGATGTAGAGCGGACGGCCGTCCAGCAGAACTTCGGCAGCCAGGCTGGCGATGATCTTGCGCGCCACCGCATCCACTTCTGCCGCGGCGTGCAGGTTTTCCAGGACCACGATGAATTCGTCGCCAGCAAGTCGCGCCACGGTATCGGTGGTACGCACGCAGCTTTTCAATCGTGTCGCGAATTCGCGCAGCACGGCGTCGCCGGCACCATGGCCGAACGTGTCGTTGATGCGCTTGAAGTGATCGATGTCGAGGAACATGACGGCCATCGGCGCGCCTGAACGATGGCTGCGACGCACTGCCTCGGCCAGTTTCTCGTCGAGCTGCAAGCGGTTCGGCAGTCCGGTCAGATTGTCGTGCCGCGCCAGTTGGGCCATCTGCTGTTCGGCGGCCTTGATTTCGGAGACGTCCATCGTCAGTGTGTAGAAACCATTGGCGACACCCTGCGGGTCGAGGTTCGGCACGTAGGTCGTGTGTACGTGGCGCGCCTTGCCGCGCGCTTCCGAGGCCATGTCGAAGACGACTTCCTCGCCGCGCAGCGCCCGGTCGATCAGATCGCGTCGCTCATTGTAAAGCGCGGCGCCGAGCAGCTCTTTCATATGCATCCCGACCACCTGTTCCGGCGTGACGCCCAACCAGTCCTCGAAAGTTGCGTTGGCAAACGTGAATATCTGGTTGCGATCGACGCACGAAATCAACACCGGCAGGTGATCGGCGATCGCGCGCAACCGTTGCTCACTATCGGTAATGCGGCGCTCGGCGGCCTTGCGTTCGGTGATGTCACGCAGGAATGCGTTGGCGACGTAGCCGGCACCGTCGTGAAAGGCAGCCACCGAAAGCTCGATCGGGATTTCGTGTCCGCGAGCGTGCATGCCGGTGATTTCGATCCGATTGTTGATGACCGGTCCCATGCCCGATTTCAGGAAACGCGCAAAGCCACTGTTGTGCTTGTCACGATAAGCCTTCGGCACGATCAGATCGGCCATATCGCGTCCGATCGCCTGCTTCGGCGTCCAGCCGAACGATTGCTCCGCCTGTCGATTCCAGTCGGTGACACGGCCGTCGCTGCCGATGGCAATGAAAGCGTCATTCGAATTTTCCAGGATCAGCCGCAGCCGGTCCTCGCTCTTTGCGAGAGCCGCGGTACGCTCCAGAACCCGCTGCTCCAGCGACGCATTCAACTGTTTGAGCGCATCCTGATTCCGCTCGAGATTGCCGATCAGGGTCAGAAACGACGTTGCCAG
Source organism: Herminiimonas sp. (assembly GCA_014377845.1). Taxonomy (GTDB): domain Bacteria; phylum Pseudomonadota; class Gammaproteobacteria; order Burkholderiales; family Burkholderiaceae_D; genus JANXSS01. The sequence goes on from JACMOV010000116.1 coordinate 55,247, forward strand.
CTCGCCGATTTCACGGTAGGCGGTTCCCGGCGCGCGCAGCCTGGTGCCGGTGCCGGCACGATATCGCCGCACATCGTCGGCCAGTTGGACCAGTGGTCGGGAAACACGGCGTGCGTTGAAGACGCCGAAAAGCGTAAACAGGATCGCGATTGCAAAACCGCTCCACAGCACCTTTTGCTGGATCGCCTTGACCGGCGCAAATGCCTCATCCACATCCTGGCGGACCAGAACGGTCCAGCCGAACCCGGGAAACGGCGGATGACCCTGCGATTTGCTGGAGCCGACCAGGTACGATTTGCCGCCCGCAAAACGTTCGACCGCGGAATTGGTACTCCCGGCAGCACCGCCGATTAATCCGGGCAGATCGAGCCGGGTTCCCTGCAATGCGGGCGGCCCGAGCAGTACGGTACCGTCGCGGCCGACGATCAGCGCATCGATGTGACTGCGTCGCACCGACGGCGTGATCACCGATTGCTCGATGGTGCGCGCCCATTCCCAGCTCAGGTGCGTCCCGAGTACGCCGGCGAGCTTGCCGTCACTGCCGACATACGGAAAAGCGATATCGACGAATCGCAGCGGCTCGCCCGATGCTGCCGGCGGCAGGACACTGGCGAGCAGTTTTGCCTCGTGCAGATCGCCGACATGGTTAGCGCCCCGGATTGCATCGGCAAACCACGGCCGGGCGCTGACGTCGACGCCGGCCAGGACATGCTTGGTCGAGACCAGGACGTGGCCCTTGGTATCGGTGATGCCAATCCAGGCATAGTACTGGTAGGAATCCTGGGTTTGGTCGATCAGGGCCTGCCGCACCGCCAGCGGTGAGCGCGGGTCGGTAAAGCTGTTTCGCGACGCCATCAACTGCACTTCGCGATAACGTTCGAACATACCCTGGTCGAGCTTGTCGGTCGTCTGGTATGCGAGATCGGCGAGTTTTTCGCCGATCTGCTTGCGCAGCGACGCCGTGCTCGCTTGCTCGATGACCTGCGACACGATCACCGTCAGCAGGATCGACGACAACGCGAACCATAGCGCCAGGTTGGTTGCAATGCTGCGAAACGGAAGTCGAAGTGACATGAAAATAGACCTTGCTTCAGGCCTGACATCTGGCCTGGTTCTCGAAGGAAACATTATCCCAGATATGTACTGCCCGGAAAGTTAGATATGTCGCTTTCACGATTTTCTTGGGGAATTTTGAGAATCGAGGCGGGTTTACTTTTAAATCAGGCATTTTTAGACAATTTGACTGCGCTTGCCGGGCCGGTTCTGTCCGGAGGGCCTCCACGTGCGGGTGCTGCCGCATGTATGGGACCGGTCATCAATCCCCGTGTTGGGCGTGATATTGCTCGAACGCCTCGATCGTCAGCGGCCGGCTGAACAGGAATCCCTGGAACGCGATGCAACCGTTGGTTGCCAGGAATGCCCGCAACCATTCGGTACCTGGTCTGACCAGCTGAAGCCTACGCGGCTGAGGTAGCCGCCCTTGTCCCCTGCAAACGCGATCGGAAGGATGCTGGATCCGGTCGAACGCCGTCTCCTCGGGAACAAATCCGAAGAGCGTGCGCATGCCCTCGCTCCACCAGACGCGATCACTCGCGACATCCCGATCCCAGATCGCATCGGTGGTAGCCCGTGCCACCATTGCAAGCCGCGTTTCGCTCTCGCCCGTCTGGTCGTCGCGAATTTTCATTTCAATTTCAGACTCGTGGGGTGCCACGACAAGGATCAGGACGCCTTGCTCGGGCCGGCCGGCATGACGTCCCGGATCAACGACAAGGATGGATTGCGCAACGTCGTGGTACGAATTTCACGCTGTATTCCAGTGTAAGGAAATGGTGCTATAAAGTTGTCCTGCACCACGTTCCACATTGGACCGAAAGTCTCGCTGATGCAACTCCACGGTATCGATTTTACGTCGGCGCCCACCGCGCGAAAAGCCATCACGATTGCCAGCGGATCGATGTCGGAGGACCGCTTCCGCCTGCTGTCCTTGACATCGCTGCATGATTTTTTGTCGTTCGAAGCATGGCTGCAACGGCCAGGTCCGTGGCTCGGCGTATTCGACTTGCCATTCTCCCTGCCAAGAGAGCTCATCGAAACACTGGGCTGGCCGCTGACATGGGCGCCGATGATGGCGCAGTTCGCGGCGTTGTCGCGCGCCGACATGCGCGCCACGTTCAAGGACTTCTGCGACGCCCGCCCGATCGGCGGCAAGTTCGCGCATCGCGCCACCGACTTCCCGGCAGGGTCTTCGTCTTCGATGAAATGGGTCAATCCACCGGTGGCGTACATGCTGCATGCGGGAGTGCCGCGCTTGATCGACGCCGGCGTCACGCTGTTCGGCATGCACCCGGGCGACCCGGAGCGGATCGCGCTGGAAGGCTATCCCGGCATGGTGGCGCGCTCGATCGTGAAGGCGTCTTACAAGAACGACGATCCGCGCCAGCAGACAGCTGCGCGCCGCGCCGCGCGCATCAAGATGCTCGATGCGCTGCAGTCCGGCGACTATCCGCTCGGCGTCGCGCTCGACACCGGCAGTCATCTGGATGCCCTGGTGGAGGATGGTAGCGGCGACCTGCTCGACGCCGTGTTGTGCGCATTGCTGGCTGGATGGGCTTGGCAACGCCGCGATACACGTTATGGTCTGCCCGATTTCGATCCGCTGGAAGGTTGGATCGTCGGCGCCTGAGCCAAAGCGCCGCTAGCCGGCGTAGTCCGGCGGGTTGCGCGTCGCTGCCAGCGCGACGAAATAGTCGAGGCTGGCCGGGTTGCTCATCGCGTCCCGGTTGGCGATTTTTTCGAGCGGCATGCCGAGCAGGAGGTTCTTGACCGGCAGCTCCATTTTCTTGCCGGTCAATGTACGCGGAATTTCCGCTACCGCAAAAATCCGGTCGGGCACGTGACGCGCCGAGAGCAGCTCGCGGATCGCGCGGTTGATCCGCATGCGCAGGTCGTCGTCCAGCGCCGTGTCCGGCCGCAGGACGACGAACAGCGGCATCCAGGAATCCCGTCCCAGGAATTCCAGGTCGACCACCAGGCTATCGAGGATTTCGGGCAGGTCGTCGACGACCCGGTAGATTTCGCTGGTCCCCATGCGGATGCCGTGGCGGTTGATCGTGGTATCGGAGCGCCCATAGATGATCGCCCCGCCGCGCGGCGTGATGCGCAGCCAGTCGCCGTGCCGCCACCAGCCGGGATAGTGATCGAAGTAGCTTTCGAAGTAGCGCTTGCCGCCCGCATCATTCCAGAAGTAAAGCGGCATCGATGGCATTGGTCGGGTAACGACCAGCTCACCGACGGCATCGATCAACGGTTGTCCGGTTTCGCTCATCGCGCTGACGGCGACACCGAGACAGCGGCACTGCATCTCGCCTTCATGCAGCGGCAGGATCGGACAGGCGCCAACGAACGAGGCAGCCACATCGGTGCCGCCGCTGATCGCCGCCAGCATCAGGTCGGCGCCGACTTCCCGGTAGATCCAGCGATAGCCTTCGATCGCCAGCGGTGACCCGGTCGCGCCGACCGAGCGCAACCGGTGCAGGTCGGCGACGTGCGCCGGTGCGATGCCCGCCTTCATGCAGTTCGCGTAAAAGGCAGAGCCGGCGCCAAAGAACGTCACGCCCGCCTTTTCAGCCAAGTGCCACAACGTGCCGAGATCGGGATAACCGGGATTGCCGTCGTAGATGCAGATCGTGGCCCCGACCAGCAGACCGGTGATCTGGGCATTCCACATGATCCACCCCGTGGTGGAAAACCAGTGGAACACATCCTCAGGCCCGAGGTCGAGCTGCAGCGCATGGCCTTTGACGCCTTCGATCAGGCTGCCGCCATGTCCCTGCACGATTGGCTTGGGCATGCCGGTGGTGCCGGAAGAATAAAGAATCCAGAGCGGATGGTCGAACGGCAGTTGTTCGAACCGGATCGGCTGCGCATGCGCAACCGGATGGGTAAACAGGTCAGCCCACGGCATCGCATATTCGCGCCGCGCATCGGCCGACAGATACGGCAGCAGCACGACCTGCTGCAGCGTTGGCAGCGCCGCCTGCATCGCATCGACCACGGCCATCCGATCGAAATCCTTGCCGCCGTAGCGGTAGCCGTCGACCGCGATCAGCAGTTTCGGATCGATCTGCCGGAAGCGGTCCAGCACGCTCGCGCTGCCCATGTCCGGCGAACAGCTCGACCAGATCGCACCGATGCTGGCGCAGGCGTAGAAAGCGACCGTGGCTTCCGGGATGTTGGGCAGGTAGGCAACCACCCGGTCACCAGGACCGATGCCGAGCGCGCGCAGGGTGTTGGCCACCGCCGTGATCTGGCGCCGCAGATCGCGCCATGACAGGCGGCTCATGCCGCGCAGTTCCGACTGCGCGATGATCGCAGGGTGATCGCCATCGCGGCCATCGATGTCGGCATCGTAAAAACGGAACACCTGCTCGGCCAGATTCAGACGTGCGCCGTCGAACCAGGTCGCGCCCGGCATTGCCTGTGACCCGAGCACCTTGGTGTAGGGGGCTGAACTTTGAATCTCGAAGTAATCCCAGATCGACGCCCAGAAATCTTCCAGATGATCGACCGACCACTGCCATAGCGCGGGATAGTCGGAAAACGCGAGGTGACGCTCCTTCTCCAGCCAACGCATGTAGTGGTGCAGGCGGCTGTGCTCGATGCGCAGCGCGGAAGGGGTCCAGATCGGGGTGACGGCGTCGGTCATCGCAACTCTCGTAGGATAGGGTCAGGCATGGTTCGCGGCGCGTTCGAAATCGGATGCGCCCGGCAGTAGCGTTGAATTACTATACCGCGTCCTGCCGCGCTGCTTCAAAGGCGTCCGGCGGGACCGGATCGATCCCTACCTGAAGGAACATCATGAAGGTTGCAATCTACGGCTTGGGCGCCATCGGCGGACTCATCGGTGCACGCCTGGCGATGGCTGGCTGCGAGGTCACGGCGGTCGCACGTGGCGCGACATTGTCTGCCTTGCAGAGGCATGGTTTGCGGCTGGACGACGGGCCGGACGGCGGCGGGCGGCCGGGCGCGGCAACACAACCCGGTCCTTCAGCGATTCCACTGCGCGCCGTCGCCGACGCTTGCGAGCTCGGGGTGCAAGACCTGGTGATCATCGCAGTCAAGGCGACCCAGCTCGAGGCGGTCGCAGCAGGCATCGCGCCATTGATCGGACCCGAAACGTTGATCATGACAGCGATGAACGGCGTGCCCTGGTGGTTTTTCGACGACCCGTCTGCGCCGCACGCGGGGCTCCGCCTGCCTTCCCTCGATCCGGCCGGGGCACTCCGGCGCGCGATTCCCCTCGCGCGCACGATCGGCTGCGTGGTGCATCTCGCCGCCACCTGCCCCGAACCCGGCAGGGTGCGGCGCACGTTCGGCAACCGGCTGCTGGTCGGGGCAGCCGTCGCCGGTCCGACTGCGGGACGCGACCGGATCGTCGCCCGGTTGGTGCAGGCGGGCTTCGACGCTGTCTCCAGCGATGCGATCCGTACCGACATCTGGTACAAATTGTGGGGCAACATGACCTTCAATCCGGTCTCGGTGCTGACCGGCGCAACCGCCGACCGGATCCTGGGCGACCCGCAGGTGCGCGGCTTATGCCTGGCCGCCATGGCGGAAGCGGCGGCGATCGGCGAACACATCGGCTGCCGCATCGTTCAAACCGGCGAAGAGCGCCTGGAGGTTGCCCGCCAGCTCGGTGCCTTCAAGACCTCCATGCTGCAGGACGCGGAGTCCGGACGGGCTCTTGAAATCGACGCCCTGGTTACCGTGGCACATGAAATCGGCCGAGCGGTCGCCGTCCCGACGCCGATGATCGATGCACTGCTCGGGCTCATCCGGCTCCATGGCCAGATGCATGGGCTCTATCCTGTTGGCATGTGACGGTTGCAAATAGAACATGAAACAAGATGATCATTGCAATTAAAATCACGATCGCTGTTACATAAGCGACAAACACGAAGTTTATTTAGAAGAACTTTTCTTTATTGAAACCAAATTCCTGAAAGCGCCGGATAAGATGAGGGTAGGATTTTCTTACCCTGAATCTCATTCGAGGCGTTACATGGACCACAAACCCACTCCGAGCAAATCCTCCCTACTGGGCAAGCTCGGCAAACAGTATTCAGGCGCCATCACGCCGATCGCCCTGTCTGCGCTCAGTGCGTGGTTGATCGTCACCGGCATCAAAGGGCTGGCTGGATTCACTGTCGACAGCCGCAGCGCTTTTGCAGACTTGCTCGGCATCGTGGTGGTGATCGCCGTTGCGCGCTGGATGACCCCCCGCAGCGACGCCAAGTAATCGGCCTCTCCGATGCTTGCATCGTGTGACAGCGCCCGTCGAGCCCGACGGACGTTGGGCGGCCGCGTCCAGACCGGATCGTGCGGCAAAAAGGCTAGGCCTGCCCAGCCTTTGCTTTCGTTGCTACTTGAAATCAAAACATTCCAGGCCCGCTAAAACTAACTGGCGACGGAACACGCTGATTTTCTTATTGGCAATAAAATAACAATCCAGCCCCGTCAATTGCGATGCGCATGCCCAATTTATGTTGTTGCAGCGCGACAAACGGCACTTTTTTCATGCTGATCTGACCATGGAATAGCGCGATTTCCGGCGTGAGGTTGTACTATTTCCAAACCGTAAGGAGCGGTGGCCCCATCAGGTCACCCTAGTTGAACGAGACGCGATGCAATTCGCTCAACATCCACTGCAACCGCATAGTGTTACTGAAGAAAAGAGCTTCTTTCAACGGTGTTGGTAACAGGAGACGCGACAGTACGGCTTGAATTTTGTTCTGGTGTGGCGACAGCAGCAGTTTTGTAATGATGGTTATAATGCGTCCGCTTCGCACCACGAGCTTGTCGGTTTTGAACATGTAGATCGTAAGTGCTGGAATCGGGTTTGAATAGAAAGCATTGGCAGGGGCATTAAAAGCAAGTGTGCCTGTGAATGCCTGGAATCAGTTTTTCAGTTTCATATACCACTTTGGGGAACACACAAATGAAAAAATCATTAGTCGCATTGGCAGTTTTGAGTGCCTTCGCAGGCATCGCTTCGGCACAGACTTCGGTCACGGTTTATGGCGTTGTCGACGCTGGCATCACCCGTGAAGACAACGGCGTTTCGAAATTCAACCGTCTTGACAGTGGCAACCAGTCGGGCAGCCGTCTTGGTTTCAAGGGTAATGAAGATCTGGGCGGCGGTCTGTCGGCTCAATTCCTGCTCGAGCAAGGTTTCAACGTTGACAGCGGCAGCTTGGGACAAAATGGTCTGATCTTCGGCCGCCAAGCATACGTTGGTCTGAGCGGCAATTTCGGCCAGCTGCGTCTGGGTCGTCAAAAAACCGTCATGTATGACGCCATCTACACCATCGACCCATTCGGCATCGCCAACAAAGGCGGCATGGATCGCCTGTTTGCAACCAATACAGCAGAACTGGTCAACACACCGACCGCGCTGCGTGGCGTCGGTCGTGCAAACAACACCATCGCTTACTTCACACCGAACCTGAGCGGATTCACAGGTCAAGTCACCTACTCGCTGGGTGAGCAAGCGAACAACAATCAGTACGGTCGTCAATACGGTCTGTCGCTGAACTACGCAGCAGGTCCTCTGTTCGTTACCCTGGACTACCTGAACGTGAACTCGGTCCCAGTCGCTTCCCTGACGGCTCCGATCGCTGATTCGACCGCGAAAACCACCCTGCTGGGCGCAACTTACGACTTCGGTGTCGCCAAGGCACATGCAGCATTCGGCCTGGACAAAGGTTCGGTCAACGTCTCGCCGACCGCAGTCCGTGCAGATCAGCGGGATTACATGGTTGGCGCAACGATTCCTTTCGGCGCGAGCGCAGTTCAAGTCGACTACATCCGCAAGCTTGACCGTGCTGGCACTGGCGCAGGCGCGAAGCAATATGCACTCGGCTACACCTACGCCCTGTCGAAGCGCACAAACTTCTACTCGTCGTTTTCGGCTACCAACCAGGACAACGCGAACTACGTGTCCAACGGCGTAGCAAATCAAATCGATCGCCTGCTGAACGTCGGCGTTCGTCACACGTTCTAATCAAGCTGCAGGCGCAAGCCTGCTGCTGGGTTGACGCAAAAAAGGCACCCTCGGGTGCCTTTTTCCATTGTTGACCGCAGTACTACTTCATTCCGGCTCGACGCCAAGCGCCACCAGAAACCGCGACACCATGTTGTAGGTGGCAATGACGCCCACCAGTTCCACCACGTGCTGGTCGTCCGGCAATGCGGCGCGTACGGCTGCGAAGGTTTCATCGCTCACCTGCACATGCGACGTCATTTCGAACGTCAGCGCGATCGTCGCCAACTCCTCGGCATCAAAAATACGATCCTTCACGACCTGTTCGCTCAGATGTTCCAGGTCGTCCTGTTTCAGTGCTTCGACCTGCTTCGCATTGCCACCGGCCTTGATGAATTCAGGTGCGTGATGCATGAACTCATAGTCGGCGCCGTTGATGACGGCAACCACGCACATCGCCAGCTCGCGCAGTTTCGGGGACAGGCTCAGTCCCGTACGCACCTCGCCCAGAAACGCGTTCCAGCCGCGTGCAAATGCAGGGCTCTGCAACAGCATGCGGTCGAGATTGAGGAGTCCGCCACCACGCCGCGTGCGAATCGCATCGACAATGGCGGCCGGCTCGGCGAGATCGGCGGGTTGGTAAGGTATGCGGGGCATCATCAGTCTCCTGGTTTTGAAAGATGTATTTTTGGTCAAACCGAATGCCGGAACATGACGGCAGGTAGCGTTTGATCATAGCAGCAAAGCCTTCGGCTTCTGGCGCATCGGGCGTCCGGCGCGCCGTCAAAAAGTGCGAAACAGGCGAGCAAATTTCCGCATGATGCGGGATCTGCGCTTGTCGATTTAAGTCGCCGTGTGGCGTGATGGCGTGCGATGCCGCGGGACGCAAAAAAGCCGCCCCGAGGCGGCTTCTATCTGCAATCGCACCCGCGCTGCCGGCACGTCGATTCATCATGGTGGGAAGTGCTGGTTTCGAACCAGCGACCTATCGCGTGTGAGGCGATCGCTCTACCCCTGAGCTAACCTCCCCGCTCGGCATCGACCGCGCCGATATCAGGCGCCGACTTGCCGGCAAGGCCGCGATTATCGCACAGAACAGGCGGCCGGATCAACCGCTGGAACTGGCCGCGCTTACCTTCGGTACCGAGACGACTCGTCCCGCATGTCGCGCTCAATCATCGAGCGCGGCACGCCACACCGATTTGCCCTTCACTTCGTTGTCGAGGCTTTTCAGGGTCGCTTCGTGCGCCAGCAATTCAACAGTATCCGCCACCAGCACCCGGATCGCGCCGAGTTCCATCAATTGCGCCGCCGCACCCGCTGCATCGACGGTCGCCGGGGCGTCGCCGAGGTCCATGCCGAGACTGTTCTGGCCGCGGGTCATGGCGAGATAGACTTCGGCCAGGAGTTCGGCATCGAGCAACGCGCCGTGCAACGCACGGTGGGCATTCGACACACCGTAGCGGTCGCACAAGGCATCGAGCGAGTTGCGTTTGCCGGGATGCATTTCCTTGGCGCGCACCAGCGTATCGACGACCTCGCCAACATGATTCCGGAAGCGCGGCACCTGCAGGCGCGCGAACTCCGCGTCGAGAAAACCGACGTCGAACGGTGCATTGTGGATGATGATGTCGGCATTCGCGACATAGACACGAAGCGCGTCGGCCACCTCGGCAAATTTCGGTTTGTCGGAAAGGAATTCCGTGGTCAGTCCATGCACCGCAAGCGCACCCTCTTCGGAGTCGCGTTCCGGATTGATGTAGCTATGAAAATTATTACCGGTCAGTCGGCGGTTGATCAGCTCCACGCAGCCGATCTCGATGATGCGGTCGCCGGAGCGCGGATTCAGGCCAGTGGTTTCGGTATCGAGGACGATTTGACGCATAAGATCATTCAAAAAAATAAGGCAAAAAAAGAATGGCAAAGAATGCATTCAGTTGATCAATTCAGCGATCAGTCCATCGATCGGTCAAGCGGTCAATCGACCATGCCGACACCGCGGTTAGCGAGCGCATCGGCACGTTCGTTGCCCTCATGCCCGGCATGTCCCCTCACCCACCGCCATTCGATCGTATGCCGTGCCTGCGCTGCATCGAGCGCCTGCCACAGGTCGACATTCTTCACCGGGGCTTTTGCTGCCGTCTTCCAGCCGCGTGCCTTCCAGCCGTGGATCCACTCGCTGATCCCTTTCTGCACGTACTGACTGTCGGTATGCACGACCACGATGCAGGGACGGGTCAGGGCGCCCAGCGCTTCGATGACGGCTTTGAGTTCCATCCGGTTGTTGGTGGTGTTGGGTTCGCCGCCGCACAGCTCCTTGACATGCTCGCCGGTACGCAGCAACGCGCCCCAGCCGCCGCGGCCAGGATTGCCCTTGCAAGCGCCGTCCGTGTAGATATCGATCGTTTCCATTCGTCCTTTTGCAATGAGATTCATAGCTCGGCCCGGTTTGTGACCGGTACCGCGCCCGCCGCGACCACCGGTCGATGCTTCCATGCCGGGCCGATGAGGCGCATGCCCTTGACGCGCTTGATCGCCTGCATCATGTAGACCGCGCCAAGGTAAGGCCACCAGCGGTCGCCGGCTTTTTCCATGAACGCGTAGCGCTTGAGCCAGGCGTCGGTCGTGCAGGGCGGCGCGTAGCAGCCAAAGTGGCCGCGATCGACTTCCATGTTCAATAGTTTCAGCCAGTCCTTCATGCGCGAAATGCGGATGAATTCGCCATCGAGCGGCAGGAAATGCGCGCCACTCAAACGCCCCACGACCTGACGCGCACCCCACAGACTGGCCGGATTGAAGCCGCACACGATCAGCCGGCCTTCCGGTATCAGCACGCGTTCGACCTCGCGCAGCACCTGGTGCGGCTCGGCGGCAAATTCAAGCACGTGCGGCAGCACCACCAGGTCCAGGCTCTGCGAAGCAAAAGGCAGCTCGGCAAAATCATGTACTACCGAAACGGTCAGGATCGCCGGCCCGGCGTCGCCGGGCGCAGCATCCGGTTGCGCGGTCCCGGGATTCGGAAATACGCCGTTGCTCAACCACTTGTGCGGCATGCGGTTGGCCTGCAACGCGTTGACCTGCGGCAGCCCGATCTGCAGCGCATTGAAACCGAAGATGTCGGCAGTCAGTTCATCGAGGCGCGACTGCTCCCACGCCAGCACGTACTGTCCTGCCGCAGTTTCGAGCCAGGGACCGAGCGCTATAATGGATTTTTGTAACGACGGATGTTCCATGCGCATGCTCAGTGTTTTGACCGTTCCCGCGTTCGATGACAATTATCTCTGGCTGATCCACGACGGCACGCACGCGGCCGTCGTGGATCCTGGCGATGCGACCCCGATCCTTGCTGCGCTGGAGGCACACGCGCTCTCGCTGGTCGCCATTCTACTGACTCATCACCATGCTGACCATATCGGCGGCGTGCCACGCTTGCTGCAGCATCGGCGGGTGCCGGTTTTCGGCCCGGCACACGAGAACATCGCCGCCGTCGATCACCTGCTTGTGGAGGGCGACATCGCCACCATACCCGAACTCGGCCTGTCGCTGTCAGTGCTCGACGTGCCGGGCCATACACGCGGTCACATCGCTTACGTCGCGGCGGAGCAGCAATGGCTGTTCTGTGGCGACACGCTCTTTGCCGGTGGCTGCGGCCGCCTGTTCGAAGGCACGCCGGCGCAGATGAGCGCCTCGCTCGCGAAGCTGGCTGCGTTGCCCGATACCACCCAGGTCTATTGCGCGCATGAATACACGATGGCCAACCTGCGTTTTGCGCGGGCGGTCGATCCGGAGAACGTGACGCTGGTCGAGCGCATCGAACGCGAACAGGCAAAGCGCACCCGTGGCGAGCCCACGGTGCCTTCGACCATCAAGCTCGAAAAATCGACCAACCCCTTCCTGCGTTATCGCGAACCGGCGATCATCGACCGCCTGATTGCGGAAAATCGTATTGACACACGGGAACCGATTGCCGCATTCGCTGCCTTAAGGGAATGGAAAAACGGGTACCGGTAGTTTTATTGTTCGACGCTACCGGTGCCGGCTCACGATTGGCCAGCGATCGATTGGCCGGTCGACAGTCACAACGACTGTCAACACGCGCCGCGGGAATGCGTGAGCGTGGCCCCCGACAGGGTGAATATGCTTGACGCATCAAAACTCCCGTACTTACACTCCCCCAACATTACGGCCGCCGGCGCTTTCGCGGGCGGCCTCACTTTTACCAGCGAGACCTCATGCACCAGGCCCGATTCCGTACGCTATCGCTCGCCGCCGCGCTGTGCAGCGCCTGCCTGCCGGCCGCCGCAAACGACCTTTCCCTGCCGTCCTACACTTGGGCCAAAACGACCGGCAGCGACAATGTGTTCGATCCGAATTACGATCCCTCTGCGATCGTCTTGTCGATGGAGGAAGTCGATGTCTGGGGACGGATTCGCAAGGGATTCGCGATTCCGGACCTGGTCAATCCGCTGGTCGATACCCAGACCGCCTGGTACACGACGCGCCCCGACTACATCCAGCGCACCACGACCCGGGCGTCGCGCTACCTGTTCCATGTCGTCCAGGAACTCGAAAAACGCAACATGCCGACCGAGCTGGCGCTGCTGCCGTTCATCGAATCCGCTTTCAATCCCCAGGCTTTTTCCAGCGCCAAGGCGGCCGGCATGTGGCAGTTCATCCCGTCGACCGGCCTCGATTTCAAGCTAAAGCAGAACATGTTCAAGGACGAGCGGCGCGACGTGCTGGCCTCGACCGATGCCGCTCTGACCTATCTGCAGCGGCTGTATGGCATGTTCGGCGACTGGCAACTCGCCCTGGCGGCCTACAACTGGGGCGAAGGGTCGGTGCAGCGCGCCATCGCCAAGAACAAGGCGGCCGGCCTGCCGATCGATTTCAACAGCCTCTCGCCCCTGATGCCGGTCGAGACCCGCAACTACGTGCCGAAGCTGCAGGCGGTCAAGAACATCATCGCCGCGCCCGAGCAGTATGGCCTGACGCTGCCGAAGGTCGATAACCAGCCCTACTTCGTCACCATCGGCAAGACGCGCGATATCGACGTCAAGGTCGCCGCGCAACTGGCCGAACTCTCTCTCGACGAATTCCGGGCGCTCAATCCGCAGTTCAACCGGCCGGTCATCACTGGCAGCAGCAATACGCAGATCCTTCTCCCGGAGAGCAATGCCACGAAATTCCGGGCGAACCTCGCGAAGTGGGGGCATGCGCTCTCGTCGTGGACCGCGCACACGGTCGGCAGCGCCCGCGAACGGATCGAGACACTCGCTGCGCGCCTGGGCACGACGCCGGAAGTGCTACGGGAAGTGAACCATATCCCGCCGAAGATGCGGCTCAAGCCGGGCTCGACGATCCTGGTGCCGAAGTCGGAAATCGCCGGCGAAAACGATATCGCACCTGAAGTGGCCGATCGGGCCGTGATGGCGATCGAACCGGACGTACCGGACACGCGCAAGATCACCGTCAAGGCTGGCCGCCGCGATACGCTGGCCTCGATCGCCGCGCGCAACAAGGTGACCGTGGCCCAGATCCGCAGCTGGAACAGCCTCAAGCTGGATCGGCTGACACTGGGCCAGAAGCTGCAGCTGCAGGTGCCGTACAAACTGGCGAAGGCACCCGGCGGCCACCGCCTTGCCGCGCCATCGACTGCGTATCATGTCGCCGGCAAGGCCGGTACGCATCATCCACGCGCGGTCAAACAGGTCGCCACCGGCCAGACAAACCGCAAGGCCGTCATGGCCTCTGCCAAGAGCACCAGGAAGCCAGACACCTGAGCCGGACACCTGATCGCAGCGGCGGGACCGGGTTGCCCTGCGCCGCCCGACCCCCTACAATCTCGCACATCGTCCACTGCGCCCGGCGCATCGGCCCCCACTGACCTCATTTTCGCGGAGTTCGCAATGGCATTCCTGCAAGGTAAAAAGATCCTGATCACCGGTGTGCTGTCGAACCGCTCGATCGCCTACGGCATTGCGCAAGCGTGTCACCGCGAAGGCGCCGAACTCGCCTTCACCTATGTCGGTGAACGCTTCAAGGATCGCATCACTGAATTTGCCGGCAATTTCGGCAGCTCGCTGATTTTCGATTGCGACGTCGGCAGTGACGAGCAGATCGATGCGCTGTTCACCGATCTTGGCAAGTCATGGGATCACCTCGATGGCCTGGTGCATGCGATCGGCTTTGCGCCGCGCGAGGCGATCGCCGGCGATTTTCTGGAAGGCCTGTCGCGCGAGGGCTTCAAGATTGCCCACGACATCTCCGCCTACAGCTTCCCCGCGATGGCGAAAGCCGCGCTGCCGATGTTGCGGCCGAACGCCGCGCTGCTGACGCTCACCTATCTCGGATCGATGCGTGCCCTGCCCAACTACAACACGATGGGACTGGCGAAAGCGTCACTTGAGGCCAGCGTGCGGTACCTGGCCGAATCGCTCGGACCGAAGGGCGTGCGCGTCAACGGCATCTCTGCCGGTCCGATCAAGACGCTGGCTGCCAGCGGCATCAAGGATTTCAGCAAGATCCTGAACTTCGTCAAGGCCAACGCACCGCTGCGTCGCAACGTCACGCTGGAAGACGTGGGCAATGCCGCCGCCTTCCTGCTGTCGGACCTGGCCGGCGGCATCACCGGCGAAATCACCTATGTCGACGGCGGCTTTTCCCAGGTCGTCGGCGGCATGGCGGAGTAATCGCTTCACAGCGCAAAGCCTCCGAGTGCAGAGCGGAAAAAGGCGTGCAATGTGCGGCGCGCGTTTCGTTGCACTGCAAAAAAAGGTGGACAGGAAAGGTCGCGCCACGTATGATCTTGCCTGTTCGCTGAGTGACCCGGCGGCCCGGCTCACAGTCAGGCCGCATCCACACAGCGACTCACGCAGCATCGCAAACCCTTCGCATTAACGATAAAGCCCTCCCGCCTTCTGGTGTCGAACTTTGGACATCTTCCCGGCGCAAAGCTTTCTGTGCCGAAATCTCTCTGAGCTTTCACAGCTGTTTCGTTGGTTGGCGTTGCCTCTTTTCGCTCGCTTGCATCATCACGGTGCGGCGCAGCGCTGATTTTACGAAAGATATTAAATGACTTTTGAAGCACTTGGCCTCCACGCGTCCGTCCTGAAGGCACTCACCGAATCCGGCTATACCACCCCAACTTCCGTCCAGGCGCAAGCCGTTCCTGCTGCCATCGCTGGCCGCGACTTGCTGGTATCGTCGCAAACCGGTTCGGGAAAAACCGCTGCTTTCATGCTGCCAGCCCTGCACAAGTTTGCACTTGAAGGTGACCTGCCGCAGACCGAGGCTGGTCGTACCGCAAACCAGGAAGCCCAATCCGCCCGTTCACGTGGCGAGCGTCCCCGCTTCAAGGCTGCCCAGCCGAAGATGCTGGTGCTGACGCCGACCCGCGAGCTGGCACTGCAGGTAACGACCGCAACCGACAAGTACGGTTCGTTCATGCGCCGCGTCAAGGCTGTCTCGATCCTGGGCGGCATGCCTTATCCGAAGCAGATGCAACTGCTGGCCAAGAATCCAGAGATCCTCGTTGCTACGCCAGGCCGCCTGATCGACCACATGGAATCGGGCAAGATCGATTTCTCGCAACTCGAAATCCTGGTGCTCGACGAAGCCGACCGCATGCTCGACATGGGCTTCATCGACGACATCGAGAAGATCGTCGCTGCCACGCCGGCGACCCGCCAGACCATGCTGTTCTCGGCAACGCTCGATGGCGTCGTCGGCAACATGGCCAAGCGCATCACGAAGGACCCGCTGGTGATCCAGATCGCCGGCTCGACCAACAAGCACGAAAACATCCAGCAGCGCGTTCACTTCGTCGACGACCTGTCGCACAAGAATCGCCTGCTCGATCACATCTTGCGCGACGAGACCATGGATCAGGCAGTCGTGTTCACCGCGACCAAGCGTGACGCCGACACCATCGCCGACCGCCTCAACATCGCTGGTTTCGCTGCCGCCGCACTGCATGGCGACATGCATCAGGGCGCACGCAATCGCACGCTCGACGGCATGCGCCGCGGCCAGGTTCGCGTCCTGGTGGCAACCGACGTCGCCGCACGCGGCATCGACGTGCCGGCAATCACGCACGTCGTCAACTACGACCTGCCGAAATTTCCGGAAGACTATGTCCACCGCATCGGTCGTACCGGCCGCGCCGGTCGTAACGGACTGGCGATCTCGCTGGTCAATCACGCGGAAGGCATGAACGTCAAGCGGATCGAGCGCTTCACCAAGCAACTGATTCCGGTGGATGTCATCGAAGGCTTCGAACCGAAGCGTACCGCCTCGGCAGCACGTCCAAGCCACAAGCCGGGCGGCTGGAAGCCGGGCGACAACCGCGGTGCGCCGAGCAAGCCAGGCCAGCGCACGTTCAGCAAGCCGGGCGCTGCCCCACGCAAGGAAGGCAGCAGCTTCAGCAAGGGCCCGCGCACTGGCGACACAGGTGCACGCCGCTCGTTCAGCGACCGTTAATCGCGCGCGGGTCGCACGAGGCAGCGCCGGCTAACCGGCGCAGATTAAACAAAGACCGCCCGGCAGTGCCGCGGCGGTCTTTTTCATTTTGGCCGACGGTCAGGTCCCGATATCAACCGGTTTCACCACCGGCGGAAACGCTGCCCCTACGCTTCGGCTCACATCGCACAGGTACGCAACCCGATGAACATGTCATTGCGCTGCGGCTCGTAGAAATTCCGGTACCGCGCCGACTTCATGCGCGCAGGCGTGACGAAGGATGCGCCCCGCACGATCTGGTGCGAGCCGAACCACGGCGCCGAATACTCGCGATACGCGTCCGGTGCGAATCCCGGATACGGCTCGAAGGGGGAACAGGTCCACTCCCACAGGTCGCCCCAGCGGAATGCCGGATGGCCTGACAGCGCGGCGAACTCCCACTCGGCCTCGGTCGGCAAGCGCCGCTGCGCCCACATGCAGTAGGCCTGCGCCTCGAACAGGTTGACGTGCCGCGCGGGCGCATGCGCCGCCAGGCTCGCGTGGCGATCGAACTGCTCGCACAGCCAGCGCGTACCGTCGCGTACCCAGGCGCGCGGCGCGGCGCAGTTCTGTTGCATCAGCCAGGCGCGGCCCGCGGCACTCCAGAAGCCCGGGTTCTGATAACCGCCATCGGCGACGAATTCGCCGTACTGCGCATTCGACACCAGCGTCGCGTCCATCGAGAACGCCGGTACCCGCACCGGATGCGCCGCCTTCTCATTGTCGAACACGAAACCCGGGGCTGCCGGATCGCTGCCCATGGTGATCGTGCCGCCGGCAAAACGGATCTCGCCTTGTGCCCAGGATGGCGAAGAATACGCCGCCAGCGCCGCCGGTGGCGCGACCCGCAGTGTCTGCAACGTGTAGGCGAAGGCCTCGCCATGCATGTCCTCATGCGCCAGCGCCAGCCGGTAGGGATAGAGCGCGGCGTCGTCGTTCGTCGTGCGCGACAGGCGATCGAGAACACGGTCGTGCACCTCATGACAATAGGTCTTGAGCGCGCCGGCATTCGGCAGGCCCAGGCTCCAGCGTTGCCGGTGAGGCACCGTGTTAGAGTCGAACCAGTCGTCGCCCTTGGTCAGCATCGAGTTGCGGACGGCGCTCGTGGGGTCGCTCGATTGCGCCTCGCGCAGGATGTACCATTCCGCAAACCAGGACAGGTGACCGAGTTCCCACAGCGGCGGATTGATGATCGACAGCAGCGGTACGTTGCGCGGCTCGTCCAGTCCCACGGCGGCGAAGCAATCGAACAAGGCAAGCGTATTGGCGCGCGATTCCTGGATCGCGGTGGCAAGTTCGACCGCGTTCGCGGTTCGGAAGGAGATGCGCATCGGGTGGCTTCGAATGTAACGGTGACAGGCATCGGCGCAAGCATCGATCATGCATCGATCTCGCATGCAGCGGCAAATGATTCAAAAAATGAAACAGGGAAAAATGCAGTCCAACAAACCGCAGGTCGTCATTATCAGTCCGGCGCTGGCAAATGCCAACAATGGCAACTGGCAGACCGCGCGCCGGTGGGCAAGTTACCTGCGCTGCGATTACCGCGTCGCCTGCATGATGACATGGGATCCCGAAGATGCGCTGACAGCCTCGCCTGACCTGATGATCGCACTACATGCCCGGCGCTCGGCGGACTCGATCGATGCCTACGCGCGCCGTTTTCCGCAACGCCCGCTGGTGGTGATCCTGACCGGCACCGATCTGTACCGTGACATCCGCACCGACGCCAGCGCGCAGCGCTCGCTCGAGCTAGCAACGCGGATCGTGGTGCTGCAAGCGGCCGGGCTGGATGAACTGGCGCCGCATTTGCGCGCCAAGGCGACGGTGATCCATCAGTCCGCGCCAAGTCTCAAGCCGTTTCTGCAGGCCGCAGGATCGGTCGCATTCGACGTCATCATGATCGGCCACCTGCGGGAAGAGAAACGGCCGGCGACGTTCATCGACGCAGCGCAGATGGTCAGCGCACCACATGTCCGCCTGCTGCATGTCGGGGCTGCGCTCGACCTGGCGCTCGGCGCACTCGCTGCCGATACGCAGGCCAACGTGGCGCGTTACCGTTGGCTCGGTCCGATGCCACATGCGCAGACCCGCCAGCGCCTGAAGCGGTGTGCCCTGATGGTGATCACCTCCGAGATGGAAGGCGGCGCCAATGTCATCATCGAAGCCGTCACCAGCGGCGCACCGGTCATCGCTTCCGACATCGCCGGCAACCGGGGCATGCTTGGCGAGGGGTATGCAGGCTACTTTCCGCTGGGCGACAGCGCTGCCCTGGCGCGGCTGATCGACCGTGCCGCGACCGATCCGGTGTTCCATGCGACGCTGAAAGAACAGTGCGCTGCGCGCGCTGCGCTCTTTGCCCCCGCAATCGAAAAAACTGCCGTGCGCGAGTTGGTGGATAATCAGGTGCATCTTTCAACGCTTACCGACGGCCACCCATGAACGCACCAGCAGACCTGAAAATCAAACTCACCTCCTTCTCCCACGGCGGCGGCTGCGGCTGCAAGATCGCCCCCGGCGTACTGGCTGAAATCCTGAAAAATTCCAGCGGTTTTCCGGTACCCAAGGAGCTAATGGTCGGCATCGAAACCGCCGACGATGCAGCCGTCTATCGCCTCAACGACGAGCAGGCCCTGATCGCCACCACCGATTTCTTCATGCCGATCGTCGACGATCCGTACGACTTCGGCCGCATCGCCGCCACCAATGCGATCTCCGATGTCTACGCGATGGGCGGCACGCCGATCATGGCGCTGGCGTTGGTCGGCATGCCGATCGACAAGCTGCCGGTCGAAGTGATCGGCCAGATCATCCGGGGCGGCGAATCGATCTGCGCCGAAGCCGGCATCCCGATCGCCGGCGGTCACACCATCGACTCGGTCGAGCCGATCTATGGCCTGGTCGTGCTCGGCCTGGTGCACCCGTCGAAGGTCAAGCGCAATGCGGATGCCAAAGCCGGCGACAAGATCATCCTCGGCAAGCCGATCGGCGTCGGCATCCTGTCGGCTGCGCTGAAAAAAGAGGCACTGGACGATGCAGGCTACGCCTCGATGATTGCCAACACCACCAAGCTCAACAAGCCGGGCAAGGCGCTTGCGGAACTCGACGGCGTGCATGCGCTGACCGACGTCACTGGATTCGGCCTGCTGGGCCACCTGCTCGAACTGGCGCGTGGCGCGAAGCTCGATGCGCGGCTCGACATGGCCAGCATTCCGCTGCTGCCACAAGTGCAGCGACTGGCCGAACAGGGATTCATCACCGGTGCTTCCGGCCGCAACTGGGGCGGCTATGGTCACGACGTGGTGCTGGCGGATGCAATCACGCCGGTGCAGCAGATGTTGCTGACCGATCCGCAGACCTCCGGCGGGCTGCTGGTCTCGTGCGACCCGGCGGCAGTCGAGGCCGTGCTGGCATTGTTCGCGCGGGAAGGCTTTGGTGACGCGGCAGTGATCGGTGAAATGCAGGCCGGCGCCGGCAAGGTGCACGTCAGCCCATAACGGCCACAGCCGGAACCGCCGGGCAGGCGGCCTTCAACAGCCTGCCTTCAACAGCCTGTTCGAATATCAGTACCCGCGCGGCGCCGACTGTGCGAGACGGATGCCGCTGAACTGCCAGCGTGCCATCGCCGGGAAAAAATTACGGTACGTCGCCCGCGCATGCCCAGCCGGCGTGCCGCACGAGCCGCCACGCAGCACGTACTGGTTGACCATGAACTTGCCGTTGTATTCGCCGAGCGCGCCTTCCTGCGGCGCGTAGCCGGGATACGGCGCATAACTGCTGGCGGTCCATTGCCAGCACGTGTCGAATGCCTGCGACAGGGCGCTGCCATCGTCGGCGGCGACTGCGGATTCCCATTCCGCTTCGGTCGGCAAGCGGGCGCCGGCCCAGCGCGCATAGGCATCCGCCTCGTAGAAAGAAACATGCGCAAGCGCCGCCTGCGCATCCATCGGCTGCAATCCATGCAAGCCGAATTCCTGCCAACCGGTTTCGGCATCATGCCGCCAGTACAAGGGCTGCCGCAAATCGTTTGCGCGGACCCAGTCCCAGCCCTCGGATAACCAGAACGCCGGCTCGTCGTAACCGCCATCCTCGACGAAGGCGCGGAATTCGCCGTTGGTCACCAGCCGCGACGCCAGCGCAAAACGCTCGACGAACTGGCGATGTCGCGGCCCCTCGTTGTCGAAGCAGAAATCAACCTCGTCATGCCCGATCATCACGATGCCGGCCTCGAACCAGCGCCAGTGCAGTTGCTCCGCCAGCGTTGACGCGTGAAGCTGTGCGACACCGTGATAAGCCGGCTGTAGCGGATTCATCGACAGCAGATGCAGCACGTCGGTCATGATCAGTTCCTGGTGCTGCTGCTCATGCTGCAGCCCCAGCGCGAGCAGGTTCGCGATTGTCGGCGCATCGACGGCGGTGGCATGCAGGCCGCACACCAGTGCCTCGACCCGTGCATCCACAGCGGCCCGATACGCGAGCACCTGTGCGTACGAAGGCCGCGTGATCAGGCCGCGATGCGCGCGCAGGTGCCGCTCGCCGATGCCGTTGTAATAGGAATTGAAGAGCATCCGGAACGCCGGGTGATGCGGCACGAAATCCGGCTCGAAGCGCTCGAGGATGAACGTCTCGAAAAACCACGACGTGTGCGCGAGATGCCATTTGACCGGACTGGCGTCGGGCGTCGACTGCGCACAACAGTCTTCCGCGCTCAGTGGCGCAACCCGACGCATCGTTGCTTCGCGAACCGTTCTGAAGCGGGTCAGGAGATCGACGGCAGGCGGCGCGGGCGGAACATTTTTAGGGCGGAGCTCATGCGGTGCATTCATCAAATTTCCCTTTTCGTGCGTGCGCCGCCGTCAGGGCGCGGTGTCAGCCGGCCGATGGACACGCATGGCAGACCATGAACCACTGCTGTGGATCGGTCCACACATGACGCACTGAAAAGCCGGCGCGTTCGAGGAGCGAGGTGAAAGCCTGCTGCGTATATTTGTAGCTGTTCTCGGTATGGATGCGCTCGCCGGCATCGAAGCGACGCTCGCTTCCCGGCCAGGTCACGGTGACCGCGCGGCGCGCTTCAAGGTGCATCTCGATGCGGCTCTCGCCGGCGTTGAAGAAACCACGATGCTGCCAGTCCCGGACATTGAAGTCAGCGCCGAGGACCGCATTCAAATGGCGCAACATGTTCAGGTTGAAGGCCGCCGTGACGCCGAGCGCGTCGTCATAGGCAGCGTCGAGCAATGCGTGGTCCTTGATCAGGTCGACGCCGATCAGCAGCCCGCCCTCGCCGCCACTGAAACTGGCGCCGTCGTCGCCATCGATGGCGATCCGGATGCGTTGCAGGTAGGCCAGGGCTTCGTCCGGCGTGTAATTGCCGAGCGACGAGCCAGGATAAAAGAACAGCCGGCGATGACGCGCCACGGCATCCGGCAAGGTCAGCGAGGCCGAGAAGTCCATACCCACGCCGAGCATTTTGATCTCCGGGAAACGCTGGCGCAGGCTGGCCACGGCATCGCGCAGGAAGTCGACCGAGATATCGACCGGTACGTATTGCGCCGGACGCAGCGCCGGAAACAGTTTCGCGGCCTTGGCGCAGTTGCCGGCGCCGAGATCGATCAGGGTTGTGCCGCTGCCGACCGAGGCCGCGATCTCGTCACCGAAGTCGGCGAAGATGGCAGCCTCGGTACGGGTCGGATAGTACTCCGGCAGTTCGCAGATGGCCTCGAACAGCTTCGAGCCGAGTGCGTCGTACAGGTATTTTGGCGACGTGTGCGCATTGGCAGCACGCAATCCGTCGTGCAGTTCCGCGCGGATCAGGTCGTCGTTCTGGGTATCGAGCTGGATAAAGCCGTCGTGCATGGGAAAGAGACTCGCGTGCCAGGGGAATGTGATTAAAAGATAGCGCAAGCCATGAAGCATGACTGCGCGCCAGCCAGCATTTGTAGCGATTTTTGCTATGATAGACGATTAACAAATTGCGTGAGCGCTCCGGCAGCAAAACCGGATTTGACGCATACTTCGTCGCCAAAAACTCGCTTTGCCGGGTTGCAAACGCCCCTTCATTGGCCGCGTTCAAGACGCCCTCACTGTATTACTCACCACAAGGATCGACATGACGACGCCTACCCTGCGACACCCGATGAAACGCCTGATCATGCTGGCAGCCGGTGCGTTGCTTGCAACCAGCGCCGGGTTGGTCCAGGCGCAGCAGGTCCTGCGCGTCTCGGCGATTCCCGACGAGTCGCCGACCGAACTGCAGCGCAAGTTCAAGCCGCTGGGTGATTACCTGGAGAAGAAACTCGGCATGAAAGTCGAGTTCACGCCGGTGACCGACTACGCGGCGTCGGTCGAGGGATTGATCAACAACAAGCTCGACCTGGTCTGGTTCGGCGGCTTCACCTTCGTGCAGGCGAAAGTACGCAGCGGCGGCAAGGTGATCCCGATCGTGCAGCGCGAGGAAGACGAGCAATTCAAGTCGGTGTTCATCACCACCGATCGCTCGATCAAGTCGCTGGCCGACTTGAAGGGCAAGACCTTTACCTTCGGCTCCGAATCCTCGACTTCCGGCCACCTGATGCCGCGCTCGTACCTGCTGGCGGCCAAGATCAATCCGGACACCGACCTGAAGCGGATTGCGTTTTCCGGTGCGCATGATGCGACGGTCGCTGCAGTTTCCGGCGGCAAGGTCGATGCCGGCGCATTGAACATCTCGGTCTGGGAAAAACTGGTCGCCCAGTCGAAAGTCGACACCAGCCAGGTGAAGGTGTTCTACACGACGCCGGGCTATTACGATTACAACTGGAGCGTGCGTAGCGACATGAACCCGGTAGTGCGCCAGAAGCTGACCGACGCTTTCCTGGCACTGAACCGCAACGATCCACAAGGCAAGGAAATCCTGGAGCTGCAGCGGGCCACGCGCTTCATTCCCACCAAGGCGGAAAACTATGCTGCAATCGAAGCGGCCGCACACAATGCCGGCCTGCTGAAATAAAAGGCCGGCGCGGCAGCCTGCCAGATCTGCTCTCATTCCATGACGATTTCACTCGAAGCACTGTCCGTGCGCCACGCCGGCGCGGCCACGCCGGCACTGGCGGACCTGCGCCTGGTCATCGCCGACGGCGAGCAGGTGGCGCTGGTCGGCCCTTCCGGCGCCGGCAAGACCACGCTGCTGCACACGCTCGCCCTGGCGCAACAACCGGGCAGCGGTACGCTTACCGCCTTCGGCACCACGCCGTGGACGCTGTCGAGCACCGAGCGGCATGCCCTGCGCGCGAAACTGTTCCTCGCACCGCAGACGCCGCCCCTGCCGCCACGGCAACGGGTGGTGAGCGCGGTGCTGGCCGGCCGGCTGCCGCAATGGAGCCTGTGGCGCGCCATCGTGTCCCTGCTACGGCCGGCCGATCCGCAAGCCGCCTTCGATGCATTGGCGCGCTTCGACCTGCAGCACAAGCTGTATGCGCGGGTCGACCGGCTATCCGGCGGCGAACGCCAGCGCTGCGGCATGGCACGCCTGCTGGTCTCGAACGCCCGCCTGTTCCTGGTCGATGAGCCGCTGTCGGCACTCGACCCGACCCTCGCGGCGCAGACGCTGCGGGTGCTGCAGGACGAGGCGCAATCACGCAATGCGACGCTGGTGTGCAGCCTGCACCAGGTCGAACTGGCGCGGGCGCTGTTCCCGCGTATCGTCGGTTTGCGCGATGGCCGGGTCGTGTTCGACGCGCCGCGCGAGAACGTCACCGATGCGATGATCGAGGCGCTGTATCGCAACAGCGCCACGGCAGCGCCGGATACGACCCCGTCCACACCGGAAGCCTTGGCCGCGCCGGCGGTGGTGTTCGTGCCGCGCTGCTAGGCATGGACATGGCCCGTACTGGCGATCACGGCGCCGCGCCCGCCGATCCGGCCTGGCGCGGCCGGGTGATGGCGGCGGCGATCGGACTCCTGGTGCTGTGGCCGATGCTGGTCACGAGCGAGTTCAAGCCGTGGACCCTGATCGATGCGCAGAGCCTGCGTGCCACCGGCCGCTTCCTGGCTGGATTCTTCCCGCCGGCGCATTCGCGCGAATTCCTCCTGATCGCGCTCGAGGCGACCTGGCAGACGGTTGCGATGGCGAGCGCCGGCATGACGCTGGCCCTCCTCGGCGCGATTCCCATGACGTTGCTGGTGACCGATCGACTCTCGGTCTCCCGGATCGGCCGCAGCCGCATGGGCAGCATGCCGATGCTGGTACGGCAGCTGGTGCGCTGGCTGCTGATCCTGCTGCGCAGTGTGCCGGAGCTGGTCTGGGCACTGCTGTTCGTGCGGGTGATCGGGCTCGGACCCACCGCAGGCGTCCTGGCCATCGCCCTGACTTACTGCGGCATGCTCGGCAAGGTCTACGCCGAAATCCTGGAATCGTCGGATGCGCATGCCACCGATGTCCTGCTCAAGAACGGCAGCGGACGTCTGGCGGCACTGCTGTACGGCGCCCTGCCGGAATCGGCTTCCGAACTCGTTTCGTACACCGTCTATCGCTGGGAATGCGCGATCCGCGGCTCGGTCGTGATGGGCTTCGTCGGCGCCGGCGGACTCGGGCAGCGGCTCGATGAATCGATGAAGATGCTGGCAGGTGGCGAAGTGTCGACCATGCTGTTCATTTTCGTGCTGCTGGTGGCGGGTGCCGATGGCGTGAGCAAGATGCTGCGCAGGCGGCTCGCATGACGACGCCCGCCATCAGCGGCAGCGGCATGCGCGCCAGCCTGCCGCCCGCGCCGCGCCTGCGCTGGTCGACGTTGTTGCTGCTGCTCGGCCTGGTTGCCTTGGTGGTGGCGAGCTTCGTCAGCCTGCCGTGGAAGCTGCGCGACTTCTTCAGCGCCGATGCGGTGCGCACGACGGCGGAATTCCTGCGTGGCTTCACGCCACCCGACCTGTCCGCCGGTTTCGTGCGCAAGACGGCGGTCGCGACGCTGGAAACCCTGTCGATGTCGGCGCTCGGCACCCTGATTGCCGCGCTGTTCGGATTGCTGCTGGCGCTGCCGGCCAGCGGCCGCTTCGGCGCGCCAGCGCGCGCCGCGGTACGCAGCGTGCTCAACGTGCTGCGGGCGATCCCGGAACTGGTATGGGCCTCCATCCTTCTCATTACCGCCGGCCTGGGCCCGTTCGCCGGGACGCTGGCATTGGCGGTGCACACCACGGGCGTTCTGGGGCGGCTGTTCGGCGATGCGCTCGAAAACGGCTCGCCGGCGCCGGAGGCTGCGTTGCGCAACAATGGCGTGCGTCCGCTGGCCGCGTTCCTGTATGCGACCCTGCCGCAAACCGCGCCGCAGATGATGTCGTACACGCTATATCGCTGGGAAAACAACATCCGCGCCGCCGCGATTCTCGGCGTGGTCGGCGCCGGCGGTCTGGGCCAGATGCTGAAGTACCACCTGTCGTTGTTCCAGATGCCGCAGGCAGCCACCGTGATCCTGGCGATGCTGCTGCTGGTGGCGCTGGTCGATGCGGTCAGCTTCTGGCTGCGGCGGGTCATGACGCACTGAAGCATTGAAGCGAATCCACTCAACGAACAAGCCAACCACGATGCTCGAACTGCGCAAGCTGAACAAGGGATATGCCAATGGCCGGCGGGTACTCAACGATCTCGACTACACGCTGGAAGCCGGCGAGTTCGTGGCCGTCATGGGCGATTCGGGCGTCGGCAAGTCGACCCTGCTGAACCTGATCGCGGGCCTGGACACCGCCGACAGCGGCGCCATCCTGATCGATGGCGTCGACATCGCGACGCTGGACGACGATGCCGCCACCCGGTTGCGGCGCAGTCATTTCGGCTTCATCTTCCAGGCCTTTCACGTGCTGCCGCACCTGAGCCTCCTGCAAAACATCGCCTTGCCGCTGCTGCTCAATGGGAGCGGCATGGACCGCGCACAAGAGATGCTGGAGGCAGTCGGCCTGACCGGTCGCGGCAATGACTTTCCGCGCCAGCTCTCCGGCGGCGAATTGCAGCGGGTAGCGATCGCGCGGGCGCTGGTGCACCGTCCGAAGCTGGTGCTGGCCGATGAGCCGACCGGCAACCTCGATCCCGATACCGCAGCCGATGTACTGCACTTGCTGCGCGCCGAACTCAAGGCCAATGGCGCATCGGCGCTGATGGTCACCCACTCGCTGGCGGCGGCGCAGTCCGCCGACCGGATCGTGATCCTGACGCGCGACGGCCTGCAGCCCGCACCGGCCGCACCGGCCGCATCAGCATGAGTCGTGTTGCCCTCATCACCCCTGGCCTGCTGTCGCGCTGGCTGCTGGGCGGCGAGTGGCGCGCCCATCCGCTGCGCGCCATCGTGGCAATTGCAGCGATTGCGCTCGGCGTGGCGCTCGGTTTTGCGATCGACCTGATCAACGGCGCGGCATTCAATGAATTTTCGGCGGCGGTAAAAAGCCTGTCCGGCCAATCCGATCTGCAGGTGCGCGGCGTGCAGCCAGCGCTCGATGAAAATGTCTATCCGCTCTTGGTCGCCCTGCCCGGCGTCGCGCTGGCCAGCCCGGTGCTCGAAGTCGACGCCGTGATTCCTGGCCAGCGCAATGCCCTCAAGGTGCTGGGCATCGATGTCTTTCGCGCCGCGCAGGTGTCGCCGGACCTGATCGGCATCGCCGCCGAGGACAAGCCATTCGACACGCTGGCCGACGATGCAATCTTCCTGTCGCCGGCGGCCATGTCCTGGCTCGATCTCAAGCCGGGTGCAAACCTGCAGGTGCGGGTCGGCACCCGAGTGGTCACGCTGCGGGTTGCGGGCGGCCTGGTCCGTGCCCGGCCCGGGCAGCGTATCGGCGTGATGGATATCGGCGCGGCGCAATGGCGCTTCAACCGGATCGGACAGCTGTCGTGGGTCGACCTGAAACTGTTGCGCGGCGTCGATCGCGCCGCGTTTCGGCAGGCGCTGCCCGCCTTGATGCCAATGCCGGTAGTGGTAACCGAACTCGCCGACCAGGAAGCCCGTACCAACAACATGTCGCGCGCCTATCGCGTCAATCTCAATGTGCTGGCGCTGGTAGCGCTATTCACGGGCGCGTTCCTGGTGTTTTCGACGCAGGCGCTGTCGGTGATCCGGCGGCGTCCGCAATTGGCGCTGCTGCGCGTGATCGGCCTGACCCGCCGCCAGCTGCTGGCGCAGATCCTGTTCGAAGGCGGTTTGCTGGGCGTGATCGGCGCCCTGCTCGGGCTGGCGGCCGGATATGCGATGGCGGCTGCGGCGCTGCATTTCTTCGGTGGCGACCTGGGTGGCGGCTATTTCCCCGGCGTGCAGCCGAGCGTGCATTTCGATCCGGTCGCGGCGCTGATCTTCTTCGGTCTGGGCAGCGTGATCGCGGTGCTCGGCAGCCTCGCGCCGGCGCTGGAGGCAGCGCATGCACCGCTGGCGCCGGCACTCAAGGCCGGCAGCGAAGACAGCGCGCTGTCGCGACTCGGCCGCGCATGGCCGGGACTGCTGTGCCTGGCAGGCGGGGCGGCGCTGACGCAGGCCCCGCCGTTGGCGGATCTGCCCTTGTTCGGCTACATCGCGGTGGCGCTGATCCTGATCGGCGGCATCGCGCTCATGCCGCGCGTGGCGGCGCTGGTGTTTTCCGCATTGGCGCGTGCGTTGCCGGCTGGCGCTGGCGGCGCACTGCCGACACTCACCCTCGGTCGGCTCGCCAATGCGCCGAACCAGGCGTCGATCGCACTGGGCGGCGTGCTGTCGAGCTTCAGCCTGATGGTGGCGATGGCGATCATGGTCGCCAGCTTCCGGGTATCGGTCGATGACTGGCTGGTGCACCTGCTGTCGGCGGATCTCTACGTGCGTTCGGCCACCAGCGGCGACACCGGCGCGCTCAAGCCGGCCGAACAGCAAGCGATCGCCGCCACGCGTGGCGTGCGGCACGCCGATTTCATGCGCACCTCGCAGCTCACGCTCGATGCCGCGAAGCCGCCGGTGGCGATCCTGGCCCGCCAGATCGATATCGCCGACCCGGGCAAGGCGTTGCCGATGACCGAATCCGCACTGCCGGCAGCCCGGCTGCAGCAGGCGGCGCGTGACGGTACGCCGCCGGCCTGGGTGTCCGAAGCAATGGTCGATCTGTATGGCTACGCACCGGGCAACATCGTCACGCTCGCCATCGGCGGCAAGCCGCGCCGGTTCCTGGTCGCAGGCGTCTGGCGCGACTATGCGCGGCAGTCCGGCGCAATCCAGATCCGGCTGCCCGATTACCAGCAACTGACCGGCGACCGCGACGTCAACGATAGCGCATTGCAATTGCAGCCCGGCGTCGACGCGGCGCAGGTCATCGCCAGTCTGCGCGCACTGCCCTTCGGCGCGGCCCTTGCCTTTGCCGAACCGGGCGAAATCCGTGCCATCAGTCTCAAAATCTTCGACCGCAGTTTCGCCGTGACCTACCTGCTGGAACTGGTGGCGATCGTGATCGGACTCTTCGGCGTGGCCGCGACCTTCTCGGCGCAGACGCTGGCCCGGGCGCGCGAATTCGGCATGCTGCGCCACATCGGCGTGACGCGGCGGCAGATACTGGTGCTGCTGGCGGCCGAAGGCGGCATGCTGACAGCCATCGGCATCGTGGCGGGCTTTGCGATCGGTTTCTGCATCAGCCTGATCCTCGTCTTCATCGTCAATCCACAGTCGTTCCACTGGACGATGCAGTTGCACGTGCCCTGGGCCGGGCTGGCGGTGGTAGCGCTGGTGCTGCTGCTGTCGGCGGCCGCCACCGCATTGATCGCGGGACGGGTCGCCGTGTCGGGCAGCGCCTTGCAGGCCGTCAGGGAGGATTGGTGATGTTGAAAGAAATGTGCCGCCAGCTGCTCTTGCTGCTTCTGACATGCGCCCTGTGTTGCGCCGCCACGGCCGCACCGCCCCGGTACGCAACCGTGGTGCCCGAGCGGCCGCTGTCACTGCCGGCTGACCTCGGCGCGCACCCGGAATTTCGGACCGAGTGGTGGTATGCCACCGGCTGGCTTACCACGCCTGATGGCAAGCCGCTCGGCTTCCAGGTGACGTTCTTCCGTTCGGCGACCGGGCATGATGCCGCCGACCCGAGCCGCTTTGCACCGAAGCAGCTGGTGATCGCACATGCGGCGCTGTCGGACCCGGCGATCGGCCGTCTGCAGCACGACCAGAAGGCGGGCCGCGAAGGCTTCGGCATCGCTTTTGCAAAAACCGGCAACACCGATGTCAAGCTCGACGACTGGACCTTCCGGCGCCTGCCCGGCGGACAGTACGAAGCCCGGGTTGAAGCACGCGAGTTCACGCTCGCGATTACCCTCTCGCCGACGCAGGCGCCGATGCTGCAGGGCGAGAACGGCATCTCGCACAAGGGGCCGAAACCGGCGCAGGCCAGTTACTACTACAGCGAGCCGCACCTGAAAGTGACCGGCAGCGTGACCCGTGGCGGCAAGCCGGTTGCGGTCACCGGCAGTGCCTGGCTGGATCACGAATGGTCGACCAGCTACCTCGATCCGGACGCCACCGGCTGGGACTGGCTGGGCGCCAATCTCGACGATGGCAGCGCACTGATGGCGTTCCGCATTCGCGACCGCAAGGGTGCAGTGCTCTGGTCACATGCCGGCCTGCGGGACGCATCGGGTAAAATCACGAACTTCCCACCGGAGCAGGTGCGTTTCACGACGCTGCGCTCCTGGCGCTCCCCGCATACCGACGCAGTCTATCCTGTGGCCACCCAGGTGCAGGCCGGGCCGCTGACCTGGCAACTGACACCTCTGCAGGACGATCAGGAACTCGATTCCCGGCAATCGACGGGCGCCGTCTACTGGGAAGGCGCGGTCCGGATCAGTCGCGATGGCAAGCCGGCGGGACGCGGCTACCTGGAACTGACCGGCTACGTAAAACCTCTGAAACTATGACCAAGATTGCTTCCGCCGTTCCTCGCAAGACCAGCCTGGCCACCCTGGCCGGCCTGCTCCCGTTTCTCGCGCCTTACAAGCGGCAGTTCATCCTGGCAGCGATCGCATTGGTCGTGGCCGCGAGCGCGACGCTGGCGATCCCCTACGCATTCAAGCAGATGATCGATCTCGGCTTCGGCTCGGCCGGATCGAAAAGCGCGGCCAACGTGGATCTGTATTTTCTTGCCCTGTTCGGCGTGGCCTGCGTACTGGCGATCGCCACCGCATCCCGCTTCTACATGGTGTCGTGGCTGGGCGAGCGTGTGACCGCCGACATCCGCACCGCCGTGTACTCGCACGTGGTGACGCAGAGCCCGCAGTTCTTCGAAACCACGCAAAGCGGCGAAGTGCTGTCGCGGCTGACCACGGACACCACGCTGATCCAGTCGGTGGTCGGCACCAGCATCTCGATGGCATTGCGGAACGTGCTGCTGTTCGTCGGCGGCCTGGCGATGCTGTTCATTACCAGCGTCAAGCTGTCGGCAATCATCCTGCTGGCGCTGGTCGCGGTGGTGGTGCCGATCGTGCTGTTCGGTCGCCGGGTGCGCAAGCTCTCGCGCGAGTCGCAGGACCGGATCGCGGATGCGTCGGCCGTCGCCGGCGAGATCCTCAATGCCATGCCGACGGTACAGGCCTTCACGCACGAGCGCATCGAGGCGCGACGCTTTGGTACGTCGGTCGAAACCGCGTTCAGCACCGCCATGCAACGTATTCGCGCCCGCTCGGTACTGACGCTGATCGCGATCCTGCTGGTGTTCGGCGCGATCGTCTTCGTGCTCTGGCTTGGTGCGCATGCCGTGATCGCTGGCCGCATGACCGGCGGTGAGCTGGGCCAGTTCATCCTGTACGCCACCATCGTCGCCGGCGCCATCGGCGCCCTGTCGGAAGTGCTCGGCGAGGCGCAGCGCGCCGCCGGCGCCACCGAGCGCCTGCTCGAACTGCTGGCCGAAGAGTCGCCGATCCGCTCGCCGGCTACGCCACAAGCCCTGCCGCCACGCGCCGCAGCCGGCGCGGCAGTCGCCCTCGAAGAGATCGTGTTCCACTATCCGTCACGTCCGCAGACGGCAGCGCTGTCGCACCTGTCGATCACGATCGCACCGGGCGAGACGGTCGCCATCGTCGGTCCGTCGGGCGCTGGCAAGACCACGCTGTTCCAGCTGCTGCTGCGCTTCTACGATCCGCAATCCGGCACGATCCGCATCGATGGCGTCGACATCCGTAAGATCGACCTGCACACACTGCGCAATGCGATCGGCATCGTCCCGCAGGACACCATCATCTTCTCGGCGAACGCGATGGAAAACATCCGCTACGGCCGCGCCGATGCAACCGATGCCGAGGTGATCGCGGCAGCCACGCTGGCGGCGGCGCATGAATTCATCGAACGCCTGCCCGAGGGTTATCAATCGTTCCTGGGCGAACGCGGCGTACGCATGTCGGGCGGCCAACGCCAGCGTATCGCGATCGCCCGGGCGCTACTGAAGAACCCGCCGCTGCTGCTGCTGGACGAAGCCACCAGCGCGCTCGATGCCGAGTCCGAGCGCCTGGTGCAGAGCGCACTCGAAGCGGCGATGGTCGGCCGCACCACGCTGGTCATCGCACACCGCCTGGCGACGGTGCAGCGCGCCGACCGCATCCTCGTGATGGAAGACGGACGCATCGTCGAAAGCGGCACGCATACCTCGTTGGTGGCGCAAGGCGGACTGTACGCGAGCCTGGCCGCGCTGCAGTTCAACCAGCACTGAAGCGCATCGGGACAGCACCTCCATCATCGGGCAAACCATGACCTGCGGACTTTTATCATGAAGCAATATCTCGACCTCATCCAGACCGTCCTCGACACCGGCAGCTGGCAGGAAAACCGGACCGGTGTGCGCACCATCAGCATCCCCGGCGCAATGCTGCGATTCGACCTGCAGAAGGATGGCTTCCCGGCGGTCACGACCAAGAAACTCGCCTTCAAGGCGGTGGTCGGCGAACTCGTCGCGTTCCTGCGGGCCTCGCGTAGCGCAGCGGATTTTCGGGCGCTGGGCTGCAAGGTCTGGGACCAGAATGCCAATGAAAATGCGGAGTGGCTGGCCAATCCGTATCGGCAGGGCGAGGACGATCTCGGTGCGGTGTACGGTGTGCAGTGGCGCGCCTGGCCAGCCTACAAGCTGCTCGCCGCCGACAACGCGCTGCAACTGGCGGATGCGCAGCGCCGCGGCTTCCAAGTGGTGTCGACTCTCGAAGAAGACGGCAAGCCGAAAGTCCTGCTCTACAAGGCAATCGACCAGTTGCGCGAATGCCTGGACACGATCATCAAGAATCCCGGCAGCCGACGCATCCTGTTCCACGGCTGGAACTGCGCCGACCTCGATGCGATCGCCCTGCCGGCCTGTCACCTGCTCTACCAGTTCCTGCCGAACGCGACGACGCGCGAGATTTCACTGTGCCTGTACATCCGCAGCAACGACCTCGGGCTGGGCACGCCGTTCAACCTGGCCGAAGGCGCGGCGCTGCTGCACCTGGTCGGGCGGCTGACCGGCTACGCACCGCGCTGGTTCACGTATTTCATCGGCGACGCGCACATCTACGAGAACCATCTCGACATGGTCACCGAACAGTGCCGCCGCACGCCGTTTGCGCCGCCGAAGCTGATCCTCTCGGATCGCATTCCGGATTACGCGGTGACTGGTGAGTACGCGCCGGAGTGGCTGGAGACGGTGGAGCCGAGCGATTTCTCGCTAGAGGATTACGAGCATCACGCGCCGATCAGCGCGCCGATGGCAGTTTGAGGGCATCATGCAAAGCGCGCTCCCTACCGACACAATCGAGGCTCCCCACATGCGCCTGACCATCATCGTTGCAACTGACAGCGCCGGCGGCATCGGCATCGACAATCGCCTGCCCTGGCGCCTGCCGGAAGACCTCGCCCATTTCAAGCGCCTGACCACCGGCCATCCGATCATCATGGGCCGCAAGACTTTCGAATCGATCGGGCGGGCCTTGCCGGGCCGGCGTAACATCGTCGTCAGCCGCAATCCGGACTGGCGGCACGAGGGCGTCGACACCGTCGCTTCCCTTCCGGCCGCGGTGGCGCTGGTGCCAGGCCAGGACGGCTTCGTCATCGGCGGCGCCGAGATCTATCAGCAGGCGCTGCCGCTGTGCGAGCGGATGATCGTCACCGAGATCGCCAAGGCGTTCGACTGCGATGCTTTTTTCCCGCCGATCGATACGAATCAATGGAAGGAAACCGCGCGTGAGGCGTATTATTCCGAGCATAACGGCTGCGCCTACGCATTCGTGACCTATCAACGCATTTAGGAGCATCCATGTCCGAAGGTTTTCATGTCCACGGCCCGCACGATCACGAACTGGAACATGCCGCCCACGGCGGCGATGATTTTTCGAGCAAGATCGCGGTCATGACTGCGATCATGGCGACGGTCGGCGCCCTGTTCGGCTTCCAGGGCGGCGACACGCAGAACCAGGCTGCCATGTACAAGAACAACGCCGCCATCAAGAAGACCGAAGCCTCGAACCAGTGGAATTACTACCAGGCCAAATCGAACAAGCAGAACCTGTCCGAACTGGCGATCACCCTGCCCGGCTCCGACACCGCAAAATACAAGGCGGAAGTCGAGCGCTACAAGCAGGAAAAGGAAGGCATCAAGAAGGATGCCGAAAAACTCGAGGCCACTTCGCTGGAGTGGGACAAGAAATCCGACGAAGCGATGCACGTGCATCATCGCTGGGCACTGGCGACGACCGCCGAGCAGATCGCGATTTCACTGGCGGCGATCACCTTGCTGACACGTAAAAAATGGCTGCTGTTCGGCGCCTATGGCGTGGCGGCGATCGGCGCCGGCGTCGGCATGATGGCGTACCTGCACATCTAGTTTCTACGACGCGGCATACGGCGAAACCGATTGCCGCTACCGCACACCGCACCTGAATTTTGATACCTGGCCTGTGGCCCGGTTGGAGTATTCCCGATGAAATTCCGTTTTCCGATCGTCATCATCGACGAAGATTTCCGTTCCGAGAACACCTCGGGCCTGGGCATTCGTGCGCTGGCCGATGCGATGGAAAAAGAGGGCATGGAAGTGCTCGGCGTGACCAGCTACGGCGACCTGTCGCAGTTCGCCCAGCAGCAGTCGCGCGCCTCCGCCTTCATCCTGTCGATCGACGATGAAGAATTCGGCGGCGGCTCCTTCGAGGAGACCGATTACGCCCTGAAGTCGCTGCGCGCCTTCGTCGAGGAAATCCGCCACAAGAATGCCGACATCCCGATCTACCTGTACGGCGAAACCCGCACCTCGCGCCATATCCCGAACGATATCCTGCGCGAACTGCACGGCTTCATCCACATGTTCGAGGACACGCCGGAATTCGTCGCCCGACACATCATCCGCGAAGCGAAGTCCTATCTCGACGGCCTGTCGCCGCCGTTCTTCCGCGCGCTGGTCCATTACGCCAACGACGGCTCGTATTCCTGGCATTGCCCGGGTCACTCCGGTGGCGTTGCCTTCCTGAAGTCACCGATCGGCCAGATGTTCCACCAGTTCTTCGGCGAGAACATGCTGCGCGCCGACGTCTGCAACGCCGTCGAAGAACTCGGTCAGCTGCTCGACCATACCGGCCCGGTTGCCGCCTCGGAGCGCAATGCCGCGCGCATCTTCAATGCCGACCACTGCTATTTCGTCACCAATGGCACCAGCACCAGCAACAAGATGGTCTGGCATTCGACGGTGGCGCCCGGCGACATCGTCGTGGTCGACCGCAACTGCCACAAGTCCGTCCTGCACGCGATCATCATGTGCGGCGCGATCCCGGTATTTTTGATGCCGACGCGGAATCACCTCGGCATCATCGGTCCGATCCCGCTCGAAGAATTTCAGATCGAGAACATCAAACGCAAGATTGAAGCCAACCCGTTCGCCCGCGAAGCCGTCAACAAGAAGCCGCGCATTCTGACCATCACCCAGTCGACCTATGACGGCGTGATCTACAACGTCGAGACGCTGAAAGACATTCTCGATGGCGAGATCGACACCCTGCACTTCGACGAAGCCTGGCTGCCGCATGCGACCTTCCACGAGTTCTACAAGGACATGCACGCGATCGGCAAGGACCGGCCGCGCGCCCGCGAGTCGATGATCTTCTCGACGCAATCGACCCACAAGCTGCTGGCCGGCCTGTCGCAGGCCTCGCAGATCCTGGTGCGCGAATCGCAGACCGTCAAGCTCGATCGGGACGCTTTCAACGAAGCGTACCTGATGCACACCTCGACCTCGCCGCAGTATTCGATCATCGCCTCGCTCGACGTGGCGGCGGCGATGATGGAGCCGCCGGGTGGCACCGCGCTGGTCGAGGAAAGCATTCTCGAGGCACTTGATTTCCGCCGTGCCATGAAGAAGATCGACGAAGAATGGGGCAAGGACTGGTGGTTCCAGGTCTGGGGACCGGCAACGTTCTCGGACAACGGCATCGGCTCGCGCGAGGACTGGATGATTCGCGCCGAAGACGACTGGCACGGCTTCGGCAATCTGGCGCCGGGCTTCAACATGCTCGACCCGATCAAGGCCACGATCATCACGCCCGGTCTGTCGCTCGACGGCAAGTTCGGCGACACCGGTATTCCGGCTTCGATCGTCACCAAGTACCTGGCCGAGCACGGCGTCATCATCGAGAAATGCGGCCTGTACTCGTTCTTCATCATGTTTACGATCGGCATCACCAAGGGCCGATGGAACACGCTGCTGACCGCGCTGCAGCAGTTCAAGGACGACTACGACAAGAACCAGCCGGTCTGGCGCATCCTCCCGGAATTCGCAGGCGCCAATCCGAAGTACGAACGCATCGGCCTGCGCGAGCTGTGCCAGCAGATCCACGACTTCTACAAGGCCTATGACGTGGCGCGCCTGACGACCGAGATGTATTTGTCCGACATGCAGCCGGCGATGAAGCCGTCGGACGCCTTCGCCAAGATGGCGCATCGCGAAATCGATCGGGTACCCATCGACGAGCTCGAAGGCCGTGTGACCTCGATCCTGCTGACACCCTATCCGCCGGGTATTCCGTTGCTGATTCCAGGCGAGCGCTTCAATCGCACGATCGTCGATTACCTGAAATTTGCACGCGACTTCAATGAGCGGTTTCCCGGTTTCGAGACTGACGTGCATGGCCTCGTGACGCGCGAGGTGGACGGCAAGCGGGGATATTTCGTGGATTGCGTGAAACTCTGACGAAACACTGCCGGGATCGCATCGCTGGTCCCGGCCGCTTTGAAAACCGCTCAGCCCGGGCGGCGCTGGCGGCCAGTGCCGGATTGAATGCCTGCCAAATCTTTCACGGCGCTTTTCCGCGGCATCCTCAACGGCCTGACCACGACAGGCGCCACACCTGCTCTTCTGAAACCCAACTGGTCCGCCACCCGTGGCATCACGTCAATGATCCGGTCCCGGACATAAGGGCCGCGGTCGCGGATCTGGACGGTCGCGCTCCTGCCGTTCCTCAGATTTGTGACCCTCACCCACGTGCCGAACGGCAGCGTGCGACTCGCGGCCATGTTGGAGTTTAGGTTCATGCGACTGCCATCGGCGGTCTTCCTGCCGTGCAGGCGAGCGGCGTAGTACGACGCTTTTCCCGTGCGCGGTTTTCCGGA
This sequence comes from Herminiimonas sp., assembly GCA_014377845.1. Taxonomy (GTDB): domain Bacteria; phylum Pseudomonadota; class Gammaproteobacteria; order Burkholderiales; family Burkholderiaceae_D; genus JANXSS01. Next base: position 92,351 of record JACMOV010000116.1, read on the forward strand.
ATGATCGAGCGGGCGTTTCGATGCGACCGAGACGGCGTGCGCCGAGTGCTCGCCCTCCCTGCCAGTCTCAGCCAGTGCAACTGCGCACACCGACCAACCAACGATGAGGGCGATGCCAAGAAGGCGTGTGGCTGACAACGGCATGCATCACCTCTTTGCTTGATCTGCTGAACTGTCCCGCCCTGCACGGTCCAATTTCGATCCGATTTCGATTTGGGTCGGTAGTGGACTTGCATGCGACCAGCGCTCGCAATGATTGTTCCGCTCTCTCGTACGTTGGTTGCGGCAGCCCAATCGCGCCGATCGATCCAGTCGGTCCAGGCGATCCGACATGGGCATCTTGCCGCGCTTGTCAAAAAACAGAAGTCGATGAGATAGCTCTCGATCGACAGCCCAACCACGCGGCGCGTATTTTAAGATACGGCCCACCTGATTCAAACAATTGCCCCATCCATACTCAGGAGACAATGCATGTTCAATGCCACGACACCGCCTACCCACACACCCCGCAGCAGCAGCGATATCAGCACGCCGGCGTCGCCCCGCAGTACTGCCAGCCATGACAACGGACCCACCACTACCAACGCAGAATCCAGAACCGAATCAAGCCGTATCGCAGCGCGCGCCCTGCTGCGCGGGACCATCGGCACAACCGCTGATGCATCCTCATCGGCATCCAGATCCGCATCGACTGCCACAGGCAACGCACGCCGGGTCAGCTTTTCGCAGGACATCGAGGCGCACGGACTGCACGGGGATCTCGATCAGAAAATGGCAGTCATCAACCGCCAGTTCCTTGCCATTTTCAGGGCCGAAGTCAACCCCGAGGTATTCGAATCGGCGCGTCCCGTCCTCGAGCTGATGCGCAAAAGCGAGGCCCCGTTCGCCGAGCGGCAACGCAGCGTCGACGCCTTCGTCAACCGCTACAAGACATCCAATCCGGAGGCGATCCGGGACCTTGCGAAAATGATCGACTGCCAGTTGCTGGTCTATGGCGTGGCAGAAGCCGAAGCGAAAGCACAAGCCGCGCGATCGGCGGGCAGCGACGCCATCGACAACTGCATCGAAATCCTCGCCGGGCACCATGATCACAACCCGGAGACGATCCGGCGCACGCTCTCCAGCATGACGGTGGCCTCGGTCTTCACGGCTCATCCCACCAACCTGCACAATCCCGAGTCGATCAACCGCCTGAATGCAGCATCCCACCGGCTCGACGACCCCACCGTATTGCGCGATACCTGCAACGCTCTCTGGCAAAAAAGCGGTGGCCGTGCAAAGCGTCCCAGCGTGCGTAATGAAGCGGAAAACAATACACCCCACTTGAAACGCATCCAGCGCGAAATCCGCCGCGTGCACAAGCAGATCGACCAGAGCATCGAACGGCACGCCGGCCCGGCGCTGGTCGACCCGATCCTCAATGTCGACAGCTGGATCGGCGGCGACCGTGATGGCAACGTGCTGGTGGATGCGGCGACCATGCGCAGCGTCGTGGCATTGCAGGCAGACGTGGCGCTGGCACGGTACTAGGACAAACTTGGCGCCGGCAAACTCTTGAAAAGCAGCAGTTTCCGCTCGCTCATCGAGACCTATGCGCCCGGTGAATCGGCGCGCATCACCGACCGCATCGCAGCGACGCGACGAACACTGACCGGTGGGGACGTCCCAACGGCCGCTGCCGCCGCGAGCGGGGCCGTCGCACCCTATGCAAGTCCGGAGGCGCTGATCGCCGATCTCGAAGCCCTGCGCGCCAGGTTGCCAGCTGGTGCTGCGCAAGCCAGGCTGTCGCGCTTCACCCGCGAAATCGCCGGCGCCGGCTTCCACACCGCTTCCATCGATGTTCGCCAGAACAGCGCATCCCATGAAGATTCGGTCGGTGACCTGCTGCACGAAGCCGGCATCGTCGCGGACTATGCCGCTTTGACGGAAGAAGAAAAGCAGGCCGTCCTGTGGCAGCGCCTGCTCGCCCCCGACGACGCGCCGCTCTACGATCCGCACGGCGCGCATTCGCCCCAGACGCACAAGGAAATGGAAATCTTCCGGGCGATCGGCGATGTGCAAACGAAGTTCGGCGAGCGCGCCATGCCGAACTACATCATCGCCAATACCGAAAGCGTCAGCGATATCCTGGAGCCGATGGTGCTGCTCAAGGAGGTCGGCCTGGCCGGCGCGAACGGCCTGAAAATGAACATCGTGCCACTGATCGAAACCGTGCCCGACCTGAAGAACGGCCGCGAGATCGTCGGCACGCTGCTGGCGCATCCGCAATACCGCGCCTGGCTCAAGGAGCGCGACAACACGCAGCAGATCATGGTGGGCTATTCCGACAGCAACCGGCTCGACGGCCCGCTGGCCTCGAACTGGGAAATCCAGAAGGCGCTGGTGTACCTGCAGGAAGTCGCGGCGGAAAACGACGTCGACCTGCTGGTGTTCCATGGCCGCGGTGGTACGGTCGCGCGCGGCGCCGGCCTGCACCCCGAGCAGGAAGTCGACATGCTGCCGAGCGGCGCGGCGCGGCGCGGGCTGCGATATACCGAGCAAGGCGAAGAAGTGGCGGTCAAGTACGGCACGTCCGAGGCCGCCGCACATAATCTGCAGACAATAACGGCGGCGGCCATCGACGCCAACCTTCCCCGTGACGTTCCGGAAACTCCGGCATACCGCGCAGCGATGGAAAAGATGAGCACGCGCTCATCCGAAGTCTATCGGCAGCTTGTGGCGGAAAAGCCAGGTTTTCTCGAGTATTACAACCAGGCCACGCCGGTCGGCTATGTCGCCGATCTAAACGCCGGCAGCCGCGCTTCGTCGCGCAGCAATCTGGCCGATGGTCAGTTGAAACTCGATCAGCTGCGCGCCATTCCCTGGGTCGCCGGCTGGAACCAGTCGCGCGCCATGGTGCCGGCCTGGTACGGCATGGGCACGGCGCTACGGGAGCATGTGCATGCCGACGCGACGCAACCGGTGGCCGGTCCGGAACTGCACGCACTACAGGAAATGTATCGGACGTGGCCGTTTTTCCGGTCGCTGATCGATCGAACAGAAAACGAGCTGGCAAAAGTCGACCTCACCATCGTCAAGGGTTACGCCGACCTGGTGAAGACGGACGGCGTCGGGGACGCGATCCATGCGGACCTCAAGCAGGAATTCGATCGCACCAAAGAGATGGTGTTGTCGATCAAGCAGAGCAGCACACTGCTTGAAACCGAACCGGCGATGGCATCGAGCCTGGCGCGCAAGGCGCCGATGCTGGATACGGCAAATGCATTGCAGATCAGCCTGATTGCCGCCGAGCGCACTGAAACCGATGCAGGGTTGAAGCAGGCGTTGCGCAAGGGTGTGGTCGGCACCATGCAGGCCATTCAGAGCGGCTTGGGGAGATTTGGTTAAGCGCGCGGCGCGCGCTCGGAAGCATGCCGGTCACGATGAGGCCGGCGCTTGGGACAGTCTTCGAAATGCCATGAATGCCATTTCGAAAACGGCCTCAGGCTTCAGGCCTTGGGCAGCGTCACGCCAGTCTGCCCCTGATATTTGCCGCCGCGATCCTTGTAGGAAGTCTCGCAGATTTCGTCGCTCTCGAAAAACAGCACCTGCGCGCAGCCTTCACCGGCATAGATCTTCGCCGGTAGCGGCGTGGTGTTGGAGAATTCGAGCGTGACGTAGCCTTCCCATTCCGGCTCAAAAGGTGTCACATTGACAATAATTCCGCAGCGGGCATACGTCGATTTCCCCAGGCAAATGGTCAGCACGCTGCGCGGGATACGGAAGTACTCCATCGTCCGCGCCAAGGCGAAGGAATTCGGCGGGATGATGCAGACATCGCCCTTGAAATCGACGAAGGATTTTTCGTCGAAATTCTTCGGGTCGACGATGGTGGAATTGATGTTGGTGAAGATCTTGAATTCGTCGGCGCAACGGATATCGTAGCCGTATGACGAGGTGCCGTAGGAGACGATCTTGTGACCGTTGGCGGTGCGAACCTGCTGCGGCTCGAACGGCTCGATCATCTGGGTTTCCTGCGCCATGCGGCGGATCCACTTGTCGGATTTGATGGACATGTTGCTCTCGTGCGGTAAGGAAGATTGGATTTGGGGCGGCAGGCTGAATGGTCAGTCGCCGCAGGATGGAGAGCGATTTTACGTGAATTGCGTCGGCCGACAGGATTTTTAGACGAGGCGAACCGCGGCCTGTGGTGCGCGCAAAGCCTCAGCCTCCGCGGCCTGCTTGGCGCCTGCCACCCGCACCGATGCATCGAGCACGATGCCATTCTTGACCGCGGTCATCTCGGCCAGGATCGAGATCGCAATTTCCGCCGGGGTCTTGCTGCCAATGTAGAGTCCGATCGGGCCATGCAGTTTCGCCAACTGCGCGTCGCTGACATCGAACAGCTTCAGTCGCTCGCGCCGTTTGTCGTTGTTCAGGCGCGAACCGATCGCGCCAACATAGAAGGCGTCGGATTTCAGCGCTTCCATCAGCGCAAGGTCATCGAGTTTCGGATCGTGGGTGACTGCGACCACGGCGCTGCGGCTGTCGAGATGCAGTTCCTGCACCAGGTCGTCCGGCATCGCATGCACCACCTCGACGCCCTCGACCTGCCAGCCGGCGCGGTATTCCTCGCGCGGATCGCAGACCGTCACGTGATAATCCATGCCCAGCGCAATCTGCGCCAGGAAGCGCGATAGCTGGCCGGCGCCGATGATCAGGAGCTGCCAGCGCGGGCCGTGGATCGTGGTGAGCGCATCTGCCTCTTTTTGCAGCGCCATGGCCGCGGTGGCGGTCGACAGCACCACCGTGCCATCGCCGAGATCGAGCCGGCGCGCCACCAGCTCGTGACGGTCCAGCCGCGTCAGCAATTCATCGATGCGGCTGGCTGGCGACAGCGGCTCGATCGCCAGTTCGATCGTGCCGCCGCACGGCAAACCGAATCGGTGCGCCTCGTCGGCGGTGATGCCGTAGGTGACGATTTCCGGTAGCGTGCGGGTAATGCCCTCGGCACGCACCCTGGCGATCAGGTCGTCTTCGATGCAGCCGCCGGAAACCGAGCCGACCACCGTGCCGTCTTCGCAGATGGCCAGCGTCGCGCCTTCCGGACGCGGGCTCGAACCCCAGGTCCGGATCACGGTCACGAGCTGGCAGCGCAGGTCGGCGGCCACCCATTGCCGGCATTGCTTGAGTACTTCGAGATCGATGCTGTCCATGTCCGTATCTTACCTTTGCATCGCTTCCCAGACTTTTTGCAGCCGCTTGACCGATACCGGCATCGGCGTGCGCAGCTCCTGGGCGAACAGCGAGACTCGCAATTCCTCCAATAGCCAGCGGAATTCGACCAGCTTGGGGTCGGCATTGCGCGCACTCTGGCGCTCGTTCCAGGCGCGCTGATACGGTGTCGCTACCTGGGCGAATTCGGCCGTCAGGCGCGGATCGCGGATCGGGTCGGTGCGCAGCTTTTCGAGGCGCACGCCGATCGCCTTCAGATAGCGCGGAAAGTGGTTCAGGTTCGCGAAATCATTGTCGGCGATGAAGCGTTTGCCAACCAGATTCTTCACCTGCGCCTCGATGTCGGCGACCGTCTGCGGATGGCCCTTCGCACCCTGCAGCTTCTTCGGCAAGGCGTGGAACTCGGTCAGGATCAGCGCTGCCATGCGGGCGATCTCGTTGACCAACAGGTTCAGGCGGGATTTTCCCTGCTCCTTGCGCAGATCGAATTCGGCCGCGTTCTTTGGCAGCGGCACCTGCATGCAGGCCCGCTCCAGGCCGGCTGCGATGATCTGGTCGCGCAGTTCTTCCTGCGAACCGAGCGGCATGAACTGCATGCCCATCTGCTGCAGGCCAGGGATATTCTTTTCCAGATACTTGAGCTGCTCCTTCAGCTGCAGCCCGAACAGCCGGCGCAGCCCAAGGTGATGGATGCGCGCCGCTTCTGCCGGGTCGTCGAACACTTCCAGGTCGCAATGCGCGCCCTTGTCGACCAAGGCGGGGAATCCGATCATGGTCTGCCGGCCCTGCTGGATTTCGAGCAGCTCGGGCAACTCGCCGAAGGACCAGCTGGTCAGGCCCTGGTATTTGGTGGCAGGCGCGGCAGGCGGCGCGGTGACAGTATTTTTTACGGGATGCGCCAGCTTGCCGCCAGCCTGCGTTGCACGCGGCGGCGTCGCACTAACGGCCTCGGTTGATGCGATCGCATCGACCGGCGCGATCGCCGTCTGCTCGGCCAGGCGCTGAAAACTTTCCCGTGCCTGGGTACCGAACTGCGCCTGCAGACTGGCCAGGTTACGGCCCATCTCCAGCTGGCGGCCATGCTCGTCGATGATCTTGAAGTTCATCCAGTGATGCGCCGGCAAGGTCTCGGTCTTGAAATCGGTGGTGCGCACGTTCAATTGGGTCTGGGTGCGGATGTCGTCGATGATGGCGTCGAGAAGGCTGGCGCGACCGAAGATGTTGCGCGCATGGATGCGCTCGCAGAACCCGGCGGCATAGTCGGGCAGCGGCACGCAGTGGCGGCGCAGCTTTTGCGGCAGCGACTTGATCAGCAGGTGGACTTTTTCTTTCAGCATGCCAGGCACCAGCCAGTCGCAGCGATCGGCCGAGACCTGGTTGAGGGCAAACAGCGGCAGCGCGAGCGTGACGCCATCGCGCGGCGCACCGGGCTCGAAATGATAGGACAGCGTCATCTCGATGCCGGCCATGCGTACCAGCTTCGGAAACAGATCGGTGGTGACGCCGGCGGCCTCATGCCGCATCAAATCGTCCTTGTTCAGGTACAGGACGGTCGGGTTGGCGACGCTGGCGTCCTTGATCCATTTCTCGAACGTGATGCCGTTATTGACGTGGGCTGGCAGCGCCTGATCATAGAACGCGGCGATCAGTTCATCGTCGACCAGCACGTCCATGCGGCGCGACTTGTGCTCCAGGTTCTCGATCTCGCGGATCAGCTTCTGGTTATGCGAGAAGAACGGCGCCCGGGTCATGAATTCACCACCGACCAGCGCATCACGGATGAAGATTTCGCGCGCCTCGACCGGGTTCACCAAACCGTAATGAATCCGCCGCTGGCTGTAGACCACCAGGCCGTAGAGCGTGGCCCGTTCGTAGGCCGAGACCTGCGCGGTGCTTTTTTCCCAGCGCGGCTCGCCGAAGGATTTTTTCAGGAGGTGACCGCCGACCTTTTCCAGCCACTCCGGCTGGATCTGGGCGACCGTGCGCGCATAGAGGCGCGTGGTGTCGACCAGCTCGGCGGCCATCACCCACTTGCCGGCTTTTTTCGCCAGGCTCGATCCGGGCCAGATATGGAACTTGATGCCGCGCGCGCCCAGATAATGTGTGTCGTCGTCGGCCTTGAAACCGATATTGCCGAGCAGGCCGGTCAGCAGCGCCGTGTGCAGGTTCTCGTAGGTCGCCGGCGCTTCGTTCAGGCGCCAGCCCTGCTCGCGCACGATGGTCAGCAGTTGCGAGTGCACGTCGCGCCATTCCCGCAGGCGCAGCTGGGACAGGAAGTTGGCGCGGCAGTTTTCCTGCAACAGCTTGTTCGATTTCTTGTGCGCGATGGCGTCCTCGAACCAGGACCAGATCTTCAGGTAGCTCAGGAACTCGGATTTGTCATCGGCGAATTTTTTGTGCGCGAGGTCGGCGGCCGCCTGCGCCTCCAGCGGCCGGTCGCGCGGATCCTGCACCGACACCGCGGCGGCGATGATCAGCATCTCGGTCAGGCAGACATTCTCGAGCGCGGCCAGGATCATGCGGCCGACACGCGGATCGAGCGGCAGCTTCGCCAGCTGGCGGCCGAGCGGCGTGAGGCGATTGTCGTCGTCGACCGCGCCCAGCTCCTGCAGCAGCTGGTAGCCGTCGGCGATTGCCCGCCCTGGCGGCGGCTCGATGAACGGAAAGGTTTCGACATCGGCCAGGTGCAGCGACTTCATGCGCAGGATGACCGCGGCCAGCGACGAACGCAGGATTTCCGGCTCGGTGAATTTCGGCCGCTGCAGGTAATCCTGTTCCTCGTACAGACGGATGCAGACGCCGGCCGCGACCCGGCCACAGCGCCCGGCCCGCTGGTTGGCGGCGGACTGCGCGATCGCCTCGATCTGCAACTGCTCGACCTTGTTGCGATAGCTGTAGCGCTTGACCCGCGCAGTGCCGGCATCGACCACGTAGCGGATGCCGGGCACCGTCAGCGAGGTCTCGGCGACATTGGTCGCCAGGACGATGCGGCGCGCATTCGACGGCTTGAAGACGCGCTCCTGCTCCTGCGCCGACAGGCGCGCGAACAGCGGCAGAATCTCGACATGCGGCGGATGATGCTTGCGCAGCGCTTCGGCGGTGTCGCGGATCTCGCGTTCGCCCGGCAGGAACACCAGCACGTCGCCGCTGCCGATGCGGCACAGTTCATCGACCGCATCGGTGACCGCTTCCATCAGGTCGCGCTGACCACGATCGCGTTGCGCCTGCGCGCCTTGCTGCGGGCGGCCGTCACGCTTCTGCCCATCGGCACCGCCTGCGGCATTCGGCCTGGCGGCCGTGGCATCGAAATTGTCGACCGGGCGGTAGCGGATCTCGACCGGATACAGCCGGCCGGAGACCTCGATCACCGGCGCCGGTTTCAAGTGTTCGCCACTGCCCTTGCCGAAATGCCGGGCAAACCGATCGGCATCGATGGTCGCCGAGGTAATGATCAGCTTCAGGTCTGGCCGGCGCGGCAGCAACTGCTTGAGGTACCCGAGCAGGAAATCGATGTTCAGGCTGCGCTCGTGCGCCTCGTCGATGATGATCGTGTCGTACTGCTTCAGGAGCGGATCGGTCTGCGTCTCCGCCAGCAGGATGCCGTCGGTCATGAGCTTGACCCACGCGCCGCGGGTCAGCGTATCGGTGAAGCGCACCTTGAAGCCGACATGTTCGCCCAGCGGCGAGCCCAGTTCCTGCGCGATCCGCTTGGCGGTGGAGGACGCGGCGATCCGGCGCGGCTGGGTGTGGCCGATCAGCCCGGCCGTGCCGCGCCCGAGTTCGAGGCAGATCTTCGGCAGCTGGGTGGTCTTGCCGGAGCCGGTCTCGCCGCAGACGATGATGACCTGGTTGGCACGCAGCGCGGCGGCGATGTCGTCGCGGCGGGTCGAGACCGGAAGCTCTTCCGGGAAGGCGATCGGGGGCAGCGGATTGCGGATGGGCGGCTCGGCCGCCGGGCGCGGTACCCGCTCGCCGTGTCGGCGCTGCCGTTCCTGCGGATTCTGCCGACCCTGCGGAATCGGGTCCGGCGCCGTCGCACGCGCACCCGGCGGGCTGTTTTCACGCGCGGCTTCCCGCGCTCGACGTTCGTCAATCGCGGCGGGTTCTGGTGGGATTTGCGGCAAATTTTGCGGCGATTTGGGTTCGGACATGTCGGGCCGCATTATA